>NZ_JBDXMW010000001.1:0-348008 GCF_039939215.1 Marinomonas sp. 5E14-1 | reverse complement strand
TACACGAGAGCCCCACATAGCCAATGCTGTGTGGGGCTTTTTATTGCAGATACGCATGTAAGAGAAGTAAGTCGTTAAGCTTATAATTAAGAGAAGCCCGTTCTGCTAACGCAGAGCGGGCTTTTTCGTTTAGGCCTATTTGGAAATGAGAAGGTCTGGTAGAGAGTGTTTTGCTGTTCATTTACTTGCGCTTGTTTTGCGAGCGAAACGCGTCTGCGGAAATTAAAACCTATAATATGTATCAATAAAGTTTTCGCGCTTATAAGATGGAAGGATTAATTTACAAGAAAAAGTATATTTTTTTTCTTGCATAATATATTCACTATTTGGTAGTGTTATTTATAGACAGGGGGTGATGGATTGCCCAAGCCATCCAGGATGGAGGCCCTGTCTCCTTTTCATGATGATTCAGGGCTGCATGGATGCAGCAGAAAACCGCCCTTCATTTTGTTACTCTTCAGTTTTATTTTTCGATTTTAGATATTATGGCTTAGGCTAATGTCTTAGCTTCCTCAAGTAGCCATTTTCTTAAATATCGAATTATATCTTCATTTTTACGACTTTCTTTATAGGCTAAATAAAAATTATCACCTGTCTTGAAACCACTGCAAGGCAGTTTAACCAGTGCCTGTTCATCGTTTTTTTCGTTCATCATATAGTCATTAACAAGTGCGATGCCAAGGGAGTGCTTCGCAGCTTCATAGGCTAACATTAGATGACTGAATCGATGAAATTGTATGGTGTTTGGTAGTGGCTGTTTAAGGTTTGAAAACCAGCGTTTCCAATCTTCTGTATGGCGATCGTAGATGCTATAAGAGGTGATAAGAGAGAACTGGGCTAAAGGGCTGGGTGTTGTGTTCAGTTTATCGTTGAGTTCTTGATCTGAGGTGACGTTTAATCTGTTTTTAATTGCCTCAAGATAGTGTTTGCTGCAAACAGGAAATAGTTCTTCTTGATAAAGAGGTTCAAAGAAAAATCCTCTTTTTTCTTTTTCAGTGGTAATAAAAAGATCAGCTGTGCGGTCAGATAAGTCAGGAGAGCCATGACTCATTTCAATACTTAACTCTAAGTTTGGGTATAAGCGTTTTAGTTCGGGTAATCGTGGAATTAGCCAATAAACAGCAAACGAGCTATAGACAGCTAATCTTATATGGGTTTCTTGTTCACCTTTAATTTGATTCGTAGCTTGAGCTATTTGCAGAAGAGAGTTACTTACAACATCTAGATAACGTTTTCCTTCAGTTGTTAGTTCTAAGTTACGCCCTTGGCGGTTGAAAAGAGTCTCTCCAAGGTGATTCTCCAATATTCTTATTTGGTGGGATATTGCACTCTGACTGACGTTCAGCTCAGCAGCTGCCAATGAGAAGCTATTTAGTCTAGCGACGGCTTCAAATACCGGAAGTGATTTGAGAGGTGGCAGCATATTTTATTATCCAAATAACTAATACTTAATCTAAATATATCATTTTATCTAATAAATATAAGCCTTTAAAATTTAGCGGTTAATGTAATTTAAGGGGAGAGATGTTATGTCTGGGCGCACCGTGGCTAGCGCTATTTTTGTTCTAATTTTGGGTAGCTTTTTTGCCACTTTATGCGATGTATTTATTAAGTTAGCAGGGCCTGATGTCGCTATCTTTCAATTTACCTTTTTTCGCGCTGTTTTTATGTTTTTGATGTTATTGCCAATCGTATTTATTCGGCAAATATATCGTCCTAAGTCGCCTATTCTAGTCGGATTGAGACTGCATTTTGTGCGTGGAAATATGTGGGTATTAGCCGCTGTTCTGCTTGTTGTCTCCTTGTCTGAACTTTCTTTGGCAACAGCTAATTCAGTCTTTTACACTGCGCCGATTTTCATCATGTTATTTGGTGCTATTTTCTTTAAAGAGCGCTTAACGTTTGAGGTGATTGGTGCTGCTTTATTAGGCTTTATTGGGATTTTGATTATTCTAAGGCCGACTGAAATAAGCTTGGGAATGATCAGCGCTATTCTTTTTGCGATGGTATTGGCTGCAAACAGTTTGTTAATTAAAAAGCTGCCACAGAATCAAGATATGTTTTGTGGGTTGTGTATTACTCAATTTTCAGCTTTGCCATTAGCAGCAATATTGGCTCTTATGGAGGGTGAGGCCCTGCAATTTGATTTATTGATTTACGCCGCTTTGACGTCTGTCTGTTCTATTTTATACAGTGTGTCTTGTTTGATTGGGTATCGTTATGTGGCGTCCAGTAAAGTGACAAGTGCGGAATACTCAGGCCTTATTTTTGCTTTTCTAATGGGATGGTTAGCCTTTGGTAATAAGCCGGATCTTGGGTTATTGATTGGTTCGCTCTTTGTGGTTTTACCTTTACTGTATTTGAGCCATCAAGATATTAAGAGGTTACGTAAGGAGCAACTGTTATCTAATGTGCGATCCAATCTAGGCGCTGGTTGACTCATCAATACATAAGTTTTTTACCATTTGCTCTATCATATCGGATAATTCGGATTGCTCTAGATATATTCCGTCTATAAAGAGCCTAGCGAGCCCATGTAGGCTCGCCCATGTTGTTTGGCCAATCCTTAATGGTGTATTGCTGTTGGTGAGCACTTTTTGGGCTTGTAACTCTTCTACCCATTCAATCCATGTTTTAAATGTTCGTTTAGATGCTAATTTTAACGCTTCATTTGGCTTGCCTGCTTTCCAGATTGTTCTGCCATACATCAAGTCATAAGTTTCATTGTGTAGCCGAGCGTATTCTAAATAGAGGTATACGTACTTAGTAAAGCGTTCTCTTGCTGAGTGTTTTTGTTTCATTAGGGTGCTTAGGATTTGTTTTTGCTCGTAGAAACCTTGTTCGGCTAAAGCGCAAAGTAGCGTGTTTTTATCTTTGAAATGATGGTAAGGCGCTGTTCTTGAAACGCCAACTACGTCGGCAAGTTTACGCATACTAAGGCTTTCTACCCCTTGCTCTTTGATAATCAAGGTCGCAGCTTCTAGTAGCGACTTGGTTAAGTCGCCATGATGATATTGCTTTTTTGATGTCGTCATTTTTTTATTAAAACCTCTCATCTTGACACTGTCAAAATTTAAAACTATCTTGACAGTGTCAAGATTAAGGGTAATAAATAAAGAGAGCTGTCATTATGAGTCATTCAACCTATCCCCACTTATTCGAGCCATTAGACCTAGGTTTTACAAAGCTAAAAAATCGGGTCTTAATGGGTTCTATGCATTTAGGCTTAGAGGAAATGAAAGGTGGAATTGAGCGTATGGCGGCTTTCTATACTGAGCGAGCACGAGGTGGCGTCGCGCTTATTGTGACAGGCGGTATTGCTCCTAATGCTGAAGGCGCTGTTTATGCTGGTGCGGCGGCAATGACATCCGAACAAGATGCTGAAAAACATCGTGAGATAACGGAGGCTGTTCACAAAGAAGGTGGAAAAATCTGTATGCAGATTTTGCATACAGGGCGTTACGCATACAATCCAAAATCGGTTGCGCCATCAGCAATTCAAGCACCGATAAACCCGTTTGAGCCCGAAGCGCTAACTGAAGAAGGGATTGAAAAGCAAATATCAGATTTTATAAAAACAGCTATTTTGGCTCAAAAAGCTGGATATGATGGCGTTGAGGTAATGGGGTCTGAAGGCTATCTTCTGAATCAATTTATTACCTCAAAAACGAATCACCGTGAAGACGATTGGGGTGGTGAATACGCTAATCGAATTCGATTGCCCATTGAGATCATTAAGCGAATTCGAGCCGCCGTTGGTGAGCAATTTATTATTATTTATCGACTATCTATGTTGGATTTAGTTGAAGGCGGTAGCAGTCTTGATGAAGTGGTTGAGCTTGGATTAGAAATTGAAAAAGCAGGCGTAAATATCATAAGTACAGGCATCGGCTGGCATGAAGCAAGAATACCAACTATTGCAACCAAAGTACCCAGAGCAGCATTTACGTGGGTTACCGCTGCGTTGCGAAAATCATTAACGGTTCCATTAGTAACGTCAAACCGAATTAATACGCCAGATGTGGCTGAGCAAATTCTGGCTTGTGGCGATGCTGATATTGTTTCCATGGCCAGACCTTTTCTTGCTGATCCTGAGTTTGTTTTAAAAGCCGAACAAAATCGCGCCGATGAAATTAATACATGTATTGCTTGTAATCAGGCTTGTTTAGATCATGTCTTTGCAAACAAACTGACGTCTTGTCTTGTAAACCCTAGAGCTTGTCATGAGACAGAGATAATCATCAGCCCTGCTGACAAATTAAAGCGTATTGCTGTTATTGGGGCTGGTCCAGCAGGATTGGCGTTTGCTACAACTGCCGCTAAGCGAGGTCATTCGGTAACCTTGTATGATGCGTCGAGTGATATTGGTGGGCAGTTTAATATCGCCAAGCAAATTCCCGGAAAAGGTGAATTTTTTGAAACCTTACGTTATTTTCAAAAGCAAATTGAGATTACAGGAGTGAGTCTGCAGTTAAACACTCGCGTAGATGGCAAGCTTCTCAATGAGGCACAATATGATGAAGTGGTTTTAGCCGCAGGAATTTTACCAAGGACGCCAGAAATAGAAGGTATTGAGCATAAAAAAGTGCTGAGCTATTTGGATGTTATGAACGGTGTTCATGTTGGTCAACGTGTTGCAGTCATTGGCGCTGGCGGGATTGGCTTTGATGTGTCGGAATACCTAATACATAAGAAGGTGTATAAGCAGCAAGATATTAAAAGCTTTATGAAGCAATGGGGCGTTGATACGACTCTAGCGGCCAGAGGCGGTGTTGAAGGCATGAAGCCCATCTTTGAAAAAGCGGAAAGAGAGGTATTTTTGCTGCAGCGTAAAAAAAACAAAGTTGGATCTCAGTTAGGTAAAACAACAGGCTGGATACATAGGGCTGAGTTACTCGCGAAAGGTGTGGTATTTCATTCTAAATGTGAATACCAACGTATTGATGATGAGGGGCTTCATCTTTCTATTGATGGTGTAGATCAATGTTTGGAAGTAGATGCCGTGGTGGTTTGTGCAGGGCAAGAGCCGAATCGACTACTGGAAAGTGAAATTGCTCAAACAGTACATCTGATTGGTGGTGCGGATATGGCGTCTGAACTGGATGCGAAGCTTGCAATTAAACAAGGAACGCTTTTAGCTGTCGATATGTAGGTTGCTTTTATGAAGGAAGTTCTGGGTGGTATTCTCAGATAAAGCTGTCATGTTTTCACCCTATCTGAGAATGCATTTTAGGCTATCGTGCTTTTTATTCCGTGTCGTTTGGTTCGCCTGTTTTTAATAGCTTTAATAAGTCTTCTCTTTCAATACTGCGTTTCTGCGCAATATCTAATTGGTACTGATATTTGTTATCCCAGTCTGAAGCACCTTGAACAATATTGGACAAGTCACCCATCGCTGATTTCATCAAGACTAAATAAGCTTGTATGTTTTGTTCCTGATTAATGAGAATGTTCTTCAGAGCTGTTGAGCTGCTGTGTCTCAGATATAGCTTTAATACGTCATTCTGAGCTTTCAATTCAGCTAATTGGCTATTTTGCTGGGCAATAGATGACTTTAGATTGAGTAATAAAGCATCTTGTTCTGTATCTTTTGGTGACGTGACTGGTTCAGCTTCTTTCGGTTGAGTTAAAAAGAAGGTGACACCGGCGGATGCCCCCACACTAAGAATGAAACATAGGATAAATCCAACCCAGATTAATTTAGAGCTTTTTTTCGGAGTGTCTTCGTTATTAGTCATGAGATATTCACATTTATTAGTTGCTTTATATATTAGTGTGCTTGTTTATGGGAAAAGGGCAAGAGATAGAAGTGCTTTTATTTGAAGGATCTGTCTTAAACCGGATGTGCCGCTTCTTTATTCACCATAATGACACATTCTGTAGTTTAGTTTTTCTACTGTAACACGTAAAATACGCCACGATTATTAACTGATGTAATAACCTACTAAATTGGTCGGGTAAATACTTGATAAAAACGGTAGGTTTTGTGTACTATTTACGCCCTCAAAGAATCGTCTTAATTGGATAGCTTATGCGCCTGACAACAAAAGGTCGTTATGCGGTAACCGCCATGCTGGATTTGGCATTGCATTCGGATCAAGGGCCGGTGTCTTTATCTGATATTTCTAATCGGCAGGGGATTTCACTTTCTTATCTTGAGCAGTTGTTTTCTAAGCTTCGTAAAAAGCTATTAGTGACAAGTGTCAGAGGTCCGGGTGGAGGATATCGCCTTAGTCGTTCAAATGAAGATATCTTTGTTGCTCAAATAGTTGATGCGGTAAATGAATCAGTTGATGCAACAGGATGCAAAGGACGCAGTGATTGTCAGAGTGGCAATACGTGCCTAACACATCATTTGTGGTGTGATTTAAGTGACCAGATACATGATTTTTTGAGCCAAATTAGTTTGGCTCAGTTGGTCCATAGAAATGATGTTAAGCAAGTTGCCGACCGACAGAACATAGAAAGCCGACAAGGTGGCGTCGATAGCCACATGATTAGCGCGGCAATTATTGATTAAGTGAAGAATAATTTTAGTAGAACTTAGCCCACTGATATTTGGTGTGTTTGTTCCTATAATGAGTGAGTTTTTATATGACTGAGCAGATAGATAAGGCGCTGGCAAGGGAGTACGAAGCTGGTTTTGTGTCTGATGTAGAATCAGAAACGTTTGAACCTGGTTTGGATGAGAGAGTCATCCGACGTATTTCTGAAATGAAAGGCGAACCTGAATGGATGCTTGAATGGCGTTTAAGCGCATTTCGTGAATGGCTTAAAATGGAAGAGCCTGATTGGGCTTTGGTTGATTACCCAAAAATAGATTTTCAGGCAATCTCCTATTATTCCGCGCCAAAAAGTATGAAAGACAAACCTAAGTCTTTGGACGAGGTTGACCCTGAATTACTGCGTACTTATGAGAAGCTTGGTATTCCTCTTATAGAACAACAAATGCTAGCAGGTGTGGCAGTTGATGCTGTATTTGACTCTGTGTCAGTTGTAACGACTTTTAGAGAGAAACTGGAAGAGGCTGGCGTTATTTTCTGCCCAATCTCTGAAGCTATTCAAAAATATCCAGAACTTATCAAAAAATACATTGGTAGTGTGGTTCCTAAAAAAGACAACTACTACGCGGCATTAAACTGCGCAGTATTCACTGATGGTTCTTTTGTTTACATTCCTAAAGGCACTCGCTGTCCGATGGAATTGTCTACTTACTTCCGAATCAATGAACAAAATACAGGTCAATTCGAGCGAACTTTGATTGTTGCTGATGAAGGTAGTCACGTTAGTTATCTAGAAGGTTGTACGGCGCCCCAACGCGATGAAAACCAGTTGCACGCGGCAGTTGTTGAATTGGTTGCAATGGATAACGCAGAGATTAAATACTCTACGGTCCAGAACTGGTACCCAGGTGATGAAGACGGCAAAGGTGGTATTTATAACTTTGTCACTAAGCGCGGTATTTGTCACACCAGTGCCAAAATTTCTTGGACACAAGTTGAAACAGGTTCTGCTGTTACTTGGAAATATCCTAGCTGTATTTTGAAAGGCGATAACAGTGTAGGCGAGTTTTATTCTGTTGCCCTAACTCGTGGGCGTCAACAAGCCGATACTGGTACAAAAATGATCCACCTTGGTAAAAACACCAAGTCGACTATTATTGCCAAAGGTATTTCAGCTGGTAAGAGTAACGGCAGCTACCGTGGCCTTGTTCGAATGAACCCAGGAGCGGAAGGCGCACGTAACTTTACTCAGTGTGATTCGTTGCTGATTGGTGATCAGTGTGGTGCGCACACATTCCCTTATGTGGAAAGTCGTAACCCGACAGCCATTGTTGAGCATGAGGCCACCACTTCAAAGGTGAGTGATGAACAAATGTTTTTGTGCCGTCAAAGAGGTCTAGACCCTGAAAAAGCTGTCTCTGTTATTGTTAATGGCTTTTGTAAGGAAGTATTTAAAGAATTGCCAATGGAATTTGCCGTAGAAGCTGGCAAGTTACTAGAAATTAGCCTTGAAGGCTCTGTAGGTTAAGGAATTGTTGAAGATGTCGAATAGCAAAAGTTTACTGACGATAAAAGGCTTACACGCCAGTGTAGAAGAAAAGCAGATTATTAAAGGTTTAAATTTAGACATTAAACCAGGCGAAGTGCATGCCATCATGGGGCCAAACGGTGCCGGTAAAAGTACTTTGGGCTATGTATTATCTGGTCGTGATGGTTACAGCGTAGAAAGTGGTGGCGTTGAATTAAATGGTGAAGATTTGCTTGAGATGGAAACAGAAGAGCGCGCTCGTGCTGGGTTGTTCCTTGCTTTTCAATATCCAGTAGAGATTCCAGGTGTTAGTAACTTAGAGTTTTTGAAAGCATCAGTGGATGCGCAACGCGAAGCGCGTGGTGAAGAAGCCATTACATCTGCTGACTTTTTAAAAGAAGCAAAAGCAGCTTGTAAACAAGTTAATTTACCCATTTCATTCCTTAAGCGTGGTGTGAATGAAGGCTTCTCTGGTGGTGAGAAAAAACGTAACGAGCTTATGCAGATGCTACTGCTAAAACCGAAGCTTTGTATTCTTGATGAAACCGATTCTGGTCTAGATATTGATGCTCTACAAGTGGTTGCGGAAGGAGTAAATAGTCAGCGCTCAGCTGATCGTAGCTTCATTGTTGTTACCCATTACCAGCGCTTACTTGACTACATTAAGCCAGATTTTGTTCATGTTTTGTCTGATGGAAAAATTGTGAAAAGTGGCGATGCGTCTCTTGCTCACGAATTAGAAGCCCAAGGTTATGCTTGGTTACAGAAAGAGCCAGTAGAAGACGAGCTTGAGGGGTAATGCATGAGTGAATGGTTAGAAAGCGCCATTACTCGAGCGCAAGATATTAATGATTGGCTCGCGCCTAAACGAGCGAATGCGGTTGAATTACTATCAAACACCAACTGGCCAACCCGTAAAACGGAAGCTTGGCGTTATACGCCACTGCGTCCTGTTGAGCGTTCAATAGCGCAAGCTGTAGCTGCTTCTACTGAGCTGTCTCCTGTTGAAGTGGCTGGCTTGTCAGCAATTGAACTGGTCTTTTTGAATGGCAAGTTTGACGCTTCTCAGTTAGCAGAAACATTACCAGAAGGTTTGTCTATCTCTCTTGGTCAAAATCTTGATGATGCGCAAAAGTCTCAAGCGCTAGATGCATTTTCAAGAATTAAACCTGAGCGTCATATGTTTGGTTTAGTCAATGATGCACTTGCTCAAGATGTTGTTGTTGTTTCGGTTGCAGAAGGTGCTGAAATTACTCAGCCTATTCGCATTAGTTCTTTATTAAGCCAAGGTGCTGAGTCTCATACTCGTGTTCAAATTAGTTTGGCTGAAGGTTCTCGTTTAACGGTTATTGAAGATGTACAAGCTGCTGGTGAAACGCTAAGCACAGCTTTTGTTGAATACGACATTGCTAAAAAAGCGCACCTTGAACATTATCGCTTTGCTTTGCAAACGGGCTCAAATATTGCCATTGGCGGTAGCCACTTTAATTTACTGGATCATGCAACAATGCACAGTACGATCGTTGCTTTTGGGAGTGATTTGTCTCGCCTTGATACAGATATTATTCATGCTGGCGAATTTGCAGATGCTAAGTTGAATGCCATGTACTTGTTGGATGGTAAAGAGCTTTTTGACCTTCATGCAACGGTTGAACATGCTATGCCAAATGGCACAACAGAAGAGAATGTGCGCTGTATCGCTGCAGATTCTTCTCGTGCTGTTTTCAACGGCCGTATTCACATTCATCGTGATGCTCAAAAGACATTAGCAGAATTAAATAACCGTAATTTGTTAATGTCGAACACAGCAGAAATCAACACCAAACCTGAACTTGAGATCTACGCCGATGATGTGCGTTGTGCTCATGGTGCAACGGTAGCTCAAATTGATAAGCAAGCTTTGTACTACTTGCAAACTCGTGGTGTAAGCCGTTCAAAAGCACAGGTGATGCTCAATTTTGGTTTCATCAATGAGTTGATTGATTTAATGCCAAATGCGGCGTTAGCGGAGTGGATTCGTCCTATTATTCGTGAGCGTTTTGCGCAGATGGAAGTGAAATAAGCGAGAGTCGAATGAGTTTTGATGTAGCAGCTATCCGTGATCAATTTCCTATTCTTAAACGTGAAATTGATGGTAAACCTTTGGTTTATCTAGATAATGCGGCCACGACACAGAAGCCGCAATGCGTCATTGATGCTTTGGTTGATTATTATACGACGTGCAATTCTAACGTTCACCGTGGTGCACATCGTCTTGCGGATGAGGCCACTCGTCGATTTGAAGCGGCTCGTGACATTGTTAAAGACTTTATTAATGCGTCAAAACGCGAAGAAGTGATTTGGACTAGCGGTACAACAGAAAGCATTAATATTGTTGCTAACGGCCTTGGCTTATTGTTGTCACCTGGTGATGAAGTGATTGCAACAGGAATGGACCATCATGCGAACTTGGTGACATGGCAGCAAGCGTGTAAAGCGTCTGGTGCAACCTTAAAAACAGTTCCTATAACAGATGAAGGTGAGCTCGACCAAGACGCTTATGATGCGATGTTGAGTGATAAAACCAAATTTGTGGCTTTTCCTCATGTATCCAATGCATTAGGTACGATTAACCCAATTAAAGAAATGACCGCCAAAGCAAAGCAGTTTGGTGCTTGGGTGTTGGTTGATGGTGCACAAGGTGCGGCGCATGGTTGGGCTGATGTGCAAGACATTGCTTGTGACTTTTATGTCTTCTCGGCGCATAAACTTTATGGGCCGATGGGAATTGGTGTTCTTTGGGGGCGAGAGTCCGTTCTTGAAAATTGGCCTGTATGGCGTACCGGTGGCGAGATGATTTCCACGGTAACCTTGGAAGAGGCAACTTGGAACGTATTGCCATATCGCTTTGAAGCGGGAACGCCCAATGTGGGCGATGCTATTGCGACGGGTGAGGCGATTCGTTGGTTTAGTGCATTAGATCAAAAGGCCGTAGCGGCTCATGAGAAAGCTCTACTAGACCGTGCGACTGAATTGGCAGAAGCATTTGAAGGTTTGACCATTGTTGGTACTGCAAAGGAAAAAATTGGCGTTTTGAGTTTTGTTATGGATCAAGGTCATCCAGCGGACATTGGTTTTTTATTGGATCGCCAAGGTATTGCCATCCGTACCGGAGATCATTGTGCGCAGCCTTTGATGGCGCGTTTTAATGTGCCTGGCACTGCGCGTGCGTCTTTCTCAATTTACAATACATTAGAAGAAGTCGATGCTTTGTTTGTTGCGCTGAAAAAAGTGCGCACAATGTTGGCTTAGGAGGTTTCAATGACAGCAACAACGTTTGATCCTGTCTCTAGCGTTTCTTTAACCGCTTCTGCGCAGAAATATTTTGCTTCTAAACTGGTTAAGCAACCAGGTAAATTGATTCGTTTAAGTACTAAAGAAAGCGGTTGTACTGGTTTTTCTTATGTTCTAGAAATAGTGAGTGAACCTCTTGGTGAAGATACGGTTTTGTCTTTTGATGGTGTTACACTGGCTGTCGATTCAAAATCAGTTGATATGCTAAATGGAACAGAGATTGACTTGGTGCGCGAAGGCGTTAACGAAGTGGTTAAATTTAACAACCCTAACGTTGTGGCTGAATGCGGCTGTGGCGAAAGCTTTAGTGTGAGTTAATGTTTCATGCAGAAAATGGTCGTAACGCAGCGTGCTTGTCCTGCGCGTCGAGTGCCAAGCGGTGAGCCGGTTAGTATTCCAGAAGGTCAATTTATTACTATTAACCAAAGCCTTGGTGGTAATTACACAGTCACATGGCAAGGTAATATGCTGCGTATTGACGGAACCGATGCGGAAGCAATTGGCCAGCAGCCAGAGGTTTTAGAGTTTGCAGACTTGGGCACCAGTGATATCAATGAAGATCAAGTTTGGCAGGCAATAGATACGGTTTTTGATCCGGAAATTCCGATTAGTTTAGTATCTCTTGGTTTGGTTTATAAAGTTGAATTGGATCAAGAAAGCAAAACTGTTTTGATTGATATGACATTAACTGCGCCAGGTTGCGGTATGGGGCCTGTGTTAGTTGGTGACGTAAAATACCGAGTTGCGAAAGTGCCGAATGTTCAAGATGTCAACGTTGAGTTGGTATTTGACCCGCCTTGGTCGCGAGAAATGATGAGCGAAGAAGCGCAATTAGAAGCAGGGCTTTTCTTCTAATGCTTCTTGGCTAAGTCTTATGTAGATAAGTGAAGTCGAATATAATACGAAGCGGCCTTAGTAATAGACTAAGTGCCGTTTTTCTATTTTTGTGGCGTTAATCCAAAAGAGGGGAATTATGTCCTTACCTAGTACAGAAGATATCGTAGATGACCTATTGTTTTTTGATGATTGGGAAGATAAGTACAAGTACATAATTGATCTAGGTAAATCTTTGCCTGCCTTTGATGAAGACTGGCGTACACCTGAGCGTTTAGTAAAAGGTTGTCAGAGTAGTGTTTGGATTCAGCCTGGTACCGAGCAAGATGCTGCTAAAGGAGAAGTTTTGGTTTTCTCTGTGGACAGTGATGCCATTATTGTTCGTGGATTATTGGGTCTTGTATTGGCGGCTTTGAACCATAAAATGCCAGCAGAAATCATAGAATTTGATATCTCAAGTTATTTTGCAGAATTGGATCTTGAACGTCATTTGAGCCCAACCCGAGGCAACGGGTTGCGTTCTATTGTTAGTCGAATTAAAAGTATTGCACAGGCGGCGGTTTAATTAGTCTGTGCTTTATATTTTGTTAGCTGTTTTTGTTATTTGATAGAGTTTTGGAGCGTTGTAAATGAAGACCCCAGTTTACCTAGATAATTCTGCTACAACACCGGTAGATCCAAGGGTTGCTGAAAAAATGATGACTTGCTTAACGCAAGATGGCAATTTTGGTAATCCAGCGTCCCGCTCTCATCTTTTTGGTTGGCGTGCAGAAGAAGCGGTCGAAGAAGCTAGGTTACAAGTGGCGAATCTTATTAATGCGGACTCTCGTGAAATCGTTTGGACATCAGGCGCGACCGAAGCAAATAATCTTGCGTTAAAAGGCATTGCTTATGCCTATCGCCAAAAAGGTCGTCATATCATTACTTCTATGATTGAGCACAAAGCTGTACTTGATCCTTGCAAACAGTTGGAAAAAGAGGGCTTTGAAGTAACTTATCTTCAGCCTGATGAGCATGGTGTTATTTCTCCTGATCAAGTGGCTGAGGCTCTACAAGAAGATACAATTCTTGTGTCCTTGATGCACGGCAATAATGAATTAGGAGTTTTGACGGACATCGCTGCCATTGGTGAAATGACATCTTCTCGCCGTATTTTCTTGCATGTGGATGCTGCTCAAACAACAGGTAAGGTTACAATTGATGTCAATGCTATGAAGGTCGATTTAATGTCTCTTACTGCACACAAGACTTATGGGCCAAAAGGTATTGGTGCTTTGTATGTTCGACGTTCGCCAAAAATCAAATTAGAAGCACAGATTCATGGTGGTGGACACGAGCGCGGTATGCGTTCAGGCACATTGGCGACACACCAAATTGTTGGTATGGGAGAGGCGTATCGCATTGCAGCGGAAGATATGCAGGAAGATTGCATCCGTATTAAAGCATTGCGTGAGCGTTTATTGTCCTCTCTAAATGAGTTGCCTGGTGTTCATTTAAATGGTGACTCAGAAAACCGTGTTGCTGGTGTGATTAATGTTGGCTTTGCTGATGTAGATGGCGAAGTCCTCTTGATGTCATTAAGTGATGTTGCGGTTTCTTCTGGTTCTGCTTGTACATCGGCTAGCTTAGAGCCGTCTTATGTATTACGTGCGGTTGGCTTAAATGATGAATTGGCTCATAGCTCTTTACGTCTTTCTGTTGGGCGTTTTACTTCAGAAGAAGAGATAGATTTTGCCGCTGAGACGATTAAAACTGCTGTCTCCAAGTTGAGATCTCTAAAGTAAAAAGGATAAAAGAAGTTTTTATGTTGTAAGACGTAAATAATCTTGTTTTGAGCATACAATTTTAATCAATTGGTGCGTATAATCCACGCGCTAAACTTTTATGTCCTGGGTCATGGCTTTTATGGCATATCACTATGCTAGTCATCGCCCTTTAAAATCTAATTTGGAGTTATATCATGGCGTTAGAACGTACTCTATCTATCATTAAGCCTGATGCTGTTGCGAAAAACGTAATTGGCGAAATTTACACTCGTTTTGAGCGTGCTGGTTTTAAAATTGTTGAAGCAAAAATGATTCAACTGGATGACGAATTGGCTGGCGGTTTTTACGCTGAGCACAAAGAGCGTCCATTCTACAAAGACTTAGTTGCTTTCATGACGTCTGGTTCTGTTGTTGTTTCTGTTCTTGAAGGTGAAGGCGCTGTTCTTCGTCACCGTGAACTAATGGGTGCAACTAACCCTAAAGAAGCGGCTGCTGGTACTTTGCGTGCAGATTACGCAGCATCTATCGATGCTAATGCTGTTCACGGTTCTGATTCTCTTGAATCTGCAGCTCGTGAAATTGCTTATTTCTTCGGTAAGTAATTGATCGGTAGGGTTTATCGCCTATCCGAAATAGAGAAGGCGGACGTTAGTCCGCCTTTTTGCAGAGGCTTCTGAAAAGACATTCTCTTTTCAGAAGCTTTTTTCGTTTAAATTTAATGCTAAAACATAGCAAGCGATACTGATTATGACTGACACAAAAAAAGTAAACCTATTGGGTTTATCTCCAGATAAATTGATTGAATTCTTTGAGTCGATCGGTGAAAAGAAATTCAGAGCGACTCAAGTGCTCAAATGGATTCACCAAAAAGGCGCAGAGAGCTTTGATGAGATGACGGATGTCAGCAAGGCGCTGCGTGCAAAACTAGAGACAATTTCTGAGATTCGTGGCCCTGAGGTGGTTTCTCAAAACATCTCCAAAGATGGAACTCGTAAATGGATTATTCGTACGGATGGGGGGAAGAACGACTGTGTTGAAACGGTTTTGATTCCAGATGGCGACCGTGCGACTTTGTGTGTGTCTTCTCAGGTTGGTTGTTCACTAGATTGCAGCTTTTGTTCGACAGGCAAGCAGGGTTTTAACCGTAACCTGACTCCCGCTGAAATTATTGGCCAAGTTTCGATCGCCATTAAGTCTTTTGGTCCGATGGATCCCAATGGCCCTCGCCGAGTGACGAATGTCGTGATGATGGGAATGGGCGAACCTTTGATGAATTTCGAGCCAGTTGTTGATTCAATGATCTTGATGATGCATGACCACGCTTATGGGTTGTCTAAGCGCCGAGTGACGTTAAGTACCTCTGGTGTTGTCCCTAAAATCTATGAATTAGTGAAACGCACAGATGTGTCTTTGGCTATTTCTTTGCATGCTCCAACCAACGAGTTACGTAACGTATTGGTGCCAATCAATAAGAAATATCCAATCGTTGAGTTACTTGAGTCTTGTCAACATTATTTGGCTAACTTGCCAGATAAGCGACACATTACCATTGAATATACAATGATGTCTGGCGTGAATGACAATGAAGAGCAAGCTTACCAATTGACTGAATTGCTCAAAGATTTAGAGTGTAAGATTAATCTCATACCATTCAATCCATTTCCGCATTCTGGTTATGAAAAACCGTCGAATAATCGTGTTCGTCGCTTTCAGAAAATATTGGCTGATGCTGGCTACACTGTCACGGTTAGGACGACACGTGGTGATGATATCGATGCCGCTTGTGGTCAATTGGTTGGCGATTTTCATGACAAAACACGCCGTAGTCAAAAATACATTGAGTTGCGAGAGATAAATAGCTAATTTATAAAGTTAAATTATTGAATACATGACAAGGATGTCAGTATGCGCATATTTCGATTACTTTTTTTATTGTGCTGTTTCTTCAGTGTTTCTTGTGCTTATCAACCTGTTTTACCTGATTCTCCTCCTGCGTCTGTAGAAAAAAGACTGTTACTTGCTCAAGCGCATTTGCTATTGGGACAGGTTGGAATGGCTAAAAATCAATTAGATCAGATTGATGATCTTGATCAAGGTCGTGATTATTGGCGATTGGTTAGCTTGTATTGGTTGAGTGTTAGTGAGTATGACGTGGCTTTTTCTGCTCATCAAAGTGCTTTGGAAAAATACCCAAACGATAGTTTTATTTTGAACAATTATGGTGTGCTGCTGGGGCAGAAAAGAAACTGGACAGAAGCATGTAAGGTGTTTTTGAAAGCCAGTGAAAATACTTTCGTAGCACGCCAATCTGTGCAAATTAACCTTTCTCGATGTGCATTGCGTCAAAATCACGTAAATTTGGCTGAGACCTACTTAAAACAAGCAAAAGAAATTGAGGAATTGCCACTTATTGGTTTGATGACAGAGCTCAATCTTGTTTTAATACGGGGTAATATTATCGAAGCTCGAACAATCCTTAACAATATCCAATCTGGTGATGGAATTACCAGCGGATCGGTTCATTTTGATGAGTACAACTGTCTGTCGTGGCAATTAAATGCACACGGGTTTGACCCTACAAAGTACCCGTCGACGAGTATTTATACATGCCTGAATGGCTCAAGGTATTAAAATGACAACTGATGTTCCTGAAAGTAAAAAAAATTTAGAAGCGACAAATAATCCAGAGAATACCAATAACATTGAAACAACAAATAATATGGATGTCATCGGTACAAATAGCAACATTACAACAGATGAGAAAATAGATACTTTGAACGATACAGACGCAACAGAAAGCGACCTTACTATTGGTCAAACCTTAAAAGCCAAAAGAACAGAGTTAGGGCTTACAGAACAAGATATAGCGACAAGTTTAAAAATCTCCCTTGATCAAGTAAAAGCACTTGAAGCCAACAATTTTGACCACTTCCTTTCCGTTGCTTTTGCTCGCGGTTTCTTAAAAAGCTATTGTCGAGTTGTTGGTCTTAATCAAATGGAAATTTTAGATGTTTTTGATAGTAATCGAGACAATAAAGAGTCAACAATCAAACCTGTCGATAAAGTAAACACGCAAACCCATTTGGGCGATCCTATCGTCACCTTTATCTCGGTTGTTATCGTCGCGGTTTTGGTGTTCCTCGTTTTTTGGTGGCCGTCAGAATCTGCACAATCTGTTATTGCAGATGAAAACCCTATAAATGAAACTGCCGAAATAGCGCAAGCAGAAGAGCCTCTTCTTAATTCTGATACTTTTCAGTCTAGTGTGCAAAATGAAGGCGACGTGACAGAGCCTGTTCTTACTCCTGATGCTTCTCAGTCTAGTGTGCAAAATGAAGGTGACGTGACAGAGTCTGTTCTTACTCCTGATACTTCTCAGTCTAGTGTGCAAAATGAAGGTGACGTGACAGAGTCTGTTCTTACTCCTGATACTTCTCAGTCTAGTGTGCAAAATGAAGGTGGTGTGGCAGAGGCTGATGATACTGCTAACTCTGCACCTAGTACACTTGTTGAAGTAGCGAGTGAATCTGAGAGTAATGTGGTTACTGGTTTGTTTCCTGAGACTGTTGCTATTCTCAAAGATGCAGGTGTTAGTCCAGATAAAGTGGTTAAGGCAACTCAAGTTGTTCCTGCTCCAGAACCTGTAGGAGAGAAACCATCAACACCAACTTATACGCATGATGTTGATATTGCATTTGCGAAAGATTGCTGGACAGAAATACGTGACGCAAGTGGAAGAATTTTGTTTTCTGGTGTGAAAACAGCAGGCCAAACTTTGAAATTATCTGGCAATGCTCCTTATCGTGTCGTGCTAGGCTACGCAAGAGGCGTTTCATCTTTGAAATATAAGGGTGAGGAATTCGCATTTTCTTCTTTTATTCGTCAAGATTTGGCTCGTTTTGAGCTCAAGTAGAGATTCTTATGCATTTTGAGTCACCTATAAAGCGTCGTCATTCTCGTCAGATTATGGTTGGGAATGTGCCGGTTGGCGGTGGTGCGCCAATCAGCGTTCAAAGTATGACAAATACGGAAACCTGTGATGTCGATGCAACTGTGGCACAAATACGTGCCATTGCAGACGCTGGGGCAGACATAGTTCGTGTTTCGGTTCCATCAATGGATGCCGCAGAAGCTTTTAAGAAAATACGTGAATCTGTTTCCGTTCCCTTGGTTGCAGATATCCATTTCGACTATAAGATTGCTTTGAAAGTGGCAGAGTACGGAGTGGATTGCTTACGTATTAACCCAGGTAATATTGGTAATAAAGATCGAGTTCGTTCTGTTGTTGATTGTGCTCGTGATAAGAATATTCCTATTCGGATTGGCGTAAATGCTGGTTCCTTGGAAAAGGACTTGCAGAAAAAGTATGGTGAACCGACCCCTGATGCATTGGTTGAATCGGCTTTTCGTCAAATTCAGTATTTTGATGAGTTAGATTTTCATGAATATAAATTAAGTTTAAAAGCGTCTGATATTTTCATGACAGTTGAAGCATACCGTAAAATTGCAAGCCAAATAGATAACCCATTGCACTTGGGGATCACGGAAGCAGGTGGTTTACGCTCAGGAACAGTAAAATCTTCTATTGGACTTGGTTTGTTGCTAATGGATGGTATCGGTGACACTTTAAGGGTTTCACTTGCTGCTGATCCTGTTCAAGAAATAAAAGTTGGGTGGGATATGTTGCGCAGCTTAAAGTTACGTAATCGCGGTATTAATTTTATTGCTTGCCCAAGCTGCTCTCGCCAAAATTTTGATGTGATTAAAACCATGAATCAATTGGAAGAGCGTCTGGAGGATGTTGTGATCCCTATGGACGTTGCTGTTATTGGTTGTGTTGTTAACGGTCCAGGTGAAGCAAAAGAGGCTGATATCGGTCTGGCTGGTGGTTCTCCCAATAATCTCATTTATCAAGATGGTAAGCCGAATAGCAAAACCAAAAATGAAACCTTGGTTGATGATTTAGAAAAAATGATTCGTGATAAGGCAGCCCTAAAAGAGCAGGAATTAGCCAACATCATTGTAAAAAATTAAGGATCCATAGTGGCTCGAAAAATTCAAGCGATTAGAGGAATGAACGACATTCTTCCTGGTCAATCTTCTGTTTGGCTATATTTAGAAAAAACAGTAGCCGACGTTGTTAAATCTTATGGTTATCAACAAATTCGTTTTCCTATTGTTGAAAGCACTGATTTATTTAAACGTGGTGTGGGTGAGACAACCGACATCGTAGAAAAAGAGATGTATACCTTTGAAGATCGTAATGGTGAGTCTTTAACCTTACGTCCAGAAGGTACGGCCAGCTGTGTACGTGCAGCTGATCAAGCCGGATTATTATTTAATCAAGTGCAGCGTTTATGGTACACAGGGCCAATGTTTCGTTATGAGCGCCCACAAAAAGGTCGTTATCGTCAATTTCATCAGATCGGTGTTGAAGCTTTTGGTATAAGCTCGGCTGATATCGATGCAGAGTTGATTATCTTGTCTGCTCGGTTATGGCAGAAATTAGGGCTTCTTGAGCACGTTGAATTGCAGTTGAACAGCATTGGTTTGGCTTCTGAGCGTGAAGCTTTTAAGGCTGCATTGGTTGAATATTTAACTGAGTTCAAAGATCAATTAGATGAAGACAGCCAACGTCGATTGACCACTAATCCATTGAGAATTTTGGACTCTAAGGACGAGTCAACGCAATCCGTTTTACAAGATGCACCAAACCTTGAAGACTTTATTGGTGAAGAATCTCAAGCGCATTTTGAGCGCCTACAAGCGATTCTAAAAGCCAATGATATTTCTTATGTCATTAACCACCGCCTTGTTCGTGGTTTGGATTATTACGGTAAGACAGTATTTGAATGGGTGACAACCCATCTTGGTGCGCAAGCGACTGTATGTGCTGGCGGTCGCTATGATGGCCTTGTTGAACAATTGGGTGGTAAGGCGACACCAGGTGTTGGCTTTGCGATGGGAATAGAGCGACTGATTCTATTGCTTGAAACGCTGGACTTGATTCCTGCTGCAGCAAAATTCTCAACAGATATCTTTATTGTCAGCATGGGGGACAATGCCGAACTAGCTTCTTTTGTATTGGCTGAGAAGCTACGTGAAACGGATTCAGGTTATGTTGTTTTACGTCATTGTGGCGGCGGAAACTTTAAGAATCAGATGAAAAAAGCGGATCGCTCAGAAGCACGATTGACCTTAATTATTGGGCAAGATGAAGTGGATCAAGGTGTTTGCCAAGTAAAAGATATGTTAACTGGTGAACAGGAAACTTGCGCGTTTGATGATGTGGTTTCATACATCAACAGCAAATTATAATGTGATTTAACAGAGTGTCGCTTTGTGAATCGGCGACGCCTTGAATGAGGAAGTAGATGTGTCTGAATTAAAGACTGAAGAAGAACAAATTGAAGCCTTTAAAGCATGGTGGAAGAAAAACGGTGTTATGCTAATTGCCGCTGTTGCTGTTATTGCAGGTGGTTATTTTGGTTTTCAGGCTTGGAAAAACAACCAAGCGAATTACACAAGTGAAGCATCGGCTCTATATCAGAATTTGGTGCAAGCAGCCGCTGACTTAAGTGATGAAGACAATAAGCAAACTGTTACTTTTATTGCTAAACAGCTTACTGAAGATTACGGTGACACTGGTTACGCTTCATTTGGTCAGTTGTTTTTGGCGCGAGTAGCGGTTGAAAATGGTCAATATGATGAAGCGATCGCTGCATTAGATCATGCGATTGCTAGCACAGATGATGCTTCTTTTATTGCGATTGTACATCTCCGTGCAGCTCGTCTACTGCTTCAGAAAGAAGATTACACAGGTGCTATGGCGAGAGCAGAAAAAGTATCGGAAGAAGAATTTGTTGTTCAACAACAAGAACTTATTGGAGATATTTACTTGGCTCAAGACAAGCGTGATGATGCTCGAATTGCTTATGAAAAAGCAAGCGAAGCATTGTCTGCAGGTGTAAATCATCCTTTGCTTGATATTAAACTTCAGGACTTGGTGAAAGGCTAAATATGAATAAGTCTCTTTTGTTTGCCCTTCTATTTGCTGTGTTAGTGATTCAAGGTTGCTCTAATGCTCGCCCAGCATTAGAAAAGCTCCCTAAAATGGAAAATAAAGTTGGTTTCAAAAAAACTTGGCGAAAAGGTGTTGATGGTAACTTCGGTGAGTCTAGCGAACGCTTTAATCTTGTTGCTGAAGATGGCTCATTATACTTCGCAACAGATGAAGGAAGTCTTTATGAGTTAGGGCAAGAAAAGGGAAACAAAATACGCGTTATTCCTACGGAATACACACCAAGTGCTGGTGTTACACGTAATGGAGATATTTTGTATTTTGGTACTTACGATGCTCAATTAGTCGCTATTTCTCTAGAAAGCCGCTCTGTATTATGGGAAAAGAAACTAAGTTCAGAAGTGTTGTCGGAAGTAGCTTATGCAGCTGGAAAACTTGCGGTACAAACTTCGGATGGCTGGTTAAGCGTTTTAGACGCTGGGACAGGTGATATACTCTGGCGCGCTAAAGAAGATTTGCCGCCCTTAACTGTGCGTGGTACAAGTGCTCCTATTATTGAGGAAGGTAAAGTAATCGCTGGCTTTGCTGATGGTAAGTTAAACGCCTATTCTTTACAGAGTGGTGTCTTGATTTGGTCTTATGAAGTTGGTAAACCTGAAGGCCGTTATGAAATTGAGCGATTGAGCGACTTAGATGGCCGTTTAGTTGTAAAAGATGGTGTTGTTTATGCTATTGCTTATAATGGCACGTTAGCGGCTTTATCTATTGATACTGGTCGTCCTTTATGGCAAAGAAGTATTGCTAGCTCTGTAGGCCTTGCTTTGAAAGATGAGCTACTTGCTGTCGTCGATATGAAAAGTAATGTTTTTCTTTTAAACGCCAAAAATGGTTCAGAAATTTGGGAAAACACAACACTTCTCGACCGAGACTTAATTTCTCCAGAATTTTATCGTGACTATGTTGCTGTAATGGATCGAGCTGGTTATGTGCACTTGCTTGACGTAACAATTGGTGACGTTATTGCATACAAATTAGCAGATGATGACGTTCCACCAGGTAGTCGTATGGTAGCAGATGGTGAACTGTTATTTATTCTTACGCCGGATTCTAATGTGACGGCGCTGAGCTATTGAGATTGTTTTAATCTTTTTTAGCGATTTTTTAAGAGGCTACCATTCCAAAAGGGATGGTGGCCACTTTGTATTTTTATAGGTAAAAAAATGATTCCAGTAATTGCATTGGTAGGTAGACCCAATGTTGGCAAATCTACGCTTTTTAATCAATTAACTCGATCTCGTGACGCCTTGGTAGCTGATTACCCAGGGCTTACGAGAGACCGTAAGTATGGTGACGGGAAGATTGGAGAGCACGAGTTTATTGTTATTGATACTGGTGGTATCAGTGGTGATGAGCAAGGTATTGATGAAAAAATGGCGCGTCAGTCATTGCTAGCCATTGAAGAAGCCGATGCCGTTTTATTCTTAGTTGATGGACGACATGGTTTGAACCCTGCAGATGAAATGATTGCAAATCATTTACGTCGATCTAATAAGCCAGTTTCGCTAGTGGTTAACAAAACCGACGGTATTAATGAAGATATTGCCTTGGCTGACTTTTATTCGTTAGGTCTTGGTGAGCTACACCCAATTGCTGCCTCTCATGGTAAGGGTGTTCATATCCTGATTGATAAGGTTATGTTGCCATTTGCTGAAAAAGTTGCAGAAGCAAAAAAACAGATTAATCTAGAGTCTCGTGGTATTCGCATCGGTGTGGTTGGACGACCAAATGTAGGTAAATCTACTTTGGTGAATCGCATGCTGGGTGAAGACCGTGTTGTTGTGTATGACATGCCAGGTACAACTCGTGACAGTGTTTACATTCCTTATGTACGCCATGATCAAGAGTACACTTTAATTGATACGGCGGGCGTACGTCGTCGTAAACATGTTAAAGAAGCCGTTGAAAAATTCTCGATTGTTAAAACGCTTCAAGCCATTCAAGATGCCAATGTTGTTATTGTGGTTATTGATTCCCATGAAGACTTGGTTGAACAAGATTTGCATATGATCGGCTATGTATTGGATGCTGGCCGAGGTGTGATTCTGGCGATTAATAAATGGGATGGCTTACAAAAAGATGAACGTGAACACATTAAGAGTGAAGTTGAACGTCGTTTAGGTTTTGTTCCTTATGCAAAAGTACATTACATCTCAGCTTTGCACGGAACGGGTGTTGGTGACTTGTATGACACAATTCAAAGTACTTACGAGTCTTGCTATTCTAAGTGGTCGACTAACCGCTTAACACGCATATTGGAAGATTCGGTTTCTGAGCATCAGCCGCCAATGGTAAATGGTCGTCGAATCAAACTAAGATACGCGCACCAAGGTGGATCTAACCCACCACGTATTGTTGTTCATGGTAATCAGACGAATTCATTACCTGGCAGTTATAAGCGTTATCTCGAAAATAAATTTAGAACCGTACTGAATATAACAGGTACGCCTATTATTTTTGAGTTTAAGTCTTCTGAAAACCCCTTTGCCCCGAAGAAATAGCATTTCTTTTTGCAATTAGGTTCATGATACTAAGTCCCTGAGCACTTTCTATAATGAAAGTTCTTGGGGATTTTTTTTATGTTGAATATCATCACTTTCATATCTTAAATAAGGGTAAGGAATAGCGGTATTGCAATGTTTGACACTTTGAGAAGATGTAGGATTGTTTCAGGATAAAGACAGTAACAATCATGTTATTACGCCGTGCGGTGTCGTATTTTTTGTACCCTTTCAATAGAATCTTAGCTTCATTAGTTGAGGTTTTTTATGTTTATTCTCCGCAGTCTTTTTTATCTTTTTGGTATTGCTGGTATTGCTCAGCTTGTTTCTTTAGAGGGCTATCGTGCATTGGCTCTTGCTCAATACAGTGAACACTCATTGACAGAATACATGCAAGACGTGATGGCGCTTCTGAGCTGTATCTTGTTTTTCTATGCGTCACGCTTAGACGATAAGCTTCATATTGTGTCTGTGCTTCTTGCGGCTTTGTTAGGCATGATGTTTGTCCGTGAATCAGATGCTTTATTAGATCAATATGTCTTTGATGGTGCTTGGCAGGTGATTGTTTTATTGATTCTTGCCTGTGTGGTTACTTTCTTGCGAGGTAAGCTTTCTAAGGCTTATGCTTCGTTAACTGAATATTCGTTGCAGGCGAGCGCGGGGGTTTTTCTGGCAGGTTTTGTTACTTTATTAGCTTTTTCAAGATTAATGGGGCGTTCATCTTTTTGGCAATCCGTAATGGGTGATTCCTATATACGAGTTGTCAAAAATATAGTGGAAGAGGGGATTGAGACCTTTGGATATAGTTTGGTTTTAATATCAGCTGTTGAGCTTGTGTTGGCTTGTTTGAAGCGCAAAAAATACTCACTTGCGGCTACGCCCCGTTTCTTTTCACCAGAGCAAAAAAATACTTCATGCTGCTAAAGCATGAAGTATTTTTATTCCATTAAGTGCTTATTTAACGGGATTTGATTTTTGGTTTACGGCGTTTAGTTGTATTGCCCTTTGTCGGCGTACCTGATGCTTTACCTGTTGCCGCTGTTGTATTGTTATTTCTTTTTGCTCGTGCTTTTTCGTTAGCAGCATTTTTCGCCATTGTTGGGCGATTAGACATATGAGAAGCGCCTGTTGTTTGTCCCGGTTTGGCGTTTTTAGGACGACGAGGTGTTTGAATATCTTTATCTGCTGATGGTACCAACTTATTAGCACCATTACCGATTAAGTCTGCACGTCCCATGTGAATGAGAGTATTACGCAGATCCTTCCAATTATTTGCATCGTGATAACGTAAGAAGCCTTTTTGCACCGTGCGCTGTTTTGCGTCCTTCGGTGTATAAACATTTTCACTCTTGTAAGTTACCGGCTTAAGTGGGTTTTTTCCGGAATGATACATAGCGGTCGCAAGAGACATAGGCGATGGGTAGAAGGTTTGAACCTGATCTGGTTTAAAATCATTTGTTTTTAACCAAAGAGCAAGGTTCATCATATCCGTATCTGAGCTGCCTGGATGAGCCGCAATGAAATAAGGGATCAAATGTTGCTTTTTACCCGCTTCTTTAGAGTACTTATCAAACATGCGTTTAAAGCGGTCGTATGTTCCCATTCCCGGTTTCATCATTTTTGATAATGTGTCGGTTTCTGAATGCTCAGGCGCGATTTTTAGTAAACCGCCCACATGATGCGTCACCAATTCACGAACGTATTCAGGGTCTTCTACCGCAAGGTCGTAGCGTAAGCCTGAGGCAATAGACACGGTATGAATGCCTTCAACGGCACGTGTTTTACGATACAAGTCTGTTGTCGGGCTGTGGTCGGTATTTAAATTCGAGCAAATCGTTGGGTAGACACAGGATAGCTTACGGCAAGACGCTTGAACCTCGTCGTCGTTACAGTTCAAGGTGTACATGTTTGACGTTGGGCCACCAAGGTCTGAAATATGGCCAGTGAACCCCGGTACTTTGGCTTTTATGTCTTCAATTTCGTTTAAGATGGATTCGTGAGAGCGGGATTGAATCACGCGGCCTTCGTGTTCTGTGATAGAGCAAAAAGTACAACCACCGAAACAACCACGCATAATATTGATCGATGTTTTGATCATGTCATAAGCGGGAATTCGCGCTTTCTTATATTTAGGGTGTGGAACGCGCGCATAGGGAAAATCAAACACGCCATCCATTTCTGGTGTTTCCAATGGAATAGGTGGCGGATTTACCCAAATTTCTTTTTTACCGTGTTTCTGAATCAAGGCACGTGCATTATGTGGGTTAGATTCAAGGTGCAAAATACGCGATGTATGAGCGTATAAAACAGGGTCTTTAGAGACTTTTTCAAAAGAAGGCAGACGAATATAAGTTTTTTCTGGGTCAAGTTTTTGCCCGCGACGTAAAGGCGCAGGAATGACTCGAATCGGCATTACATCCGATTCTTCCTCTTTGGTTTGGCACTTGCCTTCAGGAATGTATTCGTAAGGGCTGTAAATTTGGTCCACTTTGCCCGGCCAATCCACTCGTGTTGAATCGATCTCTGTAAAACCGCCCGGTGGCGTATCACGAACAATGGTTGTGCCACGAATGCTGGTTAACTCATTCATGGTTTTGCCCATGGCGATTTCATGAGTGACGTCGATAATAGCGCGTTCGGCGTTACCGTAAAGCAAGATGTCTGCAGTGGAATCAATCAACACTGAGCGTCGAACTTCGTTGCTCCAGTAATCGTATTGGGCGATACGGCGTAAGCTGGCTTCGATGCCTCCGATCATAACCGGCACATCTTGAAACGCCTCTTTACAGCGTTGAGAATACACTATGACGGCACGATCTGGGCGTTTACCACCTGCACCATAAGGCGTGTAAGCATCGTCGTTTCGGACTTTTAAGTCGGCTGTGTAGCGATTGATCATGGAATCCATATTTCCAGCGGTGACGCCAAAATACAAATTCGGTCGACCAAGACGCATAAAATCGTCAGTGTTACGCCAATCTGGCTGATCAATAATCCCGACGCGATAGCCTTGTGCTTCCAATAAACGACCTAATACCGCCATGCCGAAGCTTGGGTGATCCACATAAGCGTCGCCTGTAACGATAATAACGTCACAACTGTCCCAGCCAAGCGCGTCCATTTCTTCACGTGTAGTAGGAAGGAAAGGTGAAACACCGTAGCACTCAGCCCAATACAGTGGGTAAGAAAAAAGTTGCTTGGCGGTTTTATGTCGTTTAATCATCATTCGCTCTTGGTATCGGCACAGCAATCACATTATAAGTAATCGTTATGGGAATACAGGGTTAAATCGCTAAAAAATTGTGGCGCATTATCCCAGAAAAAGACCTTTGTAGACAGGCTTAATATAAATACCTGTTTGGCAGTCATATCGTGGTCTGTTTTATTCGTTTTTAAGTGGGATGTGCCACGCACTTTCTTCAAAAAAAGTATAGCCTTGCTCTGTGTATCTTGGGTTTGTCTGCGCTAAATCTTCACAAGCAATCTTTTGAATTTGGTTTCCCCATAAGCTTTTCACTTCAGAGTCTTCAAGAGAAAAGGGCGGTGTGTTTTTATCGCCGTCATATCTTAAGGAAATTACTAATACAAACGCATGTGGGGATAAGCGAGCGACAGTATGTTCGACATAATTTACTCGCTTTGAACTTGGCATGGCAACCATTGCTGCTCGGTCGTAACAGGCGTCAAATCCGCTTTCTTTGAAGCGAAAAAAATCGCCTTCGATGATACGTAACGGGAGTTCTTTGACTGTGTATATTTTTAGCTCGTCTTCTTGATGTGTCTCATAGGTAAAATCGTTGTCACCAAGGAATTGAATCACCGCGAGAGACGACAGTTCCACCCCAGTTACGTGGTAACCTTGTTCAGCCAACCAAATCAAATCGTTTGATTTCCCACATAAAGGCACAAGCACGCGGCTGTTTTTAGGTAACGCCGGCCAGAACTCAATCAGTTTTGAATCAACGCCTTCTTGATGAAAGCCAATGCGGCCTGTTTGCCATCGATCTAACCAAAAGTCATTAGTAATCACGGTAACCTCATATAAGAAAATAGGTGATGAAGTAAAGGGCCTTTTGATAAGACTCATCCCAGTATAGACTTAGACAATATTTTTAAGCCATTTTCTGGCTATTTTTACATATCAATTACTTCATTTTAAGTGTGGTTTTATTATGTCTTTAGACAATGCGCCAGCCCATGTTCAATTGGCTGTGGATCTTATTGAATTGCTTGAAATAAATAACGTAGACAATGCTGTTGCTGTTAAAGCATTGGAATTGGTTTTGGCTGATTGTAAGGTAAAGTTAGAGGTAGAAGTGCAAAAATGAAGAGGGAGAGAGGAATCGACCATATTACATAAAATATGGTCGATTGGTTTTATCTTGGATTAGATTTTAAATGTAGCAGCTTTTACTTCATATTCTTTAATAACCTTATAGATCTCCTCGCTACTCTTAGCAAGGTTAATCATATTTTCAGCGAGCAACTGAATGTCTTGAGCATTTTCATTAATGGACTCACTAATAGCGGTCATAACATGGTCTTGTTCAAGCGTTTCTTTTGCAATGTCTTGGCTGATTTCTGCAACTTCACTAACACTTTTCGCTCTTTCGGAAAGTCCTTGAGAAATTTCATGCGTGTGCTCAACGCTGATTGATGTTCTTTCTTTACTGGACTCCATTGAGTTAACAGTCTTATCAACACTTGTATTGAGATTGGCTAATACTTTTTCTATCTCATCTGTTGATTCACTAGAGCGTTGGGCTAATGTTCTTACTTCATCAGCTACAACAGCAAATCCTCGGCCAGTTTCACCTGCGCGTGCAGCTTCAATAGCCGCATTTAAAGCGAGTAGGTTGGTTTGCTCGGAAATACTTCTAATAGACTGCAGAAGCTGAGTGATGGCCTCAACATCCTCTGTTAGCATCTGTAAAGAATCAGAGCTCGATGTTGTGTCCTTTGCTAGTAGTTTCATGTCTTCCATAATGGTTAAGGCATGTTTACTGTCTTTAATTGTGTCTTGTTCTAAAGTGTGGACAATATCTGAAGAGTTTGTGGTGTTTTCAGTAACTACTTTCATAGACTGAGCCACTTGCTCAGAAGCTGCTGCCACTTCTTGAGAGCGGTGCTTGCTAGACTCGACACTTGTGCTAGCTTCCTTGCTGATTTCATGAATTTTGTTACTTGTATTTACTAAAACCCTAGCAATTTCTTGATAGTCTGCGAATAAACTAGAAAGCTTTTCTAGTAGACTATTTAATGAAACTTCAGCAGGAGACTTAGCGTCTTTTATGCGAATAGATAAGTCATTATTGCTTGATATTTTTTCAACGGCAGAGGCAATGTTGATATTAGCAGAGGACTCTTTTCTCATTAAGTAGGCCATGTAGCAAAGAACGCCAGCTTCGGCAATGGCGAATACACAGTGGACGATCATAAGCCCCATATTGTGATGGCCAGAAAATAGCATAATTGGCATATCACCAATATGAACGCCTGCCATCTGAACATACATGAAACCAATATGATAAACAGCCGTTGTGAGAAGGGCTGCGATAATTGGTTGCCATTTTTGATAAATTAGGAAAACCACCATAGAAGCAAAAATATGGAAATGCATTTCAACTAATCCTAATTGACTCTGGATTAATGAAGAGGACACCAGCATCATTAATATGCCAGCTATGATGGAAAAAGTGAGCGTTCCTTTGAATAAGCTATAAGCCGCTTGAGTGGCGACAACTAAAAGACCTGATGCGACTAATGTAAAGGAAAAAAGCTTTTCTCCAATTAAACCACTCGATAATAAAACAAGGGTTTGAGCCATTAAGATTTTATAAATGAATAGGTCATTTTTTAATGTCCGACTTTGGCTTTTCATCTGCTTTTTTACCTCTTGAGAATTTGTTTATTCCTAGAATATGAGTGTTTCTTTCTTTAGTTTTTGCGAGAGAACCTATTTTAATCGCTATATATTTTACCTTTAAAAGAGCATTTGTTTTGTGTTTTTTTGAAACGATCATTGGAGTTAAGGGGACTTTTAGGAAAATCAAAAAAACGAATGGGCTTTAAAGGCATGTAAAAGTCTAGAGTTTATTCGTATTGCGGTAAATCAACTAAAGGCACCTCCAAACCAACTACTCACTTTGCCGCGTTTGGCTTGGCTCGCATTTTCGGGGAATTCGTTTTGTGTTGAGTGTGCTACCACAGTAAATTTAAAACAGTTCAGCCTGAGAGTCTTGCCTGGCAGCATATATTAGGGCAAGGCGCCTCTGGCGTTATTTCTCAAGCGGCTTGGAAAAAATGTTTATGCTTTTCCTGAGTCTGTGGCGGTTAAAGTCTTTAAAGGTGAAGTCACCAGCGACGGTTACTCAGAAGACGAGCTGGATGCTTGTTTTGCCGTGGAAGATGACAATAGTTTAGTCAAACCTTTGGCTAAAATTGCCGAGCCAAATTGTTCGGCTTTAGTAATGGAGCGTATTTCAGAAGACTACACAAACCTTGATCAACCACTGAGCTTTGTTACTTGCGCGCGAGACACTTTGATCTATTGGTTGAGCACTTTCAAAACAAAAAAGTGAATCACGGTGATTTATACACGCACAACGCTGTAATAAACCAAAGTGAGCTCCTACTTTTCAGCGACTTTGGTGCCGCTTCTAAATATGAAAATCTTACGGAAGCGCAACAACAAGGCATCGAAACAAATCGAGCAACAGGCCGTGAGACTTTTATAGTCGACATGCTTAGTTTGTGTCACGAAAGAGACAAAGGAGGTGAAGCTTATCAGGCATTGAAAGAAAGAGTGCTTGAATGAAGATAAAACGATCAGCGTAAAAACAGTATCATTTTAAACCTTCCTCCTTAAGCTTAAAGAGGAAGGAACTAGACTCAATTTTTACAAGTGAAAGCCCTTAAAGCAGAGCTTTGGCTTTCTCCGTTAATTGAATCGCTTGATCGCATGCATTAGCAAGTTCGGCTCCTTTCTTCACAAAATGACGACTAAAGTAATCTTTGTGTTCATCATGCTCATGAAAGTTATGAGGTGTTAAAACAGCGGTTAAAACTGGCACTTCAGTTTCTAACTGTACTTGCATAAGTGCATTACAAACTGTTTGCGCAACGAAGTCGTGACGATAAATACCGCCATCTACCACTAATGCGCTGGCTGCAATAGCAGCATATTGGTCGCTTTTTGCCAATAGCTTTGCTTGTAGGGGAATTTCATAAGCACCGGGTAAAGGAATGACATCAATAAGTGATGCATCGTATCCGCGAGAAATTAACTCATCTTTGAAACTGTTAACGCAATTTAATACGATCTCTTCATGCCAAGCTGCATGCAGTATCGCAATACGTTTTGTTGCTGGTGTGAAATCAATGTGATTCGTTGAGCTCTGATTCATTTTAAAATCCTATAAATATAAGGTGAATCAGGGCGAACGGGCAGGCAAAAACACCATATAAATGGCATACCTTACTACAGCGACGTAAGAATACGACTCTGTTATAGGTTTTGTCTGACACGCTCTCTATCATCCGGACTATAACCGTCGGCTCTGGAGTCTCACCAGATCTGCTGACCCTTTAAACTATTGAAATATCAATGATGTAAAGGCGCTCGCGGGCTTAGATATTACATTTACATGTTATCTTCACCGCCGGTGGGGAGTTTCACCCCGCCCCGAGAACGAAATCGGAATTTTCCGATGGGCTGAATATACTTTTATTTGTTGCATTATGTCAAAGTAAGATAAGGAGTAAATGTGATGGAATTTAGGAAACATTTGGACTGAAAGTTAAAACAGCAACAAAAAGTTACTTATTCCTACTTATAGAGTACACATTTCAAAAGTATCGTCGATATAAGATAGATAAAGCAGCCATTCATGCTTAAATGCACTATATGGGACAAAGGGTTAATGCAAGTAAGGAGTTCTACATTATGATGTCTTTTATCTTATTTTTACGCAGCACATTGATTGCTTCTATGCTGTTTTTTGTGGTGGCTTGTTCTTCCGTTAATAACGAGAAGGTTATTGAGGAAGAAATTTATGAGATTGAGGATGTGGTGCAAACAAACGCTGCTGTTTATTCCTGCGATGATCAGTTGCTGAATGTTTACTTTCATGGTGAGCAAGCAGAATTAATATGGGAAAACAAAACTCACTTATTGAATCATGCTGTGAGTGCGTCAGGATCTTCTTTCCTAGGAGAGTCTTTGTCCTTTGTCATTCAAAATGAAAAAGCAGTGTTAAGCACAAAAAGCGTAAAAGAGATTCAATGTCGTTTGTTGCAGGTTGATTCTTAATCGGCTTTTACCTGAACATCTCTCACTTAAAATTCCAGCCTTTTCATCTCGTTAAACGTCCAATCCGTGTACAATATCGCCATTCGCGCAGGTTGCGCTTTGTTATATGTAGAGAATGAATGAGCAAGTTATTTGTAATGGGCATGGGACCCGGTGATTTAGGTTTGGTTGCGCCGAATGCAACCAAAGCATTAACCGCCTGTAGTGACTGGGTCGCTTATGGTTACTATTTAGAGTTACTGGGTGAGTTAAGTGACGGCAAAACCTTCCATGATTTGCCGTTAGGCGAAGAAATCGGTCGAGCGCGTTTGGCACTTACGCTTGCGGCACAAGGTAAAAATACGGCGCTGATCTCCAGTGGCGATATTGGCATTTATGCTATGGCGACCTTGGTGTTTGAATTATTAGACTTGCAGCTTCAAGGCAAAGAAAATCACCCAGAGTGGCTCGATGTCGAGATTGAAGTGATTCCGGGTATTTCCGCGATGCAAGCGGGCGCAAGCCGAGTCGGCGCGATGTTGGGCCACGACTTCTGTACGATCTCTTTATCGGACTTATTAACCCCTTGGGAAACCATAGACAAACGCCTTCATGCTTGTGGCATGGGCGATTTTGTTGTGTCTTTTTATAATCCTGTTTCTAAAAAACGCGATTGGCAATTGAATCACGCCCGTGATGTCTTATTGCAATATCGTCCTGCAAGCACGCCTGTGATGATTGGCCGTCAATTAACCAGACCAGAAGAAGACATTAGGTTTACGACACTGGGAGAATTAGACGCCAAAGACGTGGACATGTTTACCATGGTAAGTGTGGGGAATTCAGATTCCAAACACATAGTAAATGGCGAGAAAGAATGGATTTACACTCCTCGCGGCTATTCGAAAAAACTCTAGGAAATCCATCGCACACTGAATGAGTAATAATACATGACAGTCTATTTTATTGGTGCAGGGCCGGGTGATCCTGACTTAATGACAGTGAAAGCCGTGAAAACCATCGAACGCTGCGCAGTCATTTTATACGCGGGTTCTTTGATTCCAACGCAAGTGATTGACAGTGTTCGTGGTACGGCGGAAGCCATTTACGATACCGCTGAAATGAACCTAGAGGAAACCACCGCTGTCATCGAACAAGCCGCGAAAGAGGGCAAAGATATTGCGCGTTTGCAGTCTGGCGATCCTGCTTTGTACGGCGCCATTGGCGAACAGATTCGTCGCTTGGAAGCGCTCGATATTGACTATGAAGTGATTCCGGGGGTTAGCGCCGTGGCGGCTTCTGCGGCCTTATTGAAAAAAGAGCTGACACTGTCTGGCGTATCGCAAACGGTCATTATGACGCGCTATGAAGGCAAAACTCCGTTTCCAGAGCGTGAACGTTTGCCCGCGTTGGCACAAAGTGGCGCGACCTTGGCCATTCATTTAGGCATCACACGCATTCATAAAATCGTTGAAGAACTGATTCCCCATTATGGCGAAGATTGCCCTGTGGCGGTATGTTATCGAACGAGTTGGCCAGATCAAGATTATGTGGTTGGTACCTTGGCGGACATCGTCGCGAAAGTCCGTGAGAAAAAATTCACTCGCACCAGCTTGATTCTAGTCGGAAAAGTACTGGATACCGACGATTTCGCAGACTCTTATTTATACGATAAAGGGCAAGCGCATATCTTCAGAAAAATACATAAACCTAAAAACAAAAACGCCAAAGAGCAGGGTTAATCATGCAACTTAATAAAATTCCAACAACCATCGTAACTGGCTTTTTAGGAAGCGGTAAAACCACCTTATTGTCTAATGTGTTAAAGCAAGCCGAAGGCAAACGCATCGCGGTCATTGTAAATGAATTTGGTGAACTGGACATAGATTCAGAGTTGCTTCGTTCTTGCCCTTTGGATTGTGACGACGAGCAAGAAAGCGGCCAACGCAGTGACGATGGCTTTTATGAGCTGGCGAACGGTTGTATTTGTTGCACGGTTGAAGAAGAGTTTTTACCTGTGATGGAACAGCTGGTGGCGCGTCGTGACGACATCGATCACATCTTAATTGAAACCAGCGGTTTGGCATTACCTAAGCCTTTGGTGCAAGCCTTTAATTGGCCGGGCATTAAAGAACATTGCACAGTGGATGCGGTGATTACCGTGGTAGATGGCGCAGCCGTTGCGGCCGGTCGTTTCGCTCACGATGAAGATAAAGTACAGGCTCAGCGAGAAGCAGACGATAGCCTTGATCATGACCCAAGTTTGCAAGAGTTATTGGATGATCAGCTAAGCGCCGCGGATCTTGTGGTGGTGACGAAAAACGATTTATTGGACAACGATGCTCGCACACGAGTGCAAAGCATCATTCATCACGAAGTGCCAAAAAGCGTGAAGACCACTTACATTGAAAATGGCGAAGTGGCGCTGGATGCTTTGTTAGGCATCGACGCTGCGACAGAAAGTCGAATTGACGACGTGCACAATCATCATGACCATCATCACGCTCACGGCGAACATCACGATCACGCCCACGACCATTTTGATTCTTTTGTGGTGAGCCTTGGTGAAGTGCAATCTGACTTATTGCAAGAAACCCTTTCTCAGTTGTTGGAAGAGCATAATATCTTCCGTATCAAAGGGTTTGCCGCCGTTCATGGCAAACCAATGCGACAAGTCTTTCAAGCGGTTGGTAAACGTTTAGACCGTTATTTCGATCGTTTATGGCAAACCGATGAAATTCGCCAAACGCAATTGGTGTTCATTGGTAAAGGCATTTCAAAAACGCAAATTGAAGGCATTCTAAACGATGCTTTGAGTGCTTGATCTGTTCATTATTATGAGCCAAAGGGAAGAAATCTAAGTGCATTTACTGGCAGCCAAACCGGGCGGATTTGTAGACGATGAAGGCATTGTCGATTTAGGACAAAGCCCTGCGGATATGGTGATTTTGGCGGCGGCGGATTCTGTGCTTGGCGCGCTTGGAAACGCCTTGGATGCGTTGCATTCAAGAGATGAACTTACCGCAACCTTGCCCAGCGTTCGCCTTGCCAATTGGATGCAATTAGCCAAGCCAGCCGCGTATGACCTTTATGAAGACAAAGTATTAGAAAAAACCAAAGTGGTGGTCGTTTCCCTGTTGGGCGGCGAACATTATTGGCCTTATGGTTTTCAGCGGTTACAGGCTTGGGCGAATGCCAAACCGAATCGCACCTTGATCTTGGTGCCCGGAGATGACACGCCAGATGTTGAGTTGATGAAGGCGTCAACCTGTTCAATGGAAGACGCCCATCGTGTATGGCGATATTTACGAGAAAGCGGACAGGCGAATAACGAACAATGTCTGCGCTTTCTGACACAAACGTTTTTTAATCAAACGTCCTCTCATGAGCCGCTTACTTGGCTTGAGCCAGCGCCTTTGCCCAGTGCATTGATTTATTATCGAGGGAATGGCGAGAATCAAGGTCGCGCGGCCAGTTTGAACGAATGGCGCAGTCATTATGCCTCATCATTAAAGGATCAGCCTGTGGCGCTGGTGGTGTTTTATCGTTCCCATTTACAATCGGGAAATACCGCCATGTTCGATGCGCTGATGAGCATTATGGAACAAGAAGGTTTGGTGCCGTTGGCGATTGCGGTTAGTTCCTTAAAAGACCCTGTGTCGGTGGGCTTGGTGGAAAACCTCGCCGAACAAACTCACGCCAGAGTGATTTTAAACACCACAGGTTTTGCCGCAAATCGAGTGGGCAGCCCAGATCTGGCGTCTGAGCCGACCGACTTTCAATCCGCTTTTGATTCTCCTATTCCTGTTTTACAGCTCATTTTATCTGGCAGCACACAAGAAGATTGGCAAGCACAAACACAAGGTTTACGAAGCCGTGATGTGGCGATGCAAATTGTATTGCCAGAAATGGACGGCCGTATTGTGACTCGCGCGGTGAGCTTCAAAGCCTTAAGTCATTACAATGAAACCGCTCAAGTTGATTTAGTGCGTTATGAATTACACGAAGAGCGAGCGCGTTTTGTGGCGCAATTGGCGAAACGCTATGCGAACCTAGCGAGCAAACCGAACAAAGAAAAACGCATTGCCTTTGTGTTGGCGAATTATCCGACCAAAGATGGACGAATCGGTAATGGTGTGGGTCTTGATACACCTCATTCTACCGTAAATTTATTGTCGGCTTTGCAAGGAGCTGGCTATCCAATTGACCAAATCCCTGAAAACGGCAACGCCCTAATTGAAGCATTATTAGGCGCAGTGACGAACAATCCAAATACACTTCATGAGCGTGGTTGTTGGCAAAGTTTGTCTTTAGAAGACTACTTAACTTACTTTTATCAGTTGCCGCTAGAAAGCCAAAATGCGGTTTGGGATCGTTGGGGGCCGCCAGAAGACGATCACAAATGCCGAGAGCAAAATGGCCAACGACGTATCATGTTGGCAGGCATTCGATTAGGCGAAACCTTTGTTGGTATTCAACCTGCGCGCGGTTTCAATCTCGACTTGGTGGCCAATTATCATGACCCAGATTTGATTCCACCACACAGTTACTTGGCGTTTTATTTTTGGTTACGCCATGTTTATAAAGTGGATGCCTTTGTTCATGTGGGCAAACATGGCAACCTCGAATGGTTACCGGGAAAAGGCACGGCCTTGTCTGATATGTGTTGGCCAGATATTGCCCTTGGGCCAATGCCGAATTTTTACCCTTTTATTGTCAATGATCCCGGTGAAGGCGCGCAGGCGAAACGCCGTACGCAAGCGACCATTATTGATCACCTGATGCCGCCAATGACACGAGCGGAAACCTACGGCGACATGGCGGAATTAGAAAACTTGGTGGACGAATATTACCAAGCTATGGGAATGGATGCTCGACGGGAAACTTGGTTAAAAGAGCAGATTCTTAAAAAAGTCCAAACCAGTCATTTATTAGAAGAACTCACCGACACAGACTCAGAAGACGAAACCTCGGTTTTAGAAGGTTTAGACGCTTATTTGTGTGAGATAAAAGAAGCGCAAATTCGCCATGGTTTGCATCGCCTTGGCGAATTACCAGCAGACGAAAAATTGGCCGACACGCTGGTGGCGTTATTGCGTTTGCCTCGTGGTAGCGATTTGACCAGCCAAGGCATTCTTCATGCTTTGGTGAAGGATCTGGATTTGAACCAAGGGCAAGTCGATGAGGCGCGTTTTGATCCTATGCAAAGCCTTCGTACGCCTTGGCTTGGAAAACAGCCAGAAGTACTTTTATCGGTTACAAATGCTCAATGGCGAACGCATGCAGACACCAAAGAACGCTTGGAATTGCTCGCACAAAATTTGGTGATGACACACCTTATTCGAGGGGAATCTTTGAGCTCGATAGAAGCCTCGTTACCTGAAACAGCGGTGCTTTTAGCTCACAGTAAAAAGACTTTGATGGCGGCATTAGAACAAAGTGCAGACGATGAAATATCAGCACTTATCACAGGCTTATCTGGCGGATTTATTCCTCCTGGGCCAAGCGGTGCGCCAACTCGAGGTCGATTAGACACCTTGCCAACAGGACGCAACTTTTTCTCGGTAGACAATCGCGCCATTCCTTCGCCAGCGGCGTGGGCGATTGGCAAAGAATCCGCAGAAGCCTTGGTTCAACGACATCTTCAAGAGCACGGTGATTACCCAAAAGATCTAGGTTTGTCTGTGTGGGGAACCGCCACCATGCGAACCGGCGGAGACGACATTGCGCAGGCTTTCGCGCTCATGGGTGTTCGTCCTATTTGGGCGCCGGGATCAAATCGCGTGACGGATTTTGAAGTCATGTCGAGTATGCAATTGGGTCGTCCTAGAGTCGATGTGACGCTGCGAGTGTCTGGCTTTTTTCGTGATGCGTTTGCCAATGTGATGCGACTTTATGACGCGGCGGTTCAAGCCATCGCCGAGTATGAAGAGCCGGGCACAAGTAATACCATTCGCGCCAACGTGCAAGCCAGAAAACAAACGTTACTTGATCAAGGCATGGACGAAGAGCTTGCCAATCGCCAAGCGACGTATCGCGTTTTTGGCAGCAAACCGGGCGCTTATGGCGCAGGTTTGCAAGGTTTGATTGACGAGCGTTGTTGGGACACTAAAGCCGACCTCGCTGAAGCCTATGTGAATTGGGGCGGTTACGCTTACGATGGCAATACTTATAACGGCGAGCAAGATGGCGTCGAGGCGAAATCCGCCTTTGTTGAACGCTTATCTCAGCTCGATGCTGTGGTGCAAAACCAAGACAACCGCGAGCACGATATTCTCGACTCAGACGATTATTATCAGTTCCAAGGCGGCATGACGAACGCGGTGACGGAGTTCAGCGGCCAAGCGCCAAGCGTTTATCATAGCGATCATTCTAATCCGAGCTCGCCGAAAATTCGTACCTTAAAAGAAGAGTTGAACCGAGTAGTGCGCTCGCGGGTTTTGAATCCTAAATGGATTGAAGCCATGCAGACCCACGGCTACAAAGGCGCGTTTGAAATGACCGCCACGGTGGATTACCTGTTCGCCTATGACGCCACAACCGATCTGGTTGCCGATTATCAATACGAACAAGTGACCGATCGCTTGTTGCTCGACCCAGAAAACCAAGCTTTTATGCGTGATAATAACCCTCATGCATTGGAAGAAATGGGCGAACGCTTATTGGAAGCAATCCAGCGCGGCATGTGGCAAAATGCCGATGATTATGAAGGCAAAATTCAGTCTCTGTTGCTTGATTTAGATCAGCAGCAGGAGCAAGCAAGATAAACTATCATGAGGGGCTTTAATCCCCAAACGACGAAAACAGCAGGCTTGGGCAGAAGCCAAATAACAAAGAGAGAGACAATGAGTAATACAAAGACAGTCAAAAAGGGCATTATGATTTGTGGTCACGGAAGCCGTGATAAAGATGCGGAGCGCGAGTTTGGTTTAGTGGCAAAAGGCCTAAAAGAACGCTTTCCTGATTTGCCTGTTGAATACGGTTTTCTTGAATTCTCTGCACCCAATATTCACATGGGATTAAACAGTTTGCTTGACCAAGGTGTGGAAGAAATCTACGCCGTTCCGGGCATGCTTTTCGCTGCGACACACGCGAAAAACGACATTCCGTCGGTGCTCACAACCTACGAAGAAAAGAACTCAGGTCTTCAAGTGACTTACGGCCGTGAGCTGGGCTTGCAGGACGACATGATCGACGCTTTCCAAGCGCGTATTTATGAGTCGCTAGGATTGGATCCAGAAAACCCACCTGAGAATTTATACGACACCATGTTAGTTGTGGTTGGCCGCGGAACGTCAGACACATCGGCGAATGCGGAAGCCGCGAAATTGACTCGCATCGTCAATGAAAACATGGGCTTTGGCTGGGCCGATACCGTTTATTCTGGCGTGACTTACCCATCCGTTGGTGTTGGGTTAGAAAAGCTCATGAAGCTAGGTTTTAAGCGCATCGTGGTTGCGCCTTACTTCTTATTCACTGGTCGATTGATCAAGCGTATTCAAGGCTACGTGAACCAAGTCGCCCAAGCGAATCCAGAAATCGAATTTATTAATACGCCTTACCTAAGCGACCACCCGAAAGTCATTGATGCTTTCCAACATCGTGTGGAAGAAATCATGCAAGGCGCACTGGATTCTGGCGAAGAAACCCTGATGAACTCCTTCAAGCGTCGCTTAGCCGCTGGTGAAGTGGACGTTCACCATCATCATGCAGAATACGTTGATCCAGAAGACGACACCCAAGGCGTTGCAGAAACTGACAAAGCTCACGGCCATTCACATGACCATTCTCATAGCCACGACCACGGACATTCCCACGATCACTCTCATAGTCATGATCACTCACATGGCCATTCTCACAGCCATGGGCACGGGCATTCCCACGGAGTGTACAAACACATCGGGCACCCAATGGGGCCAAGAACCATGATAGGCGAAGGCATCTGCTGCTGCTTCATGGGGCAGTTTACGAAAGAAATCTTAGAAGAAGAAAAACACCGTATCGACGGCGATTGCACCAAAACAGCTTTAGCTCACAATAAATAAAAGTGTGATACTGAACTTAAAATGCCCAGCAGAAATGCTGGGCATTTTTATTTGTTCTTGTTCCTTCCCTTTTCTTCAAGGAGAAGGCTAAGGTGGGGTTCTTTACTTACTATCGCCAAACCAAAACTATTCACTCGACACTATCGTTTGACCTTGCTCATCGGCTTTGATTTACCTCACTAAATCAACGTGATGTCCAAATTATCTTGTAGGGCGGTATGAGGAAGAAACGACCGTGATCCGACAAACGGCTTTTATTCTGAACTCGATTTCAGCATTTCGTTATTTGATTTTTGAAGGTTTTTAAGCCATCGATGTGTTCAGATAAATCACCTTTTACTGAGCGTCCCATAGCATCAAGAATAAAGTGTGCTCCTTCGATCCGCGCTAATTTTGCAGCGGGAACAAAATCACTGTCTCCAGAAATCAACACTATTTTATTGGCCAATTTCTTAAGCACGACACTTGCTATGTCAATTCCTAGCTTCATATCTACCCCTTTTTGTTTGGGTCTTAAAGATACGTTATCAGGATTAATTTCTTTGGGGTCTACGTCTCCACGAATTAACTTATTAAAGTGGTGAGTTTTGTCTTTCCTGATAAAACCCCATTCATTATCCGTAAGGCTTAAATGTCCCATTCTGCAAGCAACATAAGGTTGATGGAGGAGTGCCTCATGCAATGTATTTTTATATTGTGTGATATTACTTTTAGAGAAATCAATGAGTTGATTGGTTATTGGATGATGTGCTTTATGAGAGAGAGGAGGGCAGTCGTAGAAATAGATACGATATAATTCTTCGTCATTTTTTCTGTCCACATGCTTTATCCAATAATGCCACATAGCTTTCGCTAATGGTTGTGGTTCAGCAGACATATCGGGGTCTGCAATATTGGTGAAATTTCGGATGAAAAATCCAGCGTCAACAAAGATAGCTACAGTCCTTTGAGCCATTTCTATATCCTTATAATGTAAGAAGCCTCTGGGTCGTCACTTCCCGGATTGTGGGAGGAGTTACCAGAGGCTAAGATGTGAAATAAGTATACCTCTGTCATTTTCAATTGCAATACACTGCATTTAGCCTCGTTTTTGGTGCTCGTTTTGCTCTACATTCAATCTTATTGTCGTAGGTCGAACTTTTGTTCGACGATCACGCTTTGGCTCTGATTTTGTTCTGGAAATCCGAACCACCCCAAGCTACATTAATACCTTAATGGAATGAAAACAAAGTGACTAGCGGATGGTTATCCCTCGCAAAATCCCTTCTTTTTATTCCTAGAAAATAACGCGCATGCTCGTTTAACCAGTTTTTAATTCTGTGGATAGTTTTGTAAAACACTGAAAGTTCAGTTGGTTATAGAGATTTTTAGAGAGTTCTTAAAATGTGTAAACGCGCATGTGCACTATTAAAATGTTATGTTTTTCAAGGAAGTCTGTGGATACATCTACATTAAAGAATTTAGAACAACTTCATTTATTCTTTAGAACTTATAGGAGCCATAATGGAGTTGGATCATGGTTTAGAGGGCAAGCTAATGTGGAATGGAATTTAATTCCTAAAGCTGGTCGAGATGAATATTTCTTACCAAATCATCGAGATTTAGGTAGGTTTTATGACTGGGAGAAACAAGCTATTGCCTATCAAGCTTTACCTAAAAATTTGGTACAAAGTTTAGCATTAGCTCAACATCATGGCCTTGCAACTAGATTACTTGATTGGACACAAAACCCTTTAGTAGCAGCATACTTTGCAGTCTCAACTGAATCTAATTGTGATGGAGCAATTTATATACTTGAACCCCTCGAAACTTTCATTAAAGATGATATTACAAGAGAACAACTAATCGAACTCAATGGTGTTGCGTGTTATTTTCCAAGAGCTATTTCACCAAGGTTACTAAATCAACAAGGCATGTTTACTGTTCATTCACCTGCAAATTCTGAAATAGAAATTACTAAATCTAGGTTAACCTCTGAGCGAACAAATATTATAAAAATCATCATTCCTCGTACTCTTAAAAAAGAGCTTGAAGAAATGATTAGCGATTATGGCATCAATAGTTCTATGATATTTCCCGACCTAGATGGTTTGTCTCAGCATAAGAATAGGCAAACTGAAAGTATGGTCACGAGAAGAAAAACATAGCAAACCATTTAAGGCACTCGCTTCGCTCGCTGGGACGTTAATAATTGCCTCAGTATTAAATTAATAGCTAAAAAAACAACATTCGCCTCAAGGAAAATATTGTGACCATTCGAGTTGCTGAAAAGAATGGCGCGATGAAGATCAGTAAGCTTGTTGCTTTGCTTTTGTATTTTTAGCTAAAAAATCCAGAACATGAATTTAGGAGGTTATAGCTGATGTAAGGTTTTTTAGCTTTTCCGTTTCAGGATTAATCAGCTGATCTTTAGCGACTAACCAAGAAACAGGTTTACTCAGTAAATAGCCTTGCATATGCTGACAACCTAACTCTCGCAAATAAACAAACTGTTCTGCTGTTTCAACACCTTCAGCAACGGTCTCCAGCTGGTAAGAATCTGCAATCGAAAGAATAGCTTGGATAATTCTTCCTGAAGACACACTTTCTGTTTCTAGCAAATCAACAAAGGATTTATCAATTTTTAACCCATTTACTGGGTAATTCACCAACTGATTAAAAGAGATATAGCCCGTACCAAAATCGTCTAAAACAAGCTTCACGCCGAGGGCACGTATACTTTCTAATATATTAATACCCTCTTGTCCGATTTCAACAAAGCTTGTCTCGGTCAACTCCAACTCAATCCATTCAGGCGGTATAGCATATTTTTCTAAAAGATCTCTTAGAGAGCTGATAAATAAGGGGTTATTCAACTCATCGCAAGACATATTGATACAAAATGTCAGTGCTTTATCTGACAAGAACTCGTAGTTATCTTTGATGCCTCTAAAGGTGTTCTCTAACACCCATAAATCCAACTCTCTGATTAAGTTATATTCTTCCGCAATAGGAATGAATATGTGTGGCCCGATACCTTTCATCTCATTGAAATTTGTTCGTAATAGAACCTCAAACGCCACAATTTTTAATGATTCGGCATCATAAATAGGCATGTAATTTAGAAAGAATTTATCTTGTTTTAGAGCTTCCTTAATATACTCTGATACACGCTTTTTATAATAAACATTTTCAGAGAAGGCTTCGTCAAACTCTTGGAAAGAAAGTAAACGGTTATTTTTAACGTGATACATTGCCGCACCGGCATGGGCCAGCAGAGAGTCGAAGTTATTATCGTCATTTGACGACTTTGCAATGCCTAAGCTGATAGAAAATGGGATACTATAAGAGTCAATATTAACTGGCTTTTCAAAATTGAGAGTGATGGCATAAGCCAATGCCAGCATATCTTCTCTTCTCAGATCATCAAAAATGATCACAAATTCATCACCAGAGAAACGAGAAAAATAACTACGATTTTTGTGTTTTTCGAGCTTTACTTCAATCATCCTACTAAAGCAGATCAGCAATTTATCGCCAACATCATGACCGTAAGTATCGTTAATGCCTTTGAAGTCATTGATGTCTATATAGAACATATAAACAGTATGATTTGCAGATATACTACTCAATCTCTCTTGTATACCTCTTCTGTTATAAAGGCCTGTTAGCATGTCGTGTTTTGAGATCTCATTTAGCTTACTGTGCTGTCTAATTAAAAATATGACTCCAACCAATAACCAAGTTGAAAAAATCAGCTTAAGCAAATTACTCTGAGAAATTATTTCCCCTCTTAAAATAACTTTATCAAGGGTGATTTTATAGTCACCACTAACTGGCATGTTGTGACTTAAAAGCTCTAAGTAAAAAATATTTGAAAAGTCAATTTGGCTGTCTTTAAAATCAATGTTGTATTGTTCTATCCACCAATTCTCTACCCTAAATGCATCCAACGGAACAGTTAGAGCACCAGAATATTTTTCAGCAGAAAAGATAATAGTGTTAAATTTCATGGAGACAGGATCTTGCAAAGAAGAGTAATGAGAATGAAAATTTCTGAAAGAGGCTTTGATTTTAGGGTTGGCAAAAGGTCCACTATACAATAGCTCTAAGTCCAGCTCATCATAGTGCCTAATATCAATCCCTCTTCCCAATCCATCTCTTAAATCAACAGACAAGCCACATAAATTAAATCCTTCCGTTGACTCAAGGTGACATTTTAATTCGATATGATCGCTTTTTTTTGTAAGGCTTCCTATAACGCTACTGGTAGATACGGATCTAAATAAGTCTGAACTGCGGTTTTCTAGAAGAGATAAAGAGGTGTCTAAAAAGCCAAAGCGATGTAAAGCTAGCGCAGAAAATGTCAAAAGAACTAGTAAAACAAGAACTTTAAAATTAGCTCTAAAAAACATAAATGTTCCTAGTGAGGGGAGGGTAAAATCTCTTTATTAATAAAGTATTATAGCGCGAATTCAACTTAGAAGTGCAACACTCCTTAAATTAAGCTGTGGTTCGTAGTTTATCGAACACCACCACAGGTTGCTCACCGGAAAATTAAATCTAAGAAAACAATATTCGCCTCAAGGAAAGTTTGTGAATATTCGAGTTTTTGAAAAAATGATTTGGTGAAGCTAAGCTTGTTATCCTCTCTCATTCCCCCTTCCTCTGCCCCTTTTAAAAATCACCACCTTTGGTTTAAATTTGGTTGTTTTGTTATCCTCTCTCATTCCCCCTTCCTCTGCCCCTTTTAAAAATCACCACCTTTGGTTTAAATTTGGTTGTTTTGTTGTGCTGGATTTATTATCTAAATTCAGGCTAAAAATGGAGTGGATATGAAATCGCAAGTAGGTACTTTGGTATTTTTTAGTGGCAAGATGGGAGCTGGGAAGACAACCTATTCTAAGTTAATCACGGAAGAATTAAATGCCATTTTGTTGTCTGAAGATGAATGGTTAGCTTCCTTGTATCCTCAGAAAATCTTGTCTTTGCAGGATTACATTTACTATTCCAATTTACTCAAACCGCAGATGAAAAAGTTGGTGCAGTCTATTCTGTTATCAGGAAAGGATGTGGTGATGGATTTTCCTGCGAATACGCCGAACCAACGAACTTGGTTTAACGAAATTTTCTCTGAAGTTCATGGCCCTCATCGTCTTATCTTCATCGATGTGGCTAATGAGACTTGTTTGGAGCGAATAGAAAAACGACGCCATGAGCAACCTGAACGAGCGGCGACCGATACGGTTGAGATGTTTGAAAAGGTGACAGCATATTTTTCTCCACCTTCGAGAGAAGAAGGGTTTAATATAGAGCGAGTATCATCCTTATGAAAACGAAATTAAGAGATGAAACGTTTTATCTTGTCGGATATGACATAACCTGTTTACAGTAAAGAGGTCTTTAGTTTGCCAAAAGCCAGTAATAGCGATGCTCAACTTATCGAGCAGCTTCATGTTCTTGTATTTCAAAATGCAGAGACTCAAGCATTAATCGAAGACGGCTTTAATCACGCTTTGGCTCAGTTTGATGAGCCAGATTATGCCTTGCCTTATGTTTCCTACAATTTGCCGATTACGCATTTTGAAGCGTCTTTGTCTTCTGAAGAAAAAGGGCGAGTAGGGTTGTGCCGAGTCTTTATTTTGAAGGCGGGTTGCCAAATGCCGAAGGCTGAAATCCATCGTAACAGTATTCAGCGTTTGGTGTCTTATAAAGGCAAGGGAGCGATTCATTCCGCTCAACCAGGCGGAATTGATAAAAGCTTTTCTCCTTGTGCGATTCATAGTCCAGTTGACAGCACGACGCCCTATACAGATTGCTGGGATGTGGTGCCAAAAAATACTTGGCATTTCCCTTGTGCAGGTGAACAAGAAGATTGGTTTACTGTGACTTTTCACAGTGCCAATGAAGCAGACATCATTGATGAACACGCGGAATTCGATTCCTAATGAGTTGTAAAAGTGAATAAAGAAGCGAGCTGGGAAGCGTGTTCTGATTGTCAGGGGCAGGGGAAACGCAGCCGGCGACTCCGTAAAAAAGTGCGTTTGCTTTACCTAAAGCAGCTGGCCGAATATGAAAAGTCGGGTGGTGACGGTGTTGAACCAGTTCGCCCTAAAGGTCACCTTGAGGCTTGTTCAAAATGTGCAGGAACGGGAGTGTTACCTGCGCCAACCCCGCCGTCTTCCAAGAGTGACAACTATCCTCATATTGCCATTATTGGCGGAGGCATTGGTGGCGTGGCTTTGGCTGTAGCCTGCTTATATCGCGGTATTCCTTTTACTCTTTATGAACGAGACAGTGGCTTTGATGCTCGTTCTCAGGGGTATGGGTTGACTTTGCAGCAGGCGACAAGAGCGGTTGAAGGTTTGGGAATTACGTCATTAAAAGACGGTGTTGTGTCCACAAGGCATTTGGTTCATACCCCAGAAGGAAAAGTCGTAGGCGAATGGGGGATGCGTAAATGGATGCAATCCAGTGACACGACAAACTCACGACCTTCAAGGCAAGCGTCGCCAAAACGAACCAATATGCACATTGCTCGTCAGTCTTTGCGCTTGGCCATACTTGGACAGTTGGAAGGTCATGCTAGCGTGCAATGGAATCATCAATTGCTCGATTTTACGGATAACAAAGACGGCGTTGAATTGACGTTTCTTGTTCATGGTAAAAAAAGACAAGCTAAGGCGGATTTAGTGGTCGGAGCAGATGGTATTCGCAGTGTGGTACGTAAACAGTTGATTGGCGAAGAGGTAACGCCTTTGCGTTATTTAGGTTGCATTGTCATCTTAGGGATTTGTCCTTTGAGTGCGCTTGAAGGTGTTGAAAGCGATTTGTTGGATTCAGCGACGGTATTCCAAACTGCCAATGGTAATGAGCGAATCTACATGATGCCGTATTCTGCGGATTCGGTTATGTGGCAGCTGAGTTTTCCTATGTCGGAAGAGGAGGCTAAAACGCTAAGTGAAAAAGGCCCTGAAGCACTCAAAGAAGAAGCCTGTCGAAGAACCCAATGGCATGCTCCTATTCCTCAGATCTTATTCTCAACAAAAGCGGAGCAAGTATCGGGTTACCCCGTTTATGATCGTGAATTACTCACATCGGAACGGTTAGAAAAAGGTAATAACGTTACCTTGATTGGGGACGCTGCGCACCCAATGAGTCCATTCAAAGGGCAAGGCGCGAACCAAGCTTTGTTGGACGCATTAGCCTTGGCAAGAAGCATTACTAAGGGGTGTTGGTCTTTGTCTCAATGGCGAGAAGCCGGTTTGAGAAAAAGCGTCTTAACTGAGTTTGAGGCTGAGATGTTAGAACGAAGTGCTGTGAAAGTAGAGGGTTCAGCTGAGGCTGCTGAATTTCTGCATTCAGACCTCGTATTGCACGAAGGAGACGAACCGAGAGGCCGTTGCTTAAAAAGAGAAAGTGTATAGGAAAGGTGGCACTGAGTTCTTTGTTAGATGGATTCTTTATCCATTATAAAAATAAGTAAGGATACATTTTGAATCAAAAATTTGCGTTTAAGGCAGAACTGCTTCTTATATTGGTGACTATTTTTGCGGCACTTGGTTGGGTGTTTTCAAAAGAGTCCCTTGCCGGAATGCCACCACTATTTTTCATTGCTATGCGTTTTTTAATAGGAGGCAGTGTTTTATTGCTTATCGGGAAGAAGTATTTCCATGGTGTGCAATGGCGTGAAGTATTTCCTGTTATCTTAATTGGCGCGGTTATGGCGATGGCCATGTTATTATGGATTATGGGCCTCAAACAAAGCTCGAATTTAGGTGTTGGGGCATTTATTGCTTGTCTTGGTGTTGTCTTCGTTCCTTTTGTCGGTCGGTTACTGTTTGGTGAACGCCCAACATTAAGTATTTGGCTATCACTACCTATTGCTGTTTTGGGGCTCGCTTTTTTAGCACTCAGCGATGGCTTAGAGTTGGAAATTTCTCATCTGTATTTTTTAGGAACAGCGATTTGTGTCGCTTTTCAGCTTAACCTGTTATCTCGCTTTCTGATGAGTATGCATGCTTTGGTGTTAACGAGTATTCAGCTAACAACAACGGGGGTTTTGCTATTAATTGTGTCTTTATTTGTGGAAGGTACACCGTCGAGTATTAGTATCAATATTGTGGGTTGGCTTTTGTGCAGTGCATTAATTTCCACCAGTTTGAGATACTTATTACAAATGTATGCCATGAGTTTGGCGCCTGTGAGTCATGGTGCGGTGATTTTGAATTTAGAGCCGGTTTGGGCGGCGGTTTTTGCCATGCTTTGGTTTAATGAAATGATGACGATAGGGCAGACGATTGGCTGCTTTTTGGTCTTTATTGCTATGTTAACTAGTCGCTGGCCTCAGGTTAGGTCGATATTTGTCCGTTCAAAACGTAAAGCTTTATAGGCGTTTGTTACTTTGCTCATGAATGTCATTCCATGCCAAATAACAGCCAAGTGAATGTGAGTGTTCCTTGGTTTTTCAAATGTAGAGGCGCCCTGTTTGCGAACCCATCAATAAAGAGCAGAAATATTCATGGATTAGTTTTCTTCTCTTCTAAAATGTCGTCATGGTTTCCTATATAATACGGCCATTCTCGTTTTTGGCTTTTTAAACGACTTTTTAACAGATAAAAGACGACACTCTATGTTTAACGCTTCCTCCACCCGTTTAAATAAATACATCAGTGAAAGCGGTATTTGCTCTCGCCGAGATGCCGATCGCTTTATTGAGCAAGGCAATGTTTTTATCAATGGCAAACGCGCTAAAGTAGGCGATCAAGTCATGGCGGGCGATACGGTTAGAGTGAACGGTCAGTTGATTGAGCCACAAGACGCTGACGATTTTGTGTTTATTGTGTTGAATAAACCGGTTGGGATTGTCAGTACCACAGAAAGTTCTGAGCGAAATAACATTGTTGATTTTGTTAGCCACGGCGTGAGGATTTTCCCTATTGGTCGCTTGGATAAAGATTCCCAAGGTTTGATCTTTTTGACCAATAATGGCGATCTTGTAAACAAGGTGCTGCGTGCGGGTAACAATCACGAAAAAGAATACTTAGTCACAGTGAATAAACCGATCACCGACGACTTTATCCAAGGCTTAGCTGGCGGTGTTCCTATTCTTGGCACCATGACCAAGAAATGCCCAGTAAAAAAAGTGACGGCCAACGTCTTTAATATCACCTTGGTGCAAGGTTTAAACCGTCAGATTCGACGCATGTGTGAACATTTTGGCTACGAAGTCATGAAGCTTGAACGCACACGTATTATGAATGTGAACCTCAAAGGTTTACCTGTTGGCGAATGGCGAGATTTGACTCAGAAAGAACTTGCCGTTTTATTAAAAGCCGTAGAAGACTCTTCGTCAGAAAGTAGCGCACCAGCGAAAAAATCTCGCAATGCGCCACGTAAAAACAACCCATCCAAAAACAACCCATCCAAAAATAATTCCTCTAAAACGTCTGATGAGAGAAAACCTAGAACCCCAAGAGGCAATACGAAGCATCCTAGGCTCGACGATCGAAAACCTTCTGGGTCTTCCAAAGGAAAAGACAAACGTCCATTTGGTGATTCAAAAAAGCCAGCGGGAAATGGCAAGTTTCCTAGCGGCGGTAAGCCAAATGGTGGTAAGTCTTCTGGAAGAGGTAAACCAGCAGGTAAAGGACAGCGTCCACCAAAGGGCAGAAAAGCTTAGGTTTGAGCTAAATTATGTAAATTTTATGAGGGTTTTATTCTGTACTAAGGATATTTGAAGGTATTTAAAAGTCTGGGTTTGTATCGCTATTCTTGGGCTTTTATTATTAGGCTTTGAATCTCAATGAGGAGGTTTTTTATGAAAATGATTAAGTTTTTGGCACGACCTGTATTTTTTGTTGTCTTATCTCTTAGTGTAACTGCTTGTGTATTTATGCCGGGTGGGCCGCATAGTCATGGTGGGAATCATGGTGGCGGTGCAACTGCAGACCATAAATAAGTGAAAAAGGAATGCTTCGGTGTTCCTTTTTTATATTGGGTTGAACGTGTCTTATTTCAGTTTTAAAGGATGTTATGTACACAGATGAAGATTTAAATCGGGCGATTGAGAAACAGGTTTTCTCGCCTGAGTCCGTAGAGGCATTTCGTAACATGGTGTCATCATCTAATGGTTCGCCTGCTGTGGATGAGGAGAACTTTCGTTTGGTCGGTGGTTTCAATGATATTTTTATAGTGATTGCCTGCACCTTATTGCTCTTCTCATCTCTTTGGGTGGTGGGTTCCGTAAGTGACGTTTTAGGCTACTTAGTGTTTGCTGGCTTATCTTGGGGATTGGCGGAAGTCTTCATCTTAAAACGTAAAATGGCATTGCCTGCGATTGTGTTACTGCTGGCGTTTGTCGGTGGTGTATTCGCCTTTTCACAAGCTTTGTTTGGCAGTGTGTTGACGTCAACGCTGGTTATTTCAACGGCGTTATCTACTCTGGCGGCGTATTTACATTGGCGACGCTTTAAGGTGCCTGTCACGATTGCTGTGGGAACAGGAGCCGCTTTAGCTTTGTTGGCTTCTATCATTGTGAGTATTTTTCCAGCAAGTACGGGCATTTTAATGGTGACGGTTTTCTTCTGTGGTTGCATTGCTTTTACATGCGCTATGTATTGGGATTCGTCTGATAGAACCCGCACAACCAGAAAATCTGATGTAGCATTTTGGCTGCATCTTTTATCGGCACCTTTGATTATTCATCCCATCTTTTCAAGCCTTGGTGTATTAGAAGGGAATGACAGCTTTGCTAATATGCTCATGATTGTGTTGTTGTATGTGTTTATGACCTTGGTGTCGATTTCCATTGATCGCCGTGCTTTTATGGTGTCGTCATTGGTGTATGTGATTTACGCGCTGTCGAGCTTGATCGAAGGCTATGGTGGCATTGGTTACAGCTTTGCAGTGACGGGCGTGATGATGGGTGCGTGTTTGCTATTACTGTCTATTTATTGGCAGAAAATGAGGGCAAAACTGGTGCTTGCACTGCCTAATTTTATTCAAGCTTCTGTACCAGAAGTCGTCAAAAAATAAACAATTAGAAATGTTTGAAAATGAAGGACTGAGTATGTTTTTTCAGAAGGGTTTTGGGGTGAGTCGATTAATTTTTATTGCTTTGGTGGTGTTTCTATCGGGCTGCTCTGCGTTGCAAAAAACATTGGATGTGAAAAAGCCAGAAGCTTCCGTGACAGGCGTATCTATTAAAGATTTATCCACTGACGCAGTAACCTTGCTGGTGGATGTAAATGTCGTTAACCCAAACGCTTTTAAGTTGAATACCGCTGGATTTGATCTGGATTTAATGATCAACAAGAGCAAGATTGCAACCATTGCTCAGCCTGATGCGAGCTTGTCTTTACCTGCAAAAGGCAGCAATAACATGACGTTGCCAGTGACTTTAACATTTGATCAAGTGCTCGCTAGCATTAGTGGATTGGGCGATAAAGCCGAAGTCGATTATGGCATTGAAGGAAAGGTCGCGATTAACTTACCTGTTTTAGGCGACATTGATATACCTGTTGATTATGCAGGCGTTTTACCTGTGCCTAAGCAACCAGAAGTAGAAGTGAAAAATTTCAATCTGGATTCAATTGGTCTCAGTGGCGCTCAAGTGAGTGTCGATTTGGAGGTCACCAATCCGAATGTGTTTGACCTTAATCTAAACAACTTGAACTATGCGTTGGCGATAGAAGGCAAGCCAATCGGACAAGGTAATATAAAAGCCATCGACTTACCACAAGGTGAAAAACGCGGAATCACTATTCCTTTGTCTATTGGCATGAGTGACATGGGAATGAGTCTTTATCGTTTGATGACCAGTTCTGATCCAATTAATGTGGATGTGAGTATTGGTGCAGATGTTGATACGAGTGTTGATGGTTGGAAGTCCACGCCGCTGCAATACCAAACTCAACAAACGTTAAATCGTTAAAGAAAGAATATTTGTCATATTCTTATGTTACCTATAGAAGTGGTTGTTTAGCTATGTTTAGAAAGCATGTTGAGAAGGTATGCGTTATTTGTCATTCTATGAAACAGTGACTGCTTGTGAAGAGTGTGATTTGCTGCACCGCATTCCGCCGTTAAAAGGGGGAGAGCGTTTTAAGTGTGAGCGTTGCCAGCATGTTCTGTTGAATGTACATGAACATGCTTATGGGCGAATTTTAGGCACTGCAGGATCGGCACTTCTCATGTTGGCGCTGGCGCTGGTTTTCCCTTTTCTAGGCTTTTCCACCAATGGTGCCGAACGCAGTGTTACCTTGTTTAATGTCGTAACCGTATTGATTCAGCAAGATTATTTGATTTTGAGTGCGATTGTTTGTCTGGCGCTTTTTGTATTTCCTGTCGCGTATTTATTCGCTATTTCCTGTTTAATTTGGTCATTTATACATAACAATATTAATAGCGCCTTAAAGCGTTACTTTACTCGCTGGGTGATTAGTATTCAGCCATGGCTAATGGTGGATGTATTTCTCGTTGGGGCTTTGGTGGCTTTAGTGAAAATGAACAGCCTTGCAGATATTGAACTGGGCTTATCCTTTTGGGCTTTCTGCGGTTATGTGGTTTTGTTGGTCAAAACCATCAGTTTGGTAGATCGACGTTGGTTATGGAATAAAGTCGCAGGACCGGGGCCAGAGCACGCTATCAGTGTTAAAAATGCCACTGCAGTGGAAGAAGGTTTAATAGGCTGTCACTTTTGTGGCGCAACGCAACAACGCCATACCAAGCATTGCAGCCGTTGTGGCCATTCGATTCATAGTCGCCACCCTAATAGCTTGGCAGGCACCATCGCTTTTTTGATTGCCGCTATTATCATGTTTGTTCCGGCGAATGTTTTTCCTATTATGCAGACGACGTTTTTAGGCGGCTCTGAACCATCGACGATCATGGGGGGTGTCTTTTTACTTTGGTCTTTGGGATCTTACCCTGTTGCCTTGGTGATTTTTCTCGCCAGTGTTGTCATACCCCTTGCAAAGATATTTTCACTTAGTTGGTTATGTTGGCAGTCATGCAAGCCGACAGAGCGTGAAACACAGCAGAAAATTAAGTTATATCGAATGACAGAAGTAGTTGGGCGCTGGTCAATGATAGATATTTTTGTCGTTGCCGTTTTGACTGGCTTGGTACAAATGGGGAATTTGATCTCAATTTTACCCGGCCCCGCCGTATTGTCTTTTGCCGCGGTGGTCGTTTTGACCATGTTAGCCGCGATGATGTTTGATCCACGATTATTATGGGACAAAGACAGAGAAGTGAAGTCGTCTTTGTCAGAGGAAGTAGAATGATGGAAGAGCGCAAAAATATCGAAAGCCTGAGACGAGTTCATTTCAACTCTATTTGGCTTGTTCCTATTGTGGCAGTTCTGGTCGCCAGTTGGATGTTGTATCAGAATTGGTCGAGCCAAGGTCCGATTATTACCTTGGTCGCGTCAAACGCAGACGGCTTGGAAGCAGGCCAGACAAAGTTGAAAGCCCGAAATGTCGATGTAGGGCGAGTGATTGATATCCGTTTGAGCGATGATTACGACAACGCCATTATTAAAGTCCGAATGAATCAAGGCACTCAAGGCATGTTGAGGGAAGACGCCAAGTTTTGGGTGGTGAAACCGCGCATCGGGAAAGATGGCGTCAGTGGTTTGGGGACTTTGTTGTCTGGTGCTTATATTGATATGTCACCAGGTGAGCAAGGCCGAGAAAGCGAGGATTTTACTTTATTGAGCCAACCGCCTTTATCAAATAACGAAGAAGGCATTCGTATCTTATTGCACAGTATGGACAGCGCAAAGCTGGATGTTGGAACCTTGGTGCATTTTCGCGGTTATGAAGTGGGTTATGTGGAAGAAGTTGGCTTTGATACCAACACTGGAGCCATTACTTATCGTATTGTTGTTCAGCCTCCTTACGATGCGTTAGTGAATAGCTCAGTGCAGTTTTGGATAACACCAGGCTTGTCTTTTAGAAGTTCTGTGCAAGGGTTTGAAGTGAAGTTGGATTCCTTGGAAACCTTCTTATCTGGTGGTATTTCGTTTGGGTTAGGCAAAGGAAAAACATCTGGGACACAGGTAGAAGATTTAACAGCTTTCACCTTGTTTGCTTCCAAAACGGATGCAGATAATCATTTTTACGAGCAAGCAGCGGAGTATGTCTTCTTGTTCGATTCTAACGTTAGTGGTTTAGCCGTGGGTGCTGATGTCGAGTTCCGAGGAGTAAGAGTGGGAAGCGTATTAGAAGTGCCGTTTAATGGTTTATCCGTTGATGCTCTAGCGTCTCAAGATCGCCCTGTGATTCCTGTACTTGCTCGTATTGAACCACAACGTCTGAACGCTTTTAACGTGCCGGAAGGGCAGTCAGTAGAACAATGGAAAGCCTTACTGGAAGATCGAATCGAAAAAGGGCTGAGAGCAAGACTGGAAATCGGTAACTATTTGAATGCTGCCAAAGTGATTAGCCTTGATTTCATGGATAACCCGCCAGCAGCCGAACTTCAAGAATTAGAAGGGTATCAGGTCTTTCCAACAGGGCCAGATTCCTTGGCTAATCTTGAAAGCAAGGTGTCTAACTTATTGGATAACCTAGCAGAAGTGCCGCTTAAAGACGCGTTTGAGCAGCTTGGGCAAACTATGGGCGAAGCAAATCAAACATTACGCCAACTTCAAGAAATGAGTGAAAGCGTGACCTTATTGCTTGAAAAGTCAGAAACTCAACAATTGCCCTCAGACATTTCTGAGGTGATGGCGGAGCTAAATTTGACTTTAGAAACTTATCAAGCCAATGGACAAATAGGCAGGCCATTAAGAGAAAACATGGTGTCGTTAGGCCGAGCATTGAACGAACTTCAACCTTTGTTGCGTCAATTGAGAGAGAATCCAAGTACCTTGATATTTGACAGTCAGACACGATCGGACATTGAACCGAAAGCAGCGAAATAGAAAAGAGACAAAAATTATGATGATGAAGTGGCGACTTTTTTTAATTCTAATACTTGCAAGCTTGGTAACAGCTTGCGCGAGTACAACACCGCCAAGCAACGAATATTTGTTGATAGATGCCGACATTATGAAGGTGGAAACAAGAGCCACAAAAGATATGTTTGTGCAGATAATGCCTGTTTCCGTGGCCAATTATTTGGCAGGTAATGAAATCGTATTGGTCACTGAAGAAGGCCAAGTACATAGATCAGCGAATAATTTATGGGCGGAAACCTTGTCGCCACAATTGACGCGATTGACTCAACAACGCCTAGAAAAAGCCCTGCCTAATGTGACTTGGTTTGGTGGTCAAAGGTTACCAGCAGAGGCCATTGCGCTTTTGAACATAGAAGTGGATGACTTTTATGTCGATCTAAAAGGTATGGTTCATATTTCTGGGCGTTGGCAGATGATGTCGGCATCAGGCGTGCTGTCTGCCTCTGAAACCTTTTATGTGACAGAGAGCTTAACATCGGACGGTTATGCTTCTATGGTGCAGGCTTTATCAGAGAGTTGGTTTAACGATGTAATAGGCCCAATGGCCAACAGCATTGCGCAGACCTTGAATAAATAGTTTTATCATTGCGTATAATTGAAAATGAATAGATAAAAAATAACCCCGTCACTTTAATAATGACGGGGTTATTTTTTACTTCAACGTAACGTTAGGCGTCCGTTTTTAAAGCGTGAAAGGGCGGTCGCCGTCTTCGTCTTTAATGCGAGTGGGTAAGCCCATGTCGTTTAGCAAACCTAGGAAAGGCTTTGGATCAAGCTGCTCAACATTACGCATTTCTTTTGCATCCCAAGTGCCGTTCGCAACAAGGATAGCCGCGGCAACCGGTGGAACGCCCGCTGTGTAAGAAATGCCTTGGCTGCCTACTTCGTTGTAAGCGTCTTTGTGATCCGCCACGTTGTAGATGAAGACTTCTTTCTCTTTACCATCCTTGATGCCTTTTACCACATCACCGATGCAAGTTTTGCCTGTGTATTCAGGCGCAAGAGAAGAAGGATCAGGAAGTACCGCTTTTACTACTTTAAGTGGAATCACTTCCAAACCTTCTGCTGTAGTAACGGGTTGCTCAGACAACAAACCAAGGTTTTTCAGAATCGTAAATACATTGATGTAATGCTCGCCAAAGCCCATCCAGAAACGCACGTTTGGCACGTCTAAGTTTTGCGACAAAGAATGCACTTCATCATGGCCTGTCATGTAAGCGGTTTGCTTACCGACTACTGGTAAGTCATCTGTTCGGCTGATTTCGAACATCTTGTTTTCTTGCCATGCACGGTTCTGCCAAGAGTAAACGCGACCAGTGAACTCACGGAAATTGATCTCAGGATCAAAATTCGTCGCGAAATATTTGCCATGGCTGCCAGCGTTAATGTCGATGATATCAATGTCGCTCACGCTATCGAAATATTCGTTGTAAGCCAACGCTGCGAAAGCATTGACCACACCCGGATCAAAACCCACACCCAAAATCGCTGTGATGCCATTGTCTTTACAACGATCACGACGCTGCCATTCGTAGTTAGCGTACCAAGGTGGTTGCTCACAGATTTTCTCTGGCTCTTCATGGATGGCTGTATCTAAATACGCTGCGCCTGTTTCGATACACGCTTCAAGAACCGACATATTAATGAAAGCCGAACCCACATTGATGACGATCTCGGATTGTGTGTCTTTGATTAACTGTACCGTTGCGGGAACGTCCAAAGCATTCAGTGCGTAAGCTTTTAGTTCACCAGCCACTTTCATGCTGCCTTTTTCTTTGACGCTAGCAACGATCTCTTCGCACTTATTGACGCTACGTGATGCAATGGCAAGGTTGCCTAACACGTCATTGTTTTGGGCACATTTGTGAGCCACAACGCGCGCGACGCCACCGCCACCAATAATCAATACATTCTTTTTCATAATCGTGTTTCTCTTTAGAGTGTGAGTGTTGGCAGAATCAAGAAAGGTTCTGCTCAAAATCTTGGTAGTCGAATTCTCTAACCAATTCGATCTCGCCATTTAATTGGCGTACAGCAATGGATGGCATTTTAACACCATTAAACCAGTTCTTCTTCACCATGGTATAACCCGCGGCATCTTGAAAAGACAAACGATCGCCGACTTTTAATGGTGCATCAAATTTAAACTCACCAAAAATATCACCAGCGAGACAAGATTTACCACAAACCATGTATTCATGATTGCCTTCGCACGGCGCCATTTTGGCATTCTCTCGATAAATCAATAAATCCAACATGTGCGCTTCAATAGAGCTGTCGACAACGGCCAGATTTTTACCATTGAACAAAGTGTCTAGCACGGTCACTTCGAGCGTTGTGCTTTTGGTGATCGAGGCTTCACCCGGTTCTAGATAAACTTGGATTCCGTACTTTTCTGAAAAGGCTTTCAAGCGTTGGCAGAATTCATCAATAGGGTAATTGTCACCAGTAAAATGAATACCACCACCTAAGCTGACCCATTTTACTTGCTGGATAAGATGACCAAAACGTTCTTCAATAAGCGTCAGCATCTCATCGAAACGCTCAAAGTTATCGTTCTCACAATTGTTGTGGAACATAAAACCAGAAATGTCATTGATGATGGTTTCGATTTTTTCTGGGTCCCACTCACCAAGACGACTAAAAGGGCGCGCAGGGTCAGCGATCAAAAACTCAGACGTACTCACTTGAGGGTTCACTCGTAACCCACGGACTTTTCCTTCACTGGCATTTTTAAAGCGAGAGAACTGCCCAATGGAATTGAAAATGATTTTATCGGAATGGTCTAACACCTCGGCGATTTCATCGTCCGCATACGCCACACTGTAGGCATGGGTTTCACCTTGAAATTTTGTTTTACCTAGCTTCACTTCGTACAAAGAAGAAGACGTCGTGCCATCCATGTATTCCTGCATAAGATCAAACACAGACCAAGTAGCAAAGCATTTCAGAGCAAGTAAAGACTTCGCGCCAGACTGTTCGCGTACATAGGCAATCTTCTCTAAGTTCTTTAACAGAGCGGCTTTGTCGATGAGATAATAAGGTGTCTTAATCATGGCAATCTGCTTACATGTGAAAACGCGGTATTTTAGAGAAAGGAAAAGGCTTTTTCTAGTTTAAACGAAAGTATTTTAATGGTGTTTTCCGGTGCCTTTCTCTGTCTTAAATAACTTGCTTTGAGGTGTGAATGCTTTTTTGATTATTATGGTATTAGTAGGGTAACTCTTAGGTTTATTTGTATGATTTATAGAAAATATTTATAACTTGGTCTAAGCTTGTTTTGAGCATGTTTAATAGGGAGTGTTAGAGTGTCGATTTTATCCAATCTGAAAGTGTCCCAAGCTATTGTTATAGTAGGTTTTTTTCCTTCTCTTTTTGCCGTTTTTGTTACTGCTCTTTTGGCTCTAGATTTAAACAAACAAGTGAATGAAGGGCTCGTCGCAGAAGATATGGTGAGGTTGTCTGTACTGTTGGACGATGTTGCTCATAATTTTGCGATAGAAAGAGGGCTATCAGCAGGCTTTCTTGGTAGTAAAGGGAGTAAAGGAAAAGAGGCATTATTAGCCCAGCGTAAAGTGGCGGATGAAACCGAAGTCGCTCTTCAAAATGTTAATCCTGATTCCTTTAATATGATGACATTAGAGCAGCTGAATCACGTACGTGATCCGATATTATCTAGGCTAAAAGAAAAGAACGATATTCGCCAGAAAGTAGATCGTTTAGTAACGAATAATAACGCATTTGTCTTTTATTCAGAGGTCAATAGACAGGCGTTAAATGCCATTCAGTTAGTCATGTCAGATATTAAAGACCGAACCATCGCCAAAGCGCTTGAAGCGCGCCTAAGTCTTTTGTGGATGAAAGAGCGTATTGGTCAATATCGAGGCGCTTTAAACGGAGTGTTTGCCGCGCAAAAGACAACCGACATGCGCCAGTCCCAGATTGTTGCTTTTATCGACGATGAACATCATCAGTTGGAACATTTCTATACAGTGTCTTCGGATTGGGAAGCCAATTTATTAAATGAAGCCTTTAAAGATGAGCAGTGGCAAAAGGTCGAAGAAATAACAGAAGAGTTTATAACACTAACGGATGTTTCCTATGTGCAAGGGCCAGAAAACTGGTTTGCTTTGGCAACAGGGAAAATAGCCTTAATAAAATCGGTAACGGATGAAATAGGCTCAGAGCTTCAGGATTTGAATATGTCTTTGACGTCCACGAATAAGCTCTATTTCAATGGCTTAATCATCAGCTTTTTTGCATTGATTGGCCCTATTATCTTCTTAGCTTTTGTTTTAATTCGCTCTATTAATACGCGTGTTCGACTGATTAATTCATCATTGTTAAATGTGTCTGATAAACGTGATCTAGTTTCTGAAATAGATAATTCATCCCATGATGAATTGGGGGAGATCATTCATTATTTGAATTTACATCTAAGTCATCTAAGACGTTCTTTTGGTGTCATGCTTGAGCTTTCTTCTGAATCCAAAGAGTGTATGAGTACTTTAAGCGGCTTTTCTAAGAGCGCTTTGCAGGAAACTCAAGAGCAATTTAATCAAACCGATTTAATGGCGTCCGCGATGGAAGAAATGTCTTTGACGAGTGCTACTATTTCAAAAGACATGCAGATATCTTCAGAGACAACAGAAACGCTCTATGAGCAGAGCACACAAGGTGCTGGTAATATGGAAGCTATCTTACAGTCCATAACGGGCCTTTCTTCGGAAGTGGAAAACGGCCACGAAGCTGTACAATCTGTTGCTAAAAACACAGAGCAAATTAGTACTATCTTAGAGACCATTGAATCTATTGCAGAGCAAACAAACTTATTAGCATTGAATGCAGCCATCGAAGCTGCCCGAGCAGGTGAGCAAGGGCGTGGTTTCGCGGTGGTTGCGGATGAAGTGCGTACTCTGTCACAACGAACGCAAAGTTCAACGGATGATATCCGTTCTATGATTCAATCTCTGATTGGTTCAGGAGACAATGCGTTGAAGTCCATGAGCCAGTGTAAGAAGATGGCTTCTGAGTCTTCTGATATCGTGAATGAAAATGTGTCTATGCTACAAGGGTTATTTGGGTCTATTGAAACGCTAGTCAAAACAATAGATGGCGTCGCCACGGCTGCAGAGGAGCAATCCCAGGTTACGAAAGAAATAAATCAAAACATCCAGAATGTGAGAGACCGATCAGAGAAGATTTTAGATATGGTAACGAAAACAGATCAGGGCGCCAATTTTGCTAAGCAACATTGTCAAAATGTATTAACAGAAGTGGCTTCTTATACGTTGAAATAACGCTAGGTGTTATCTAGTCTGTGATGTTTCAATCAATGCAATGGGCCTCTATTTGGTGTTCTTTAAATTAGGACATAAAAGGAGGCTCATTTTTTGTCTAATGAGGCTATTTACATTTCATGATTTACCTTTACCTCAGAGCTGCATTCCTTTTTTAAAGGACTTTGATTCTGGAGTAATCACGAAAGCGTACCAATATGTATTACTAGAAACCCTCATCCACCGACTCACATTGCTTTCTTTGACAGCAGAAAAGCTCTATAGATTAAAAGATATTCAGGGTATTTTATGGAGAAGTTGTAATGATTGAATTTGACCACGGCTTACCTAAAAGGCCGCAGTATTTACTTTGATTGAGGCTAAGCTGAAAATAGCTGGGAATCTGATATCGTTTTCCTTCGATCAACCGCTTGTAACTCATGGTAAATGCTTCTTTTGTTTGGAAACTTATAGGATATTACCTACTGATAGTTGATCTTTTATCACCGACTAAACCATGAGTGTTGCACTTATTATTTGAATTTTCGTGAAATATTGTGGATTTATATTAATTAAACTGGCTGTAAACGAGAAAACCGACAGCTTTACTATACCTTTCGAAGGAACTAAATAATTGAACGAATTTAAAATTTCTACAAACATAGAAGACTTAGATATCGATCTCGTTTATTCATTTATCGCAAACTCATATTGGGCTAAGAATATCCCATTTGAAGTGTTTGAAAAGTCTCTTAAAAACTCTCTCGTATTCGGCGCTTATGGTGAAAATAATGAACAAGTAGGCTTCGCCCGAGTTATTACTGATAAAGCAACATTTGCTTATCTGTGCGATGTTTTCGTACTTGAAGAATGCAGAGGACTTGGCATCAGTAAATTGATTATGGAAGCAATATCTCAACACCAAGAACTTCAAGGGTTACGGCGCTTCATGCTAGCAACTAATGATGCTCACGGCTTATACGCACAATTCGGCTTTCAGCCAGTGGCGAACCCAGAAATTCTTATGCAAATATGGCAACCAACTGTCTACGAATAAACATGATATTTAGGGAAAGATCTGCCTCCAATTATCATAAAACGTCGACAATGCTATGTTTTCATGGCTTTGATAAACGATACAGAAGACCATGTTGTTCACCTACCAAAATAAGAACAAAACCTCAGTATTGCCAAGTAAACATAGAAGCCTGTTTGTTCAGTATCTTTGCTTTGTAGGTGTGGTTGCTGGCTTTATTCGCTGCGCCATAGCACACATGAAGCGGGATTAAGTGTTCTTCGCGAGGGTGACAAAATCTCGCCGAAGGCGCGGATGACCAATCAATCAGAGCCTGTTTTCGGTTTTCTTCAGAGAGGTTCTTGTCTTCCATAATGGCGGTTAGCCAATCATCAAATTCTATGTTTTTTACATCGGCTTGGTGTGAACCTTTCGAGAAAAAGGCCTTCATATTATGAAATGAAAAACCTGAGCCAATGATTAATATATTGCCCCAATCCAATGTTTGTAATGCCACACCGATTTGAATGTGTAATGCCGCGTCGAGACTTTGCGCCAATGAAAGCTGAACACATGGAATGTCTGCGTCTGGGTACATGATTTTAAGCGGCACAAACAAACCATGGTCGAAGCCACGGTGTTCATCTTGTGTGGCATCAATACCGTGTTTCTGTAAGCTGTTTAGAATGCCATGCGCCAATTCAGGCGAGCCCGCGCATGGGTATTGTATTTGATAGGATTCTTCAGGAAAGCCGTAATAATCGTAGATTAATTCAGGAGAGCGCGCCGATGTGACGGTTGGAATTTGGGTTTCCCAATGGGCGCTTATTACTAAGATGGCACTTGGTTTTCCAACGTCTTTGGCGATTGCTTTCAGAGTCTGGATCATCTCATCATGGCTTGGCTCGTTCAGTAAAGGCATTGGGCCGCCGCCATGGGAAAGATAAACAATGTTGCGATTCGAGGTCATGTTACTTCCTAGTTCGTGACATCATCTCTTCTTGATTCTGGGAAGAGATGATGTGAATGCGTGTTTATGTATTTTTGCTCACAAGCGCGTTGTCTACTGAGTAACGGCCAGCGCCTTGAATCGCTAATGCAAGTGTAGCGGCAAACAGAACCAGTGCGTATTCGTAGCCATTGTTTGACATGAATAACCCATGACTAATGTGAACGCTAAAGATGGCAACCAACATGGTGAAGGCGCTGACTGCGGCCGCTGGACGAGTCAGCAAACCAAGCACCAATGCTAAGCCGCCAAAGAATTCTGCGCTGCCCGCTAATAACGCCATAAAGTAACCCGGCTCAAGCCCAATGCTTGCCATCCATTGTCCTGTTCCTTCTAGGCCATAACCGCCAAACCAACCGAAGAGTTTTTGTGCGCCGTGTGCTGCTAATACAATACCAACGGGGATTCTTAGGATAAAAGCGCTTAAACCTGCGTTTGATTGTAGTAACTTCTGTTTGTTCATTATGTGACTCCTAAGTTGTTCACGAATAAGAAAAGACGGAGCAAAGCGTCTGGCTCAATCTGATTGAGATGTATATTATTGGTTATTATTTAATTGATAAATTGAGTATTTGTTGAGTTATTATTAATAATTTATTTGTAATTGGGTTTGTCATTAAATTGGTTATTTCAGGCGCATAATGGGAGCCATGATGGATCGTATTGAAACAATGAAGGCGTTTGTCACTGTGGCAGAAGAGGGCAGCTTTACCAAGGCGGCGGACAAGTTGCAGCTCTCGAACCAATTAGTGAGTAAGTACGTTTCTCAGTTTGAAGCGCAATTGGGCGTGAGGTTGTTTAACCGAACCACTCGGCGTGTTCATTTAACCGAAGAAGGCGAGCAATGTTTGCAACATGCGGTGAGTATTTTAGAAAGCATTCACGATATGGACAGTTACTTTGGTGAATTGCAAAGCACGGTTTCTGGTCAGCTCTCCATCAGTGCGCCTGTGTCTTTTTCTACGCTTCATCTTTCGCCCTTGATACGGGATTTTAAAAAGCAGTTTCCTCTTGTGAGTGTTCATTTGGAATTGAGTGATCGCAAGGTCGATGTGATCGAAGAAGGTGTTGATGTGGCTCTGAGAATCGGTCATTTAAAGGATTCTTCTTTGATTGCCAAAAGAATCGCGCCGATCAAACTGGCTTTGTGTGCCGCGTCTTCGTATCTGGAGAAAAACGGTTACCCAAATCATCCAGACGATTTGGTTGCCTCGGATTTCCTGCGCTACAGCTACATGGATTTGGCGCCATCAGAACAACCATTAATCAACGCTCTACGGGCTCATGCGCAACACAATCAATCTGGTTTGGTGGCGAATAACGGCGAAATATTGATGACGGCGGCCATCGCGGGAGAAGGTTATATATTGCAGCCTACGTTTATTGTGGGAAAGGCATTGAAAGAAGGTAGCCTGATTCCGATCTTGGAAGATTGCACATTGGATTCTATGGGCTTGTATGCGGTTTACCCGCATCGTAAATTGCTGCCGCCGAAGCTTCGCGCTTTTCTTGATTTCATCGGTTCATATTATGGCGATCCGCCATATTGGGATGATTATTGATTTGCTTTAGATGAAAGGTAGGCATTCACTTAGGTATGAATTTGCGAATGCCAGCCTTTTTTGCGGAAGTTCGTTTGCAGTCTGTGGAAATTTTCTCCTAGAAAACGCTAAATTCCATAATGAATTGACGAAGATAAATTGCGTATGGATTTCACGATAGACAAGGGGACGCCAGTGCTGGTGCTTGGGTTTTCTGGAGAAGGTATGCCTTGGCAGTTCAATTGCAGTTGACCTACTTCACTATCAAATTCAATAAGTGTATTCATGATTGGGCTAATAGGGTCTGCGACCAATCGGACTTTTGTATTGTCGAGTCCAACGGTGGCAAGAGCCAACATGGCGCTGATGTTGCTGCTTTTCGGGAAAATATTGGCAGCTTCACGAGCCGTCCCTTCAAAGAAGCATGTCGGCTTAGTAATAGAGTCTAAATCGATTAACTCTTCAGCACGTGTGCCTTTCCAAGAAATTACAGGTTTTTCTTGAGTAATCATGGCATTGCTTACTTCAGATAAAGAAGAGGCAGACATCCAATCCAAAGCGGGTAATGCACCTGCGGACAATAACATTTGCGCGCCAGATTGTTCTGCTGTTTGTGTGAAGGCAGCGAGTATGTCGTCGTTGGTGAAAAGCCCAATGCTTGATACTAAAAGGTCGATGCCTTTTTCCAGTATGGTAATGCCGTATTGGCTGAGAGATTCTTGGCCTGCGGCTTCAATAACAATATCTGGCTTTGCGGCAAAAAGTGTTTCGATATCATCTGTGATTAATGATTTGAAACGACTGGATTGATCCTTGTTAATGGTTAGGTATTTTTCTTTGTCGCGGCAAACTAAAGCAACGAGTTCCGCGTTGCCTGCTTCGCCTTTTTCGATGCAATTGGCTACATGACCACCAATTGCGCCTAAACCAATAATGCCAACTTTTAATCGAGTTTGTGATTTCATTTTAATCCTTGAGTTGATGTAAAGAGCACCTCATGTGGAATAAGGTGCTGTTTAAAATTTGATGACGGCTAAAAAAGGTAGCTAGGGATTACCAAGCTAAGCCAAGGTACATAAGTAATGATCATTAGGCCGACGAGTAAAATGAGTAAGAAAGGGATACAGCCTTTGAATATTTCAAAAAGTCCCATTTTAGAAATACTGACAGCAACAAATAAGTTCAGTCCGACGGGTGGCGTAATCATGCCGACGGAGTAGTTCACTAAATTGATAATCCCGAAATGCACAGGGTCAATTCCTACTTGCGAAGCGATTGGCGTCATTAATGGCGCTAAAACGATGATCGCAGAAGCACTATCAAGGAAGAAGCCAGCAACCAACATAATAAGATTTAGTAGCGCGGTAATCGCAAAAGAAGAATCGCTTAAAGACAGCACAGCATTGGCTAATGCTGAAGGTGTTCCTGTAATGGTAAGCAACCATGAAAAAGCAGAAGCGCCCGCTGTGATCAGCAACAAAGAACCAGAGATTAAGCCTGTACTTTGCAGTATTTCCCATAAGTCTTTCGCACTAACTTGCTTGTAAATCACCATGCCGACAAATAATCCATAAAGGCAAGCAACCGCTGCGGATTCTGTTGCAGTGAAGATGCCGCTGTAAATTCCGCCAAGCAGAATAACGGGAAGTCCCAAGCCCCAAGCCGAGCCTTTAAAAGCTACTGAGATTTCTTTGAAAGTAGGAAACGGTGTTCTGGCGTATTGTTTCTTTTTTGAGTAAATCATGCAGTAGATGATTAACAGACCGCCAAGCAAAAGAGCAGGTAATATGCCCGCAGCGAAAAGCTGACCGATGCTGGTTGCTGTGACGGAACCATAAATGATTAAAGCGATACTGGGTGGAACAATAGGCCCTAAGGTGCCAGCGGTGGTCAGTAGCCCGATGGCAAAACGTTTGCTGTAACCTGCTTCTACTAAAGCGGGAAACATGATGCTGCCAATGGCAACCACTGTTGCTGGGCTTGAGCCAGAAATAGAGCCAAAGAACAGGCAAGACAAAACAGCCGCAGACGCCAGGCCACCAGGCGCCCAACCTATTAAGACTTGAGCCAGTTTAATTAGCCGAGTAGACAAGCCGCCAACTCGCATTAATTCAGCCGCTAAAATGAAAAAAGGGATGGCCATTAATGAGAAGTTGTTAATACCTGAGAACATTCTCATAGGAACAATGGTTGGGTTTATAGAACCGGCCAATTCCATAGAGCCGATGACAGAAAAAGCCAATGAGCCATAAATTGGCAAGCCAAGTAACAGTAGAATTAAAAACAGCGGAAGTAATAATGTAATCATGAAAGCCTCGGCTTTGGTGAGCGTGATAAATGTTTAAATCAATTCTGTGGCTGGTTTTGTTCAGGCACTTTTTTAAATACGGAATAGATGATTCCTGAATAACGAAACATTTGAAGCAAAGCTGTAATTGGGATAAAGGCGTAAATCGCTGCAATTGGAACTCGCAACGCTGGAGAAAGTTGCCCGCGCGCTAAGGTTGTTAAAAATAAGCTGCCACCAAAATAGAGAAGGGAAGCGGCGAAAATGATTCCTAAAATGGCTGCGACTAGGTTGAACGTTGGTTTTAAGCTCTTTGGAATGCAGGACTTTAAAACGTCTACTGTGATGTGAGAGCCTTTACGAATACCAAGACTTGTACACAGAAAGCTCATCGTAATAATCAAATAAAGAATGGCTTCTTCCGCCCAGAAGATTGAGTCATTCAGGACATATCTGAAAAAAACTTGGGTAATCGTGAGTATCGATGCAGTGGCAAGAATACTGGCGATTAAAAAGCCTTCGATGGTGTCTAAATAGGTATTAATTTTTTCGAACATATTTTTCTCGGAGCATATTTATTAGCCTTTGGAAGGCTGAATACGCTGCCTTGCTTTAAATTGCCAAGGCAGCGCTGGTCATTAGTTCGACTCTATTTCAGCGTATACAACATCCAGTAGATCTGATGTGATGGTGTCGCGGAACTCTTCATGAACTGGTTGGCTGGCTTTAACGAATGCAGCCATTTGTTCATTTGTCAATTCGGTTACTTTCGTGTGTTTCTTGATGTTTTCAAGAGCGGAAGCTTCGAGTTCATTAGTCAATTTACGAGACAAATCACGAGCGTTATTGAAGGCTGTTGTCATAACGGCTTGTAGATCTTCTGGCAAAGAATCCCAAGCTTGTTTATTCACAATAGCAGCGTAACCGTGGTAAGCGTTAGAAGTTAGCGTCATGTACTTTTGTACTTCATAAAACTTCTTACTGGTGATGTTCGCAATAGGGTTTTCTTGCCCTTCGATAACGCTTTGCTGTAGACCATTATAAACCTCTGTGTAAGCCATGGCCGTTGGGTTTGCATCAAAGTTGCGGTAAGTACTTAAAAGGATCGGCGACTGCATCGTTCTCATTTTGATGCCTTTAAGATCTTCTGGCTTCTCAATTGGGCGAACGTTGTTTGTCATGTGGCGGAAACCTGCCCCCCAGAAGTTTACGGCATGCATTTCATGGTCTTCTAACGTGTCTAAGATTTTACGACCCGCTGGACCGTCTAATACTTTCATCATTAATTCTTGTGAAGGTAATAGGAAAGGTAAGTCTAGAATTTGTACTCTTGGCTCAAAGTTACCTAGTGTTGCGGTTGGTGGAATGGCAATTTGTACCAAGTTCATTTGTAGCTGTTCGATGATTTCTACATCACCACCTAATTGTGCTGCTGGTAGGACATTGATGTTGATACGACCATCGGACTTGTCTTCAACCTCTTTTTCAAATGCTAAGGCGGCTTGTCCGTTAGGCGTTTCGTCGATTAGGACGTGAGCAAACGTGAAGTTGTAATCTGCTGCGAAAGCAGATGATCCTAGTAATAGTGCCAATGTGGTGAGTAATGGTTTTTTCATCATGAGTTACCTATTTCAAAAAATATGATTGTGTATAGATTCTGATGAATGCTCAGAGGTTCTATGTCGAAGTTAAAAATTAGGCTTGCGAGGGTTTAAAAACAATAGCATTTTGGTTACATGGGTTGTAAAAAAAATTACAATGAAGTTGGCCAGATAAAAGCCTTTCGCTAGGAAAGTTTTGAGCAGTTAAAGTTAATGCACTTATTTTGTGCCTTTTTAAAGGCTTTGCCCTATTTTAGATAGGTCTGATTTTGCTCTGAACTATAGGCTAACGTTCATTATATGAAATAAAATTTACAGCTTGGCTTGTTTGTTAAGATTCTTTTTGCACCAAAAGTGTGCTTGGTTAGAATGCATTAGATGATGAGATATCTGTCATGGCATCTTGTTTTTCGTTTTTTGTGGAGAGCGAATCGTGAATGAAAATTTAGATTTACTGGAAATTAATTGGAATGATCTAAAATATTTTTTAGCGCTGTGGCGATATGGGCGCTTGTCTTTGGCGGCAACTAAGCTTGGTTGTACTCATGTCACTATCGCAAATCGTATTGAGCAATTAGAAAAGGCGATCGATACTCGACTGTTTTATCAGAACAGTAAAGGATTCCATTTAACGAAAGCAGGGGAGAATTTAATTCCTTATGCAGAAAAGTGTGAGCGTACTTTACGTTTGGCGAATGAGAACTATCGTAGCGGCAAAGAAATTCGCTCGAAAATCCGCATTGGTGTGACAGAAGGCTTTAGTAATTATTATTTGTCTGATCGGCTGCCAATGTGGGTGAAAGGCAAAGACATTGATATAGAGCTTATTTCATTGGCTGGCGCTACTTTGATCACCAGTGGTGAAGTGGATATCAGTATTACAATCGGGCCTCAGAAAGGTTCAAATATCATTCAGAAAAAGCTGACGGATTATACTTTGGGCTTATTTGCTGCCACTGAATACTTGTCGATGAATAAAAGTATTAAGGCTCAGTCCGACCTTGAGAATCACTCTTTTATTGGTTACATCGAAGACCAAGTGTTTTCGGATTTGTTGAAGTATCAGAATGAAATCGCGCCTGACTTGCAGTTTATTTATAAGTCGACAACGATTCATACTCAGCGAAAAGCAGTGCGATCTGGCTTGGGTGTTGGCATTTTGCCGCACTTTGTAGCTTATGGTGACCCTGTCTTGTCGCCGGTTTTGCCTGACTTTTTATTGCATAGAGAGCTGTGGATATCCACCAGTAAAGATTTGCATCAGTTTAAAGATTTAAAGCTGACTTGGGACTTTATTCTGAGCGCTTGTGCGGAAGAGAAATACCGCTTTATTGACCGAAAGGTGCTGTCAGAAAGAGAGTGATGTCAAGCCTTCTGTGGTGAGCGGAAACATCCGAATGACGATAAGCCGCTTAACCATGTTATTTATAAGGATATTGATAGCTAATGCATTGATTGTGTTGGCTGTTTTTGTTTTAGTGAGCACCTCGGTTTTATCTGTTTTATAAGATTTAAGGGACACCCTTGTATGTTGATTTTAATAGTTGGGTTAGTGATATTTTTTGCAGTACACAGTGTGCGTTTGTTTGTTCCTGATTGGCGAAAAATGGCTGTGACAAAAGCAGGCCTGATGAGTTGGCGATTGCGCTTTGGGATGTTGTCTTTATTGTCTCTTGGTTTTATTGCTATGGGGTATGGCCAGGCTCGTTTAGCGCCCGTTTGGTTGTGGTTTCCACCAGTACACATGGCGCACGTTACGAGTCTATTGATGCTGGTGGCGTTGTTTTTATTGTTTGCTTCCATCGTTCCGAAAACCATGATGAAGAAGGTGACAGGTTATCCAATCTACCTTGCTATTAAAGTCTGGGCGTTTGCGCATTTGTTGAGTAACGGTAATTTAGCGGATGTGCTGCTATTTGGCAGTTTCTTGGTGTGGGCGATCGTGAGTTACGCGGCTTTCCGTCGTCGTGACCGCAAAGCAGGCGTGAAAATAGAAGAAGCTAGCCTTCGATTCGACCTTGTTGCGCTGACTTTTTCTGTTGCTTCTTGGTTTACCATTATCATTTTCCTTCATGAAGCAGTGATTGGCGTTGCGCCTTTTCACTAAATGCAATTTGTTAATTAAAAAATATATTGTTAGATAGAGTGTGATTATGCCTTTACCGCCTTGTATGAGCTGCCAATCTGAATACGTTTATCAAGATCAGGAGCTTTTGGTTTGCCCTGAATGTGGCTTTGAGTGGAATCCTGTTGCGTTAGCAGAAGAGGAAGTTGTTAAAGTTCAAGACGCTAACGGCGCTTTGTTAGCCGAAGGAGACAAAGTCACGCTGATTAAAGACTTGAAAGTGAAAGGTAGCTCTCAAGGTTTAAAAATTGGCACTAAGGCCGTGATCAAGAGAGTTCATGATAAAAAAGATCATCAGTTGGATTGTAAGCTAGACGGCGCAGGTGACATGATGATCACCGCTAAGTATGTGAAAAAAGCGTAAACCTAGCAAGGAATCTAGTGCTGTTTAAAATAAGGATTAAAATCTAAGTAGCTTTAATCCTTATTTTTGATGTTATTCAGTAAATGCGCTTATAGACATTACTCAGCAGAGGAACGGATTTACCGTAGATTATCTTCACCAGAACCAAGAAGAGTTCGCCTGTGGCTATGGAATCTGCTAACGCATTGTGTGCCAAATAAGGCGGTAAGTTGTGGCGCTCACGAACGGCAGCAAGCTGATAATCACCAGTACCTGTGTCGTTTTTGTTCCGTAATAAAGACTTTTCTAAGATGAGAGTGTCTAGCCAAAGTAGCGGTAAAGAATCCAATCCATAGCGTAGTTTCACATAAGCATCGATAAAACTTTTTTCCACAATCGTACCGTGAGCGATTAAGATTTTTCCCTTCATCGCGCGAAATAAATCGTGCATGGCTTCATCAAACAATTGCCCTTCACTGAGCATTTCGGGAACGATATGGTTGATCACCGCGGCTTCTGGTTTGACGTACTTTTCCGCTTTGATGTAGGTGTGAACCGATGTGCTGATGTCTACCAGCATGTTGTGGATTTTCAAGTGGCCGATACTGAGAATACGGTCTTTCTTTGGATCTAAGCCTGTTGTCTCTAAATCGAATACTAAAAACTCCAGCTCATTTAGCTTAGTTTCTGGCAAAGGGTAAGGCTCGCTTAGTAACTCGGCAATGGGTGTAGGCAGCTTACCTTCTTCGACTAAGGCCTCACGTTTTTTTTCGAGCTGATGAATAGGGTGAAAGCGGTTGAATAAATTCTTCACAAAAATTAAGCCCCACTGAATTTAAGTCTGGCTGCATCTTGCAGGTTAGAAATAATGCGGAACGCGTCTTTTAAATGTGTGCGTTCAAAGCTACCAAATGATTGGGGGTCTATATTACTGTTTGGTTCGTCACCATTTCTTAATGCCTCAAATTGGTGTGTGAAACGTAGCTGACAAATAAAGCGATAAGTACCAATGATGTTTTTCAATGCATCTTCGCTGAGGACTTTCTTTTTATGAGCGAAGCGGAATCGCTCTTCTGTATTAGTTGACGTACAGCCAACGGAAATGCCGTAAATTCTCGCCAAATCCACCACCAAGGTAATGGCGTATTTCTTGATATTGAGTGTGTTGCTGTTTTCGCCGCCTTTTTCCAACACCAAATTGTTGAAAATGCCCAAAGGTGGAGACACAGATGTTGCGTCGTTAATGAGAATGCTCAAGAAGTTTTTGTTTTGGCTAATGAGTTTATGAAGGTGTTGATGAAGAGTGTCACAAAATGATGCTTCCCCATAAATACTGCGAGTTTCCAAAAATACGCTGGCGTTTAATAAGGTGTTATGGTCTGGCGTTGTAATCCAACCCTGATAGTATTTTTTCCAAACACTGAGTTTTTGCATCCATTTTGGGTTAGACGCCATAAAGTTCCCAGAGCACAGAGTAAAGCCGCATTTTGCGAGAGACTGGCAAACAAAATCCGCCATTTCTTTGAAGTACTCAAGGTCTTCTTCTGTGGCTGAATCTTCGATAATCAAAGCGTTGTCTTGGTCGGATGAAATATGGATTTCATTTCGAGCATGGGAACCTGCGACAATCCACGAGTATTTGCAGGGTGCTGGACCAAATTTTTCTTCTGCAATTTGTAGAATACGACGGTTGTAAGCGTCGTAAATCATTGCCATAACTTGACCGATAATTTCTGATCGTACTTTACCTTCGACCAAAGCTTCAAAAATGGCTTGGCGTTCAGACGTCAGTTCTGTCAGTTTCTCAATGGTTTTGGTGCGCTTCATCGTGTCGATAAGGAATATTGCTTGAACACGGTTTTTTTGCACCATATCAAAAGGTGTTATCAAACCGTGAACCTTATGGCCACTTACAACCGGAAGGCTACGAATGTTGTTTTGCATCATCAAGGACGCTGCTGTTAACACTAAGTCATTTGGGCCAACTGTCAGAGGGGATTTTGTCATCACATCACTAATAGGGTTATTAATGCTGACGCCTTCGGCTATTACTCGTTTTGTTAAATCTCGATCTGTGATAACACCGACAATTCGACCTTTATTCTTAATGACTGCTGTGGAGGTTCTCACTACATTACGCATTTCATGGGCGACTTCTTGAATTGTCATGTCAGATGTCACAACGGCTGGAAAAGTAGTGGAGATTTCGGAGACTTTTTTTACAAACAAGCCTTTGTCGTTGTCGGACCAGACAACATTGAGAGCATTTTGAATCCGTATTTGTGCTTGCGATGCGAAGTGTTCTGCGTATTCTGGGTGTTCTTCCAGTAATTTTTGTAGTGCTTCATGGGGAATCAAGTAGAGCAGAGTTGATTCAGTGGCAATCGCGCTGTAGCTTTCTTCTCCGTCGGCATGGTCATCTAAAAATGTAAAACCGAATAAGTCCTGTGGGCCGAGCTTTGCTCGTAATACGCCATTTGGCTTTCGCTGCTCCATGACACCAGTACGAATAATGTACAAATAACGCTTTGGATCACCTGGGTAGAAATCGATCTTTTCGCCACGACTCAAGTAGCTAATGCTTACGGAGCCTGCGATTTTCATTTGTAATTCGGGAGGTAATTTATCGAATGGATCTATGTTGTGTATGAATTCAAGGATATTAGGCAGTAGAGATTGAATCATAAAAGGCACCAGATGACGGCCGTTTCGAGACCATAATATTATTTGTATGATGATATATACTATACCTAAATGGCAGAATCATCATCTAAATGATTATTGCAGTTTGTGTTCATTTCCCCATCCGGTGTTTCCATTTTCCTGTTACTATATTGGGTTCTTTTTAGCACCATTTTTATGCTCATTGTTTAATCAGGAGTGTAGAAGATAGTCGCTTGTATTATCCGAATTGAATGATAGGTAAAAATAGAATGATCTGCGGTTTCGATTATGGAACATCTAATTGTGCGTTGGGGTTATCTCAAGACGCGATAATTAAACTCGTGCCTTTAGAAGGGCAACACACATTTTTACCTTCTACCTTGTATGCGCTAGACCGTGATTTGATCACGGAGTTTGTAGGGCGAAATATGCAGGAACAAGGTGCTCGCCAAGCCTTTGTTTCATCTCGCCAATCGACTCTTGCTCGTGCTCAAAGAGCACGTCGTGAAGAAGACATCAGTGACAGTGATCAGACTTTGTTTTTTGGTCGAGCAGCGTTTGAAGAATACTTTGAATGGCCGGAAGACGGTTATTTTGTAAAGTCACCTAAGTCTTTTCTGGGCGCAACTGGATTGCGTACTGAGCACATTAACTTCTTTGAAGATGTTGTTGCGGCCATGATGCAAAACATCAAACAAAGGGCAGAGCAGCACCTTAGGGATGAGGTTACTCACACTGTGATTGGCCGTCCGGTGAATTTCCAAGGCATTGACTCTGAAGCCAGTAATCGACAAGCATTGGAAATACTGACTGTCGCAGGAAAACGAGCGGGCTTCAAGGAGATAGAGTTTCTGTATGAACCTATCGCCGCGGGTTTGGATTTTGAAACCAAGCTAGAAGAGAATAAAACGGTTTTGGTTGTGGATATTGGCGGTGGTACAACCGACTGTGCCATGGTCAGAATGGGGCCAGAATACCTCAATAAAGAAGATAGATATGCGGATTTCTTAGGTCATACGGGTGAGCGTGTGGGTGGTAACGACTTGGATATTCGTATTGCTGGCAAGCATCTTATGCCTTTGTTTGGTATGGATGCTTTGCTGAAAAACGGTTTGCCTATGCCGACACAGCTTTATTGGAACGCGGTAACAACCAACGATGTATCCGCCATTGCCACATTCAACAGCATGGATACAAAGCATCAAATTGAGCAGCTGCGTTTAGATGCCGAACAGCCTAAGTTAATCGAACGCTTTTTACGGATGCGAGAAGAAAAACACAATTATCATATTGTTCGAAATGCTGAAGAAGCCAAGATTGCTTTGTCAGATAGTATGAACCATAAGGTGCTGATGGATTACATAGAATCAGGATTAGCACAAGATATTAGTCGTGATGGACTTGCGTCATCAATTGAGCCGCCGCTTGAAAAGATGTTGAAATTAATGGCATCGGCGATTGAGCAAGCGGGAGAACAACCTGATTTGATTTACATGACAGGTGGTTCGGCTAAGTCTCCAGTTATTCGTGATGCAATACAAAAACGTATTGGTGATGTGCCTGTTTTGGATGGCGATCACTTTGGTAGCGTTGCCGCTGGTTTAACGGTTTGGTCTGATCGTATTTTTAGGTAAATCTAGGATCTTGTTAGTTATCGCTTTTTGAACTAGCGTCTTGCAAATCAGAGTCTTGGTTATCCTGCGGCGCTTTTTCTGGTTTTCCGTATAACCAACCCTGATGGTATTTGATGTCGATCAGATCTAGTTTTTTCTTATCTGTGTCATCTTCTACACCTTCTATGATGCAAGGCATTTTTAAAGTGTCGAAGACTCTTACTAAGGATAGGAGCAACTCTATGTTTTCAAACTTCAGTACGCTCTTGTCAATTTTAATGAGATCAAATTCAAACTCGAAAACGTAAGAGAAGTTTGAAAAGCCCGCACCAAAGTCATCGAGTGCAAAGCGATATCCCAGTTCCCTGAGCTTTCTCATAGCTTCTTTCACTTTAAGGCGATGCTTGAAAAGGTCTTCATCCTCTGTGATTTCAATGATGATTTCTTTCCTAGAGCTAAGTGCTACTTTAGATAGGTAATGGATTAATCTATCATCTACGAGATGTTTAGCAGACAAATTGACCTGAAAGTTTTGACAAGTCAATTGTGCTTTTTCTTCTTCCAGTTTATCGAGCTGTTGTAATGTGTGTTCAACATGAAGATTGTAGTGCTTTATGTTTTTTATAATGCTGAGTGCATTATCGTGCCCTTTTGCTCTTGTGAAAATTTCATAGGAAAAAACTTTACCGTCACTTGCGTCTATGATGGGTTGATATACATTAAAAAAATCTCCCCGCATGATTCTTCTTTTGAGGTTGGATCTATCCAAAGTAAATATCAAATATGGGGTAACCAATAATTGAAAGAGAGCAAAAGAAAGAAGAAAGGTCGAAGCATAGAATAAACCAGAGGTGTTCACTACCGCTTTATATTGATAAACATAGGACAGATTGGAAATGAAATTAGAAGGAGTTTCTTTCTCCATTGGTTTTAATGACAAGTTGTTAGAATCGGTTGAGAGTTTGACACTCTGTAATAGGTTTTTGGTCGATGGGTGTTTGATTAAAGCGTTGAACTCATAATCATCCACCGTTTTTTTGATAACAAATATTTTCTCTTCATACATGTTTGAAGTGTGAGGGCCAGAAAATAAAAATCCATCATGATTCTTTGGCTTTCTCATCTGAAGGTTATTATTTCCCCAAGAGTTACAAACCAACATGCCTTGGCTACTTTCATTCTGAATAATGCCCAGTTCTATAACACCATCAATATTGAATATAGACTTCCTCATAAACATCTTTAAGTTGTCGGAACAGATCCCATTATAGAGTTCAGCTGTTTGATTAAGAGTGAGTGTGATGGATTGGAAAAGGCTTTCTAAGAAGGCAATTTGCTTTTGATTCTTTGCTATTACCAAACTGGATTCGTTTGAAGACAACCGTCTGTTTTCTACTTCTCCGAGTAATAACGAAAGCATTAAAGCGCAAACTAGGCTTATTATGAGGATTTTTGCTTTTTTCAAAGAAATTATCGCTTCCATAATACAAACAGCTTATTGATTTGTCTAAATATAAAACAATATCGCTTTTGTTGTTCTAATGAAATGTAAATTTAGCGATTTTTATTTTTTATTTTAATGAGACGCGATATCAATCCTGCTTCATAGAAAGAGAGGATTGGATTGCTTAAATGTCGTTTAAAAAGTATTCTTCTTCGATTGGCTAATGGGCTGCTTGCTCAAGATCAATTCTTGTAAAGGTGTCAGTTTTTTACTGGTGAAACGGGAAATAGGTACGTTCTTAACAAAGCCTATACTGCCCCCGCAACGGTGTGTAAGTTGTGTGTTTCAGCTTGATTCCACTATTTTAATGGGAAGGAATGAAGTATTTAAAGCACATATTGAATACTTATGAGTCCGGAGACCGGCCTTTATTGATTAGGATATTTCACTTATTTAGCTGAGTGAAATATCCGCTTATTTGATTTGTACGGGTGAGTATGAATCCTATTCGGGAAACACATTATGCATATTGAACCAGGCGTCGTTGATGGCGCAAAAATTGTTTTAAGTTACGCAACTGCTTTTGCTGCCCTTGGGCTTTCCGCTAAAGCATCGATCGAAATGATCAAAAAAGACGGTCTTATGTCTTTAATTGGGCGCAGTGCTCTGACGACCTTACTTGTTTTTGTTTTCTTTGAAGTTTTACCGCACCATGCTGTTGGTGTATCAGAAGTTCACTTTATTTTAGGCTCGACGTTATTCTTGATGTTCGGCCCAGCCGCCGCTGCGATTGGCTTGAGTTTGGGCTTATTGGCGCAGGGCGTGCTTTTCGCTCCTTTCGATTTGCCTCAATACGGCATGAATTTAACAACCTTGTTATTGCCTTTGTTTGCTATGGGCGCGGTTGCGCGTCGTACGATTGCCGAAAACACCGCCTATGTAGACATCAGCTATAAGCAAGCATTGCAATTATCCTTGACCTTCCAAGGTGGCATCATTGCTTGGGTGGCTTTCTGGGCCTTTTATGGACAAGGTTTTGGTGCAGAGAATATGAGCTCTGTTGCGACCTTTGGTTTGGCTTACTTGAGCGTGGTATTGCTTGAGCCTGTTTTGGATCTTGCTGTCCTTGCAGGAGCAAAAAGCTTGAATCGCTTTAAGTCGTCGTCATTGCTTGAAACACGCTTGTTTAGCTAAGTGTTAAAACGCTTTTAAAACGGCCAAGTGATTCGATTACTTGGCCGTTTTTTTATGGTGTTCTACTATCTTGGTGCGAGCTTAGGTGGATTCTATCTTGATCCATTTTGGCAAGTGAATGGCTGGACGGGCGTTATCATTGGCTCTTGGCTGGTATCGGCTTTTGTCGCGGTGGCGTGTATGAGTTTAATAAAAGACAAGAAGCGGACACTACAAGTAGAGGCTTTTAAATAAATATTGTAAAGTAGCGCCTTGTATTTCGAACAATACTCCCTGGATCAGCAGACAGGGTATAACTGAGCTGGCTATTTGATTAAATCATTATTCAAAGGAGCCTGTTTATGTTTGATAACACTGCAGCCAAGAAAACACCTCAATTCTCCCTTTCAAATTCCAATAAAAGAATCTGGATAAAGCATCCTTTGGCCTGTTTTACGGGTAATGACTCAGACGCTCGCGGTGGCATAGTCATTCAAGGCTCATTGATTAAAGAAGTTCTTAGCTTGGGAAAGTCCCCATTAGAGCCAGTCGATGAAGTGTTTGATGCTCGTGAACTCGTGGCTTTACCTGGTTTGGTGAATACTCATCATCACTTTTATCAAACCCTGACACGAGCTTGGGCACCTGTGGTTAATATGCCGCTTTTTCCTTGGTTAAAAACCTTGTATCCAGTTTGGGCGAAGTTAACCCCTGAAGCCCTTTCACTGGCCACTCAAGTTGCGATGGCGGAGCTACTTTTATCAGGCTGCACAACAGCGGCGGATCATCATTATCTTTTCCCAACGGGCATGGAAGACGCCATTGATGTACAAGTGGAAGTGGTACGCAAACTTGGCATGAGAGCCATGCTAACTCGTGGATCGATGAGTTTGGGTGAAGACGAAGGCGGCTTGCCCCCACAACACACAGTGCAAAATGGTGACACTATTTTGGCAGATAGTCAGCGTTTGATTCATCAATATCATGAGCGAGGAGAGGGTGCCCAAGTACAAATTGCTTTGGCGCCTTGTTCACCTTTTTCTGTGACCCGTGAAATTATGATGGATAGCGCTGTGCTTGCTAAAAAAGAAGGCGTTCGCTTACACACGCATCTGGCGGAAACATTGGATGAGGAAAATTTCTGTTTGAAGATGTTTGGCTTACGGACGGTTGATTATCTGGAAAGTGTCGGTTGGTTAAACAACCGAACTTGGTTAGCTCATGGGATTCACTTTAACGAGGAAGAGATCAAACGGTTAGGTGCAGCTGGAACAGGTATTTGCCATTGTCCGGTTTCCAATATGCGTTTGGCGTCTGGGATTTGTCCAACCTTAGAGTTAAGTCAAGCGGGTGTTACCATTGGTTTAGGTGTTGACGGATCAGCGTCTAATGATGCTTCCAATATGATGTATGAGGCGCGACAGGCGTTATACTTGCAACGACTGAAATATGGCGCTGAGAAAATTACTCCAGAGCTTGTATTAGGTTGGGCGACAAAAGGTTCGGCTAACCTTCTTGGCCGTTCTGATATTGGTGAAATTGCCGTGAACAAACAAGCGGATATTGTGTTTTATAAAATGGACGAACTGCGCTTTTCAGGTAGCCACGACCCTATTTCTGCCTTGTTATTGTGTGGTGCTGAAAAAGCAGAGCATGTGATGATCGGCGGGCAATGGCGAGTTCAAGAAGGGAAAATTGTTGGCTTGGATATTGATAGCCTGATTGAAAAGCATAAGGCGCTTGCGAAAGCTTTAGTTGCAAGCTAAAACCTGAGCCTAAGTTGGACATAGTGTTCAACTTAGTTTTTTTTGCCGTTACGACTTTGTAGGAACCTGCTGTGTAATGCAGTGAATATTGCCACCGCCCAATAAAATATTACGAGTTGGGATACCAATAACATTATGACCTGGAAAGGCTGTTTGCAATATGGCTTTGACCTCCTCATCATGCACTGGATCAAGTAAGGGAAATATCACCCCTTGATTACTGATTAAAAAGTTTGCGTATGATGCGGCTAATCGTTCACCTACTTGGCGTTCCATAGAGTCGTTAGGTGCAAGACCTTGAGCTTCTTCATGAGCTACATAAAGAGGCCCAGGCATAGGTAATTTGACGATTTTCAGAGATCGTCCTTTTGCATCTTTTGCTTGACTTAATGCCTTGTAAGCCGCTTGGCTAATGGCGTATTGAGGGTCTTCTGGATCATCGCAATAGGTTAAAGCAACAACGCCGGGGCGAACAAGGTGCAAAATATTGTCTATATGGCCATTGGTTTCATCATTATATAAACCTTGTTTCAGCCAAATAATGGTTTCGACATTGAGATAATCTTTTAGCAAATTTTCGATTTCAGCTTTGCTTAGATTTGGGTTCCTGCTCGGGTGAAGTAAGCATTCTTCGGTTGTATAAAGCGTGCCTTCGCCGTCTACATGTATGGAGCCGCCTTCTAGAATGAGCGGTGCATTATAAAAATCATCATCTGTGACTTCAACCATTTTTTTGGCAACTTCATTGTCTAGTTCCCAGTTCTCATAAAGGCCGTCTAGTTTTCCCCCCCACGCATTAAACTGCCAATTTATCGCACGGCGTTCGCCGTTATTGTTGATGACGTATGTGCCACCAATATCGCGCATCCAGCTGTCATCTGATGGTATTTCTATTAGGTTGATGTTGTCAGGAATGGCTTGGCGGGCTTGCTCAAAATCGTTAGGCCCAACAATAAAAGTCACTGGAGTGAATTTAGATATAGCCGATGCTACATTGATAAATTCCTTTTGAGCATATAGACCCTCATGTCGCCAATTGTCTCTTCGAACCGGCCAAGCCATCCACACTTGGTCTTGAGGTTCATGTTCGCCGGGCATATGAAAAGCGTCGATTTTAGGTGTTGTGTCTAATGTTTTGCTCATTATTTGTCCAGTTTTAACATGGCGTTGGATTTTTCCAAAAGTGTATCCATGAACATAGTTGAAGAAAAGTGAATTTCCTAATGATTTATTGATGATTATGCCCAATCGACGTTAATGTGCTTCATAATAAATAAAATAATATAAAACATAGAAACCAACTGATTTAGAGAGGCAAAATGAGCACTTTAAAAGAGCAAACAGAAGCGAAAGTGGCAGCTGGTCGTGCAGCTAATCCTGAATTTATGAAGGGCGTAGATGAAGCCATTGAACGCGCCAAGCAATTTGAACAAGGCTCCGATGCTCTTGCATTAGGAGCAACTGCACCTAATTTTGAACTGCCGAATCAAAGTGGAGAAGCAACATCTTTGGCTGATTTATTGGCAAAAGGCCCAGTCATTGTGACTTTTTACCGTGGTAGCTGGTGCCCATATTGCAACCTGCAATTACGAGCACTGCAAGCTCGTTTAAGGGAATTCAATGATCTGGGAGCCGAGTTGGTAGCTATCAGCCCACAAGTGCCAGATGATTCACTGAGCAAAGACGAAATCAGCCAAATGGCTTTTCAAGTATTGTCCGATCAAAGTGCAAAAGTCGCCGTGGAATATGGTGTGGCTTGGGAAGTGCCGGAATATCTAGTAAACCACATGAAAGTTGACCGTGGGCTGGACCTGGAGGCGATTAATAACGGTAATGGTAACGTATTACCCATTCCGGCAACCTTCGTTATTGACCGCGATGGAAAAGTGGCATGGCGCTTTGTAGATGTAGACTACAGAACTCGTTCAGAGCCTGAAGACATCATCGAAGCTTTGAAAAAACTGGCTTAAAGAAAACAGAGCATTTAAGGGTGTGATTCTCTTAAATGCTTTTTTAATGCAATGTTTCCCATGCTAACCAAGATAGACCAAGGCGAATGCCATTCATTAATTGCTCTTTAGAGTTTGTGTGGTAGCCGTAAACTCGTATTCCGAATATATGCATCATGACACTGGCTGCTTTGACTCTTGCTTCGGCTTCGCTGTTGTTTTTCAAGAATCCCTCGAAATAAAGAGACTCCACTTTGCGAAGTCGTTGGGAAACATGCTGTTTTAATTCTGCCTGTTCATCGCTGAGTTCTAGCTGGCTTTTGACCAAGAAACAGCTGCAATATTTTGATTGGCTGGACTCTTCAATAAGCGCTAAGAGAATATGCGGAAGCGCTTCTTCTATAGAGTCGTATTGTGCGAGCATGGCTTCTAAGTTTGTTAATGACTGCTCAGCGTAATAATCAAGAGACTCTTTAAACAGACCTTCTTTATTTCCAAAAGCTAGGTAAATACTTCCCGGTTTTAACCCTGTTTGCTCTACAAGAGTTTGCATAGATGTAGCGGTATATCCTAAGCGCCAAAAAGCGTGGGTCGCGCTTTCTAATACTTTTGACTTATCAAACTGCACTCTAGCCATTGGGTTACCTGTTCTCGATTAATACATTTTTGTGTCTGAATGATGATCAAGTATAACGAGTAAATTATGGATTCTGCAAACTTTTGAGTGATCATTCAAAAAAGTAATTGAATGATCACTCAAAAACTGTTTGAATGACTATTCAAGTTAATTTTATTGGTTATGAGGTTTACTATGTCATTACAAGATCAAATTGCAGAATACAAAGCCGCGTTTGTTAAAAAAGCACCATTAGAAGTACAAGAGCTGATGAAGCAGGTAACAAAAGACCTGGCGGAAACAGGCATTGTTGATAAAGCGCCAAAAGTATCTGAAAAACTATCTGCATTTTCATTACCAAACCAAAATGGTGAGACAGTAAATCTAGAAGATTTATTGGTGAAAGGCCCTGTTGTGATGACATTTTACCGTGGCGGTTGGTGCCCATACTGCAACCTAGAATTGAAAGCATATCAAGATCAGCTTGCTAATATTAAAGCAGCAAACGCTACTCTTGTTGCGATCACTCCAGAATTACCAGACATGTCATTGTCTACTGCAGAGAAAAACGCATTGGAATTTGAAGTCCTATCTGATGCTAATGCAGAATATGCAAAAAGCCTTGGTTTGGTTTTTTCATTGGCTGAAGAATTGCGTCCAATTTACAAGTCTTTTGGTATCGAGCTTGAAAAACATAATGGCGAAGGCCAATTCGATTTACCATTAGCGGCCACTTTTGTGATTGCTCAAGACGGTACTGTTGCCAATGCGTTTGTAGATGCGGATTATACAACTCGTCAAGAACCAGCTGAAGTTGTTGCGGCTCTTAACGCGCTTTAATGGTTATTGCGTTTCATTAAGGCGAAATCGAATTATCTAAAAAAACCAGTGTGGAGTTTTATTCCACACTGGTTTTTTTATGGATTTGAAAAAGGTGAAAAGCTGTTATAAGTCGCTCATTAAAACTACCATAGGGACTCCAAAATGCTGAAAGCCTTAACCTAGAGTCCATTATGAATACAAGAATATATAAACAGGTTCTTTCTTTAGCTAAAGAGTTGATGAACTGTGCGCACAAAAAAGACCAGAATCGTTTCAACACTTATTATGTCGAATTGAAAAAAGTATGTGATGAAAATGATGGCACTGAAAAAGACCATCCCGTTCAGTGGGAAACTCTGGCGGATTTTACTGACGATCTAGAATTGGCTCTTTCCCTTTATGACAAAGCCTTATTAAAAGCTTCAGCGATTAATTCAAAAGATTATTTGTCTTCGATTGGCTTTTCAGCAGCACGCTTGCATGTGGATTTGGGTAATAAAGAGCGCGCCATTGAATATTTAGAGCAGGCTAAAATTCACAGTAATAAAATTATTGATAAAGAATTAAAAGCAGATATTCATGATCTACTGAAAAAGCTGACAACGGCTTAAATAGAGTGGTTAAACGGAATTTTATGGAACGTCCTACGAAAGATGAAATCAACGCTTTACCTTCATACATAGGCCTTGCTCTGAAAGATATTGTCATTGTCGAAACTGAGTCAGATGCAAAGCAAGCGTTGAAAATATTAGAAAATGAAAGCAGTGTAGGATTTGATACGGAAAGCAAACCAATTTTCCGCAAAGGGCAGGTCAGTCCCGGACCTTCGCTTATCCAAATTGCGACTGAGTCGAAGGCGTTTTTGTTTCCGGCAAGATTTCCCATCGCCGTTTCTGCTGCCGCAGAAATTTTGATGAACTCAGATATTCAGAAAGTTGGGTTCGGAATAAAAGGCGATAATAAAGAGCTTCGAAGTAAGTTGGATATTGGTATAGTAAATACGCAAGATCTGTCCTTCACTCTAAAGCGAATGATTGGTGATAAAAATGCCATTGGAGCTCGTGCGGCGGTTGCTATGATATTGAAGTTTCGACTAGGAAAAGGAGCACAAAAATCGAATTGGGGTGCTTACCCATTAAGCAATTCACAAATCCTTTATGCCGCCAATGACGCTCATGCTGCTATTTGTGTTGAGAAAGCATTACTCGCAGCGCAATCGATCTGATGTTTTTTAAATAGTCGCAGAATACAAAAGGTTTTGATTAAAATAAAATACTTTCAAACTCAGTGTCTTGGGCATGAAGTCTGCATGTAGACTTTAATTAAGAAGCTGTTTATTCTCACATTAATTAAAATTACCCATTAGGAAAATGCTATGAAAAAAACCAGTTTTCGCCCTACAGCTATACTGTCCAGCATCTTGCTTTTATCCGCAACTGGTGCAAATGCAGACACTTTTCGTTGGGCTTCCAATACAGATCCACAAACTATGGATCCTCATGCTGTGAATTCCACACCAGTCTTGTCATTTTTGAATAATATCTATGAAGGACTGGTTAGACGTGGTGAAAATATGTCGATTGAACCATCTTTGGCGACATCATGGGAGCCATTGGAAGGTAAAAACGGCTGGCGTTTCCATTTACGCGAAAATGTAACTTTTCAAAATGGTGCTGCCTTTACTGCAGAAGATGTGTATTTCTCTTATTTACGAGCGTCTAATGAAGTAGCAGATGTACGTTCATGGTTTTCACCTGTTTCTGACGTGATTGTGGTTGATGACTATACAATTGATTTTGTGACCAATAATCCTAACCCGCTTTTTCCTGACTCCATTGCGAATTTCATGATTTTGGATAAAGGCTGGGCTGAACAAAACAACGCTGCATTACCAGCGAAAGATGCGCAAAACTACGCCACGATTCATACCAATGGCACCGGACCTTTCACCTTGTCTAGCCGCGACCCTGGGGTGAAAACTACTCTAAAGCCTTACAACAACTGGTGGGACACAGCGACTCATAATGTGACGGAAGCTGTTTTTACTCCGATTGGTAACTCAGCGACAGGTATTGCTGCATTGTTGTCTGGAGAAATTGATTTTATTCAACCGATTCCACTACAAGATGCTAAACAAGTTGAAAGCCGTAAAGGTTTCAAAGTTTTAGAAGGTGAAGAAACTCGTGTCATTATGTTTGGCTTTGGTCACGAACATGACAAATTACTTTATTCATCCGACGTTAATGATGCTAATCCGTTTAAAGATTCACGAGTGCGTTTAGCCGCGGCTCATGCGATTAACATGGCATCAATTGATCGAGTATTATTCCGTGGGAAAATTGAAGCCGCATCACAATTAGTGCCAGCGGGTATTTCTGGTTACTCTGAGAAAAATGCAGCACGCCCTGAATATAATCCAAAACGTGCGAAAGCATTGCTAGCGGAAGCGGGTTATCCAAATGGTTTCAGCTTCGGCTTGAAATGTACGAATGACCGTTACATTAATGATGAAGCCTTGTGTCGTGCGGCAGCCTCTATGTTCAGTGCTGTAGGGTTAAAAGCTCAACTGAGCACAGGGCCAGTTCGTGATTATTGGACGCAATTACGCGCTGATGATTTTGATATGTACTTACTTGGTTGGTCTCCGGGTACGTTCGATGTAGAGCACCCAATTCGCTTTTTATTACACACTCAAGATAACGAGAAAAAACTCGGCTCTTGGAACTTTGGTAATTACTCAAATGCCCGAATTGATGAATTGCTTCCATCTATATTGCAGGAAATTAATCCTGCTAAACGCCAAGCTATGGTAGATGAAGTTGTTGCTATAACGCAAAAGGAAGTAGCGTATATTCCGCTTTATACGCAACCATTAATTTGGGCTACGAAAGAAAACATCGACATAACTCAACGTGCGGATAATTTCTTTATGCTGCGCTGGGTTACGATTAAATAGAATTTAAATTTATCCAAACGAATGGAACATTGATGTTTTATTTCATTTCTAAGCGACTCATTCAATCCGTTTTTGTGATGCTTGCGGTCGCTTTTTTGGCGTTTTCTCTATTTCGCTTTGTGGGTGACCCAATTACCCAAATGACAGGCGTTGAAACCTCTATTGCGGATCAAGAGCGATTACGTGAAGAATTGGGTCTTAATGACCCATTCATCAGTCAATTTGGACGTTTTACTGCGGACATGCTGCAAGGGGGTTTTGGTTTTTCGTATCGCACTCGTCAACCTGTGGCGGATATGATCACAAGCCGTATTCCAGCGACGCTTGAATTGGGCATCGTTGCCCTGTTGATTTCGCTTGTTATTGGTATTCCTGCTGGTGTTTATACGGCGCTTCGGCCAAGAGGTGTTATTACTCAGACAATTCTGATGACCACATTGATTGGTATCTCAATCCCGACTTTTGTTATTGGTATCATGCTGATTTTCTTATTTGGTGTTCAGCTTGGTTGGTTGCCGACGTTTGGACGAGGGGAGACTGTTAATATCGGTTTTTGGGAAAGCTCGTTATTTTCTATCGACGGTTGGCGAGCACTTATTTTGCCAGCCATTACGCTTGGTGTTTATCAGCTAACATTGACGATGCGTTTGGTTCGAGCACAAATGATGGATGTGATGCGAACCGACTATATTCGCTTTGCGACGGCTCGCGGTGTGCCAATGAAACAGCTGTATTTTCGACATGCGTTGGCGAACACTATGGTGCCTGTTATTACTATTATTGGTTTGCAGTTTGGTGGCGTCATCGCATTTTCCATTGTGACGGAAAGTGTTTTTCAATGGCCTGGAATGGGGCTGTTATTTCTGGAATCGATTCGCTTTGTTGATATTCCTGTGATGGGGGTTTATTTAGTCGTCATTGCTTTCTTCTTTGTAGTGGTAAATTTATTAGTCGATCTTTTGTATGTGGCCATTGATCCACGTCTTCGAGTGTAGGCAGGAGATGAATATGAAAGAGTTTATAAAACGCTCAGAAGGCCTTTGGCTGTTTACTCGTAGTCCTGCGGTTATGGTCGCTGCTGTTATCGCCATGATGATTTTTATTGGTGCTGCCTTTGCGCCTTGGATTGCATCTGTAAATCCTTACGACCTGAGTTCCTTTAGTTTGATGGACGGACTGCTTCCTCCGGTTTGGCAGGAAGGCGGAATCTCGCAGTTTATGTTGGGTACAGACGATCAAGGCCGAGACATGATTTCGTCGATTTTATACGGCGCTCGTTTGTCTTTATTGATTGGTTTGTCCGCAATGGTAATTGCGACTGTATTAGGTGTCGGGCTTGGTCTTGCGGCGGGGTTTTACGGTGGCCGTTTTGATGCGATTGTTATGCGAATTGCCGACGTTCAGCTTGCCTTACCTGCTATTCTAACCGCTTTATTGATTGATGGGATTGCTCGCGGAATTTTACCACCAGAAGTGCAACAGGACTTACGAGTTGTGGTATTAACACTGGCAATTGCTCTGTCTCTTTGGGTGAATTTTGCTCGTACTGCTCGTGCTTCTACTTTCGTAGAGATGAATAAAGAATATGTGCAAGCGGCGATTATTATGGGGCAACGCCCAATTCGTATTATGTTTATCCATATCTTACCGAATATTTTAGGGCCGCTTTTGGTCATTATGACGGTGGATCTCGCTTCCGCTATTTTGTTGGAAGCCACTTTGTCGTTTCTGGGAATTGGCCTTGCGGCAGACAGCCCATCATTAGGCACGCTAATTCGCATTGGCATGCAGTTTATGTTGTCTGGTGAATGGTGGATTTTATGGATACCGACTTTGTTTCTTGTGGCATTAGTTGTCTCTATTAATACGCTTGGTGATTTCATGCGTGATGTTTTTAATCCGGGGTTACGCTAATGCTCAGAGTGGAAAATTTAACCGTACGCTTCCCGACACGATTTGGTGATACGACGGCTATTGAAAACATCAACTTGCAGGTTCAAGCAGGTGAAATACATGGTCTCGTTGGGGAGAGTGGCGCTGGTAAATCCACTGTCGGCGCGGCCGTGATTGGTTTACTGCAAACGCCGGGTTATATCGCTGATGGCAAGATTATGTTGGGCGATACAGACCTGCGGGCTTTGGACGTCAATCAAGCTCATGCTTTGCGTGGTAAGCGTATTTCAATGATCTTTCAGGACCCACAAACCAGTCTAAATCCTCTAATGACGGTGGAAGATCAGTTAATCGAAACTATCTTGGCCCATGAAGATATTACTGCAGAAGAGGCTCGTGTTCGTGCCATTCATTTACTAGAAGAGATTGGTATCAAGAATGCGGCAGAGCGCGTCAAATCTTGGCCACATCAATTTTCTGGTGGTATGCGTCAACGGGTTGTTATCGCTTTAGCTCTTTGTACTAATCCTGAACTTATTATCGCAGATGAACCTACAACGGCACTGGATGTGGCTGTACAAAGCCAAGTGTTGGAACTAATTCGCTCATTGGCTGATAAACGCAAGATTGGCTTCATTCTGATTACTCATGACATTGGTGTTATTGCACAAATTGCTGATTGCGTCACTGTCATGCGTAAGGGGCGAGTAGTTGAGTTCGGTGAAACGCCTCAGGTGCTTGGGCGACCAAAAAATGCTTATACACGAGCATTGATGGACGCTGTTCCGCCGATGGATCATAAGATTGATCGATTTCGTGTGCCAATGGAGAAAGAGGCTGAAGCCAAAGGTGCAGCGACAGGCGACCTTGCTGAGCAGTGGTTACTTGAAGAAAAAACGCTGCCAGAAGGTAAAAATAAAGAGTTTTCAATTGGTCTTTCTATTTCCGAGTTAGATGTTCGCTTTGCTGGTACTCGTAAGTCGATATGGCGCAAACCAGATGATTTTATTGCGCTCGATAAAGTCAGCTTTAACGTCAAACCCGGTAGCATTATGGGGTTGGTTGGTGAGAGTGGTTCAGGGAAATCGACAGTTGCTAAAACCATTACAGGTTTGATTTCGCCAAATGGTGGAACCATGAAACTTGGTGATGAACTCTTGCCAGGAGGAAGGGCTCGTAGTCGAAAACATCCTTCACGCCGACTGATTCAAATGGTGTTTCAAGACCCATATTCAAGCCTCAACTCACGTCACAAAATTGGCTCTATTTTAATGGAACCACTTTGGTTTTATGGCTTAGAAAAAGACCCCGTTAAACGCCAAGAATTAGTGGCTTCTATGCTTGCGTTGGTCGGCATGGCGCCTGATGCTATTAATAAATACCCTCATCAATTTTCTGGTGGACAGCGTCAGCGTATTGCTGTGGCCCGTGCTTTGTTAGCCCGACCAAGATTCTTGATATGTGATGAACCAACTTCGGCTTTAGATGTGTCGATTCAAGCCGAGATTCTTAACCTTTTAAAAGATCTGCAGTCAAAGTTTGGGCTGACCATTTTGTTTATCAGTCACAACCTCTCAGTGGTGCGACAAATGGCGAATGAAATGGTGGTTCTTCGTAATGGAGTGATTGAAGAGGCAGGTAAAACGGAAGACTTATTTGAGAGCCCTCAAGCTGAGTACACCAAAAAACTGCTTTCTTTAACCCCTGTCATGCCGAAAGAATGGGGTTTTAATCCGGCCAGATTTTGATCTTTTCTGGTGCTGATTTGAGTTGTATATTGACAAACATTTTTACTTAACCTTGCAGGAGAGAGCATTATTTATAGTGCATTTTCTCCTGCGTAGGTTTCTATCAAAATATCCAGCATAGCGGCCGCAGCGATAGATAAGCTGGATCTTGGCTGACAAATAACACCAACGCGACGATGTATTTCTGGTTCTACGATAGGTCGACAAATAGCGCCTTGTTCTTTAGCTTGTTGGCGACAAAGAGCAGGAACAACGGCAACGCCCATTCCATCACTGACCATTCGCCCGACTGTTGCAAGCTGATGTGCGTCAAAGGCGACATTCAATTCTATGTTGGCGTCACTGAGTGTTTTTTCTATCATGGTTCGCACGCTAGAAGGGCGCTGCAACGTGATGAAATCGTATTCTAGTAAGGCTTCCCATGTGATGTTTTCATGCACTTCTAAAGGGTGATCTTTTGGTAGTATTGCAATAAAACGATCGTCGTATAATGGATAAAACGCCAATTCAAGCAAGCCTACAGGCTCAAATGAAATCCCCAGTTCTACTTGATTATTTCGCACCATTTCAACCACCACATCTGATAACACATCATCAATAGCGACCTGAATATCTGGATACGAGGCATGATAATTGCGAATGGCTTTTGGCAGTAAGGACGCAGCAAATGAAGGCATAGAAGCGATGGTGATTTTACCAAGCTGCAAAGCAAAGCGTTGTTTCATCTCATCTTCAGCATCTTCCCATTGAGCCAGCAAGCGTCTAGCAATCGGCACTAATGCTTCACCTTCTGGAGTGAGGGCGATGCTGCGAGTGGTTCGAGTAAGTAATTTCCCGCCTAGGCTATCTTCTAAACTTTTGATCGACAAGCTCAATGCCGGCTGAGACAGGTGCAGTTGGTTGGCTGCGTTTGCGAAGCTCATGGATTGAGCCACAGCAAGAAAAGCACGAACTTGTTTAATATTCATTGTGAGTCACTTTGTTGGCTTTTATTGATTTGTAAAACTTATTAATAAATATATAAAACAAATTTAATTAATTTATCTTCTTGGGTCAAACTGAACTTCCTTCACAATAATAATCAGGAGAAAGGGAATGGCAGGTTTTGACAAAGTGGTTACCTCATACGAAGAAGCCATGGCTGGTTTAGAAGACGATATGATTGTTCTAGCTGGTGGTTTTGGCTTGTGTGGCATTCCAGAGAACCTGATAGCAGAGATCCAACGCAAAGGTACAAAAGGTCTGACAGTGGTGTCGAATAACTGTGGCGTTGACGGCTTTGGGTTAGGTATCTTGCTAGAAGACAAACAAGTTCGAAAAATGATTTCGTCTTATGTCGGCGAAAACGCTTTATTTGAAAAGCAGTTACTCGATGGTGAATTAGAAGTCGAGCTCACTCCCCAAGGCACCTTAGCCGAAAAAATGCGCGCAGGCGGTGCTGGCATTCCTGCTTTTTATACTGCCACAGGTGTTGGTACTCCGGTCGCTGAAGGCAAAGAAACCAAATTATTCAATGGCAGAGAATACTTACTCGAAGAAGCTATTACAGGGGATTTCGCCATTGTTAAAGGTTGGAAAGCAGACCGTTACGGCAATGTTGTATATCGCCATACCGCACAAAACTTCAATCCACTCGCTGCGACAGCAGGCAAAATCACGGTTGTTGAAGTAGAAGAGATTGTTGAAGTGGGAGAACTTGATCCAACGCAGATTCATACTCCTGGTATTTACGTGGATCGTGTTGTGTTGGGCACATTTGAGAAACGTATCGAACAAAGAACCGTAAAAGCAGCAAAATAATAATGAGGTTTGACATGGCATTAACAAGAGAACAAATGGCACAACGTGTTGCTCAAGAATTACAAGATGGCTTTTACGTTAATCTGGGAATAGGTATTCCAACCTTGGTGGCGAATTACGTTCCGGAAAATATGGATGTCATGCTGCAATCTGAAAATGGTTTGCTTGGTATGGGCGAGTTTCCAACAGAAGACACCATAGATGCAGACATGATAAATGCGGGTAAGCAAACTGTCACCGCAGTCAAAGGCGCTTCTATTTTTTCGTCGGCAGAATCTTTTGCCATGATTCGTGGTGGTCACGTTGATTTAACCGTATTAGGTGCATTTGAAGTGGACGTAAACGGCAATATTGCTTCGTGGATGATTCCTAACAAATTAGTGAAAGGCATGGGTGGAGCAATGGACTTGGTTGCCGGCGCAGACAACATCATTGTCACCATGACACATGCTTCTAAATCGGGTGAGTCCAAGTTGCTAGAAAGCTGCTCTTTGCCTTTGACTGGTAAGGGCTGTATCAGAAAAGTGCTGACAGACCTTGCTTGGTTAGAAATTGAAAATGGTGCCTTTGTTCTTAAAGAGAGAGCGCCAGGTGTTTCCACAGAAGAAATCATTGAAAAGACGCAAGGTAAGCTTATTGTTCCAGACCATGTTCCCGAGATGGTCTTTGCTTAAGATAAAGCCTTATTATTCGAAATTAGAAGAATAAACAGAATTTTATTAAGGAGCAGATCATATGAAAGCGGTTATCGTTGCAGCGGCGAGAACACCAATTGGTGCCTTTAATGGTGCCTTATCTTCGTTAAGTGCCGTGCAAATCGGCACTCAGCTCTTGTCTGGTATGTTGGCCAAACAACCTATTTTGAAAGGGCACATTGATGACGTCATTTTGGGGCAAGTTTTGGCGGCAGGCTGTGGGCAAAATCCGGCACGCCAAACGGCTATTCACGCTGGATTGGCGAATCATGTTTCTGCTATGACAATAAACAAAGTATGTGGTTCGGGCTTAAAAGCCGTACAACTGGCGGCGCAAGCGGTTCTAAATGGCGATGCCAATATGGTGGTTGCTGGCGGGCAAGAAAGCATGAGTCAAGCGGCACATGTTTTACCAAACAGCCGTTCTGGTAAAAAAATGGGCAACTGGGAGCTGGTTGATTCCATGGTAAGCGATGGTCTATGGGATGCGTTTAATAACTACCATATGGGACAGACTGCAGAAAATATTGCCAATCGTTGGAATATTAGCCGTGCCGAGCAAGACCAATTCGCAGAGCGATCACAACATAAAGCGGCACAAGCTCAGTCTTCGGGACGCTTTGTCGAAGAAATTCTTCCTGTTTCAATTCCTCAACGCAAAGGCGATCCAGTGATTGTCGACGCTGACGAACAAATTCGTCCGAATACCAACGCAGAATCACTGGCGAAACTGCGTCCCGCTTTTGCCAAAGAAGGCAGTGTGACGGCAGGGAATGCATCCACATTAAATGATGGTGCGGCGATGGTGGTTGTGACAACGGATGAAGAAGCAAAGCGCTTAGGTTTGCCGATTTTAGCCATTATCGAAGCGACGAGTTCTGCTGGTGTTGATCCTGACATTATGGGAACGGGACCAATCGCGGCAACCAATAAGGCACTTAAAAAAGCCAATTGGCAAGTAGTTGATTTAGACCTTGTTGAAGCCAATGAAGCCTTTGCTGTGCAAGCGTTGTGCGTCAACAAAGAACTTGGTTTGGATGCTAATAAAGTCAATGTTAATGGTGGTGCTGTTGCTCTAGGTCATCCAATCGGAGCATCAGGTTGTCGAATTTTGGTGACGTTGCTTCATGAAATGCAACGGCAAGATCTTGAAAAAGGGCTTGCTACTTTGTGTATCGGCGGCGGTATGGGGGTAGCCATGCTAGTGTCGCGTTAAAAAATGCATTGATCAAAAAGTGCATGACTCGAATACCTCTCTTACTGTTTTCTAACAGTTGCTTTTCATTCAGAAGGAAATACACAGTTCAGAACATCATCTAGGCTTTTCTTAGATGGTGTTTTTTGATAGAAAGAAAAATTTATCCTTGATAAGTTCATGATTATTCAATATTTCTTGGTCTATGCTCCGCTTTGTAAATTTTATAATGATATCTCCTTAGTTATATAACATAAGAAAAATCAGCGAGCTGAAATCAAGTGAACAAAACGAGAGACAGAAAAAGTCACAATAATAGAAAAGCGGAAAGACTCTTGAAAGCCTTCGTATCCATTGTATTTCTTTTGTATGGTGTACAGGCTTATAGTGATGTTAGTTGGATGTCTGCTACATTGGATAATGACTTTTTTGTTGGCGAAGATAACGGTTACACCAATGGAATTTATGTATCCAAGTACAATGTTTATGATGGCTCCTATTCACAGCATGAGGCGGATATTTGGGTAAAACCTTTAATGTGGAGTATGCCAAATCGCTCGATTGATAGAGCTGTAAATGTGTACAGCTTTGGTCAAACATTAACGACGCCTTATGATATTTCTCAAGCCATTCCATCCGAGTCAGATTTGCCTTATTCGGCAGTGATTAGCTTTACCAATACCTATATTTCTGCAGGTCCAAGTTATGCGGATAGAATCAGTACAACACTAGGCATTGTCGGCCCATTTGCGTTAGGAGAGGAAAGCCAGAAGACCATCCATTCCATTATTTCTGCACAAGAACCGAAAGGTTGGGACACACAATTAAATAATGAATTGGTATTTGAACTTTCTCGTGGACGAATATGGCGAGAGTGGATATCGGACAGCGGTCATGCGGATATCTTGCTAGGAGGAAATATAGGCCTTGGTACGTTAAGTAGTAGCGTTAGTACTGCGGCTGTTTTTCGTTATGGTAAAAACTTAGAAGATTCTTATGCTACCGCTTTATTTGCAGACTCAAGAACATCGAATCCTATTGCCGTAAATGGTGGGTGGTTTTTATATTCCGGGTTAGCGCTAAAATACTACTTTAACCAAATTTACACTGACGGTAATACTTTTAGCGATAGCCGATCCATCGACTATGACCATAATATTAATATTTTAGCATTAGGTGTGACTTACTCTTGGGGGAATTCCTCCCTCGCCTTTGCTATCAATACGCCTTTCTCATTGCAATATAACGGCAGTAATGATCACAGCTTAGACGACTTTAATAGCTATGGCACGCTGACATTTGCGTGGCAGCTTTAGTTGTTTTAAAAACTGTGTGCTGTCTAAATCAGAGATAAATTTTGTTTTAAAAGAGAATCATTTCTTATATATGTTTATTTATATGTTTTAACTAAACTGTCACAAAGCGGGTGTAAAGTTTCGTGATTACTTAATCAGGAGCGACACTATGAAACTATTATACCCAGTACTTTTGGCGTCAATGTTTGCCGCAGGTGCAGCTAATGCAGAATTTTCTTTGGACAGCCGTTACGCGGATAAAGATAAAGATTTAATCGCTGATATCCCAACTGATGAATCTAAGTTAATCGATCCTAGTACGTTGATTTTTGCCTATACGCCAGTAGAAGATCCTGCCGTTTATGCGGATGTTTGGTCTGAGTTCCTAGAACACATGGAAGACGTAACAGGCAAAAAAGTGCGTTTCTTCCCTGTACAGTCTAACGCAGCGCAAATCGAAGCAATGCGTGCTGGTCGTCTTCACATTGCCGGTTTCAACACAGGTTCTAACCCATTAGCGGTTGCTTGTGCGGGTTATCGTCCATTTACTATGATGGCAGCAGAAGATGGTTCTTTTGGTTATGAGATGGAAATCATCACTTACCCAAATTCTGGTATCAATTCTCCTAAAGACATTAAAGGCAGCAAGTTGGCCTTTACGTCTCAAACCTCTAACTCTGGTTTTAAAGCGCCTTCTGCGATTCTAAAAGCGGATTTTAATTTGATTCCTGAGCGTGATTTCGAGCCACTGTTCTCTGGTAAGCATGACAACTCTATTTTGGGTGTCGCAAACAAAGATTACCCAGCGGCGGCCGTTGCAAACTCTGTATTGAATCGAATGGTTGATCGTGATGTTGTGAAAGCCAGCCAAATAAAATCCATTTATAAATCTGAAACTTTCCCAACAACAAGCTACGGCGTGGCTTACAACCTTAAGCCTGAGCTTCAAGAAAAAATCAAAGAAGCGTTTTTCTCTTACAAATGGGAAGGTAGCAAGCTGAAAGAAGAGTTCTCGAAAGAAGGTCAGTTCTTACCAATTACCTTTAAGCAACACTGGAATGTGATTCGTAAAATTGATGACGCAAACGGCGTTTCATACAACTGCCGATAGGATCTCTCAGTGCTTAAAATTGAACACTTAAAAAAGCGTTATAAGTCTGGTCCTTGGGTTTTAAAAGACATTAGTTTTGAGGTTCCTGACGGTGAAATTGTTGGACTTATCGGCCCGAGTGGGGCCGGTAAATCCACCATGATTCGTTGTGTAAACCGACTAATCGATCCAAGTGAAGGCAATATCCAGTTGGACGATGTGAGCTTGAGCAGTTTGTCTTCCAGCAAAATTCGCGAGCAACGTCGTCACATTGGGATGATTTTCCAAGAATACGCCCTAGTTGAAAGGCTGAGCGTGATGGAAAACGTCTTGTCTGGTCGATTGGGGTATTTGTCTTTTTGGCGTTCTTTCTTACGTCGTTATCCACAAGAAGACATTGATAATGCTTTTGAGTATTTAGACCGTGTTGGCTTAATTGATCACGCTAATAAACGTGCTGATGAATTGTCTGGTGGCCAGCGTCAACGCGTGGGGATTGCCAGAGCCTTGGCGCAAGATCCTCGTTTGTTATTGGTGGATGAGCCAACAGCAAGTTTGGACCCAAAAACGTCTCGTCAAATCATGCGTTTGATTCAGTCTATTTGCCGTGAAAAAGCCTTGTCAGCGATTATCAATATTCACGATGTGCCGCTGGCGATGCAGTTTGTGGATCGCATTATTGGTCTGCAAGGTGGCGAAGTGGTGTTTGACGGCAAGCCTGATGAATTAACAGAAGACGTACTGACGCGCATTTATGGCGACGAAGATTGGACGGACGTTAAGCCAGAAGACGAAGATGATGAACAGGAAAGTGAGGAGGCCGCTTAATGCGAACTTGGCAAAGGCCTCATTATCTTGTGCCAGATAAACGCTGGCGCATCGCGCTTTGGATCGCCTTTTTTCTGTATTTGATTGTCGGTATTGGCAGCATTGAGGTGAATTGGCAACGGGTTTACGAAGGTTTGGAGCGCGGTGGTCGTTTTATCGAAGGCTTTTTGAACCCTAATTTTACTCGTCGAGCGGCGGACATTTATTCTGGGATTTATGAAAGCTTAACCATGACAGTGACGTCAACGGTGGTTGGAATTCTGCTGTCTATTCCATTTGGAATGGGCGCGGCGCGTAACATTTCTCCAAAACCTATCTATTTGTTTTGTCGATCTTTTATTGCGGTTTCTCGCTCTATGCAAGAAGTGATTGTGGCCATCTTTTTAGTGGCGCTTTTTGGCTTCGGAGCCTTTGCGGGTTTCTTAACGCTGACCTACGCGACAATTGGTTTCCTAGGTAAGTTATTAGCTGAAGAAATTGAAGAAATTGATAAAAAACAATTGGAAGCCATTGCTTCAACGGGCGCATCTTGGTTACAGCGTATGCACATCGCGATTTGGCCACAGGTGATGCCGCGTATGATTGGTTTGTCGTTTTATCGATTCGATATTAACTTTCGTGAATCGGCGGTCATTGGCATTGTTGGCGCAGGCGGTATAGGCGCGACCTTGAATACCTCGATTGATCGCTATGAATACGATTCTGCTGGTGCCATTCTCATTTTAATTATTCTTATTGTGTTGGCGTGTGAATACCTTTCTGGATGGATAAGAAAATGGGTGAGTTAGAACAAAAATTAGTATGGGAAAGTCATACTAGACGTAAAGCATGGATCGTTTGGGGTTTTTGGTTTTCCATTGTATTGCTGACTGTGTTTTGCTGGTTGGAAATGACGGAAGACACGATTTGGTTTTTTGTTTATGACGCACCTGTGCAAGCGGCGGATTTAATCGATCGCATGTTTCCACCAGAATGGTTGTACATCAATAAGCTGTATAAAGCCCTTTGGGATACGTTGAATATCGCCACATTAGGTACGCTTCTTGGTGTGATTTTGGCGTTTCCTGTTGCTTTCTTAGCGGCACGAAATACCACGCCGTCCACAAAGTTCGTGCGTCCGATTGCCTTGTTTATCATTGCCTCATCGCGTTCTATCAATTCGTTGATTTGGGCTTTGTTATTGGTGACGATTTTAGGGCCGGGGATTTTAGCCGGTATTATTGCGATCGGTTTAAGGTCGATCGGGTTTGTGGCCAAGTTGCTGTATGAGAGCATTGAAGAGATCAACAGCACCAGTGTAGAGGCGATTGAGTCGACGGGTGCGTCTCGTTTTCAAACCATTGCTTACGCGATTATCCCGCAAATTTTGCCTGCTTTTTTAAGCATCACGATTTTCCGGTGGGACATTAATATTCGAGAATCCACCATATTGGGCTTAGTTGGCGCAGGCGGTATAGGCTTGTTCTTGTCATCCTCGTTGAATGTGTTGGCATGGCCTCAAGTGACGCTGATTATTCTAGTGATTTTGGCGACGGTTGTGGTGTCTGAATACATTTCAGCCAAGGTGAGAAGCTTGCTGATTTAACGTCAGTGAATGCTTGTCAGATAAAATGAAAAGAGCCGTCAATGAATACTCAGTGTGTTCGTTGGCGGCTCTTTTTTTGCAGGTGTTTACGCTGGTTTGTGATTAGCAACAAGCAACCGTTCGTTCGGGGCGATCCCCCATTTTTTGTAGGCGCTGTTGATTAATGTCTATGAAGTGCGTGTTTTCTGCGGCGGTTTCTGACAATACGGTTTTCGCCCATTTCGGTAATTCTGTATTGAGGCTGTAGTAAACCCATTGGCCTTGGCGTCGATCGGTTAATAAGCCACAGTTTCTTAGTTGTGCGAGGTGACGGGATATTTTAGGCTGGCTTTCTTCTAGTGCGGCCATTAGCTCACATACGCATAATTCATTTTCTAAATAAATCAGTAGCATGCTGCGCAAGCGGGTTTCGTCGGATAAGCACTTATAAAATTGAATCGGGTCCATTGTTTTCCTTAGGTTTGTTTGGGGAAACCAACCGTGTTTATTCTATGTAGTTTACTGATCAATATTGGCTAGTTTAACAGATAGTTTGGAAAGGGTGCTGATCGGTTTCAAAGGAAAACATGAGATTTTTTAGTGGTTTAAATATGTGAAATAAGATATATGCAGGAGAATGTATATTTCTCTATTTTTGTAATCCTTCTGAGATAAAAGTATCGCAAAATAGCCCCATCAATTTTATCAACCCAAGTAAATGAGGTGTGTTATGAATAAATCTAAAGTGATTATGTCTGTATTTTTGGGGGCATCAGAGTTGATTTAGATAGCTTTACAGCAAAGATCGAAGGTGGCTGTTTATGAGGTTTGGACGCAAGTTTCGAAAACTTAGCATTCTTTAAAAAATACGGTGAGCCAGCGAAAAAATCTAGCAATATTGGTGTAGGTCCAAACGGCATGACATTAAAAGCAACAAGCTAAGAAACGCTGGAGTCTTCATATTAAAGCGATGAAAAAATGTCCTAGAAATAGGTTCAGAACCAAAAAAAACCGTTACTTTGGTTGAATCAGAGTAACGGTTTTTTTGTTATTAGGTTTATTATTTTCTGAAGTGTTCTGCGATGGTTTGCCATTGTGCTTCAGATTGAGCGGCAAGTAGTTCGCCTTCTAACATGGCTGGATTGTATTCTGTGCCATTCAACAGTCGGCAAACACCGCCAGCTTCTGTGTAAATAAGCACGCCTGCTGCATGATCCCAAGGAAGCATTTTGTAGGTGAGGCTGAAGTGAAAATGCCCAAGAGACAATTGGCGATAGGCAGGACAAGAAGGCAGATTGTTGATTCGAGCAAAGCGGGTTGCTTTGATGGCGAAGTCTTTTTGTTTCTCGCCAATGTAAGAGTGTATCGACATAATGCCTGCAAGCCTTTCAAGTTCTGCTTCGGCTGTTATGTTTAATGCCAATGGTGCTTGGCTTGGAATTTGTCCTGTGCCTCTTTCTTTCAAAGAAGTACGCTGAAAGAAAGCACCTTCGCCTTTGTTAGCATAGATCCAGTCGTCATTCACTGGGTCATAAAGTAAACCGAAACGTGTTTCTCCTTTTACTAAGACGGCGAGAATAATACCGAAGTCAGCAATGCCGTGGGCGTAATTCCAAGTGCCATCGATTGGGTCGATAATCACGCAAATGTCTGACTGGCTGATCTTATCTGTTGTAGAGGTGTCTTCAGCGGTGGCTTCTTCGCCTACAATCGCCCAATCAGGGAAGTGTTGCTGTATTTGTTGCGTAATGAAATCTTCACAGGCTTTGTCTGCAATGGTTACCAGATCGCTAAAGCTGCTTTTGGTTTCAACATCAGCAGAACTCAACTGTCGAAAGTTAGTCATGACAATTTCTTGTCCTGCGCAACGAACGATTTCTATAAGTTGGTTTTGAGCGCTTTCGTTGAAATTCATTATCTTGCCATCCTTTTTTATTCAAACTTTATGAATTATACGTGATCAAGGTGACAGTTTGTTGGCACTTTTGATAAATCATTTCAACTAACAGGTGAGCTTGGGGCTATCGCTGAGGAAGAGAATTGGCACCTAAATCTTTAGATGCCAATGTTAGACTAAGCTAATTTACGCTGATGGCTTTCTTCATTTTGATCATGCAGTAGGTTATCAACGGTTGTTTCCGCTATATGGCTTAGTGCTTCGTCGGTGAAATAACCTTGGTGGCCAGTCACCACAACATTTGGGAAAGTCAGCATGAGCTGGAAAACACTGTCCTGAATGATGTGAGAAGACATGTCTTCAAAAAACATTTCGTTCTCTTGCTCATAAACATCAAGACCTAAATAACCAATTTTTTTGTTGTAAAGTGCATCAATGGCTTCTTGAGCATGAACAAGTGCACCACGGCTTGTGTTAATAATCATCACGCCATCTTTCATCTTGCTCAGACTTTGATTGTCGATTAGGTGGTGTGTTGATTCATTCAATGGGCAATGCAAACTGATGATGTCACTTTGGTTGTATAGTTCGTCGAGAGACACGTATTTGCAACCCATGCCGATCAGTTCATCTGAAGGGTAAAGGTCGAAACATAAAACATTGCAACCAAACCCTTTCATGATACGACAAAAAGCCGCACCAATTCGGCCTGTTCCAACGCAACCGACTGTTCTGCCTTCTAGGTTGAATCCCATTAAGCCTTCTAGCGCAAAGTTTCCTTCTTTTACTCGATGATAAGCTCTGTGAGTTTTTCTGTTCAGTGTCATGATCAGAGCAACAGCATGTTCCGCCACAGACGTTGGACTGTAATCTGGCACATGAAAAACTTTGATACCTTCTTGTTTTGCTGCTTCTAAATCAACATTGTTAAAACCTGCACAACGCAATGCAATGGTGTTCACGCCTTGTTGTTTAAGGCGCTTAATGACATCTGCGTTCACATCGTCGTTGACGAAGCAAGACACGGCATCAAAACCTTTTACTAAGTCGATGGTTTCCATACTTAAGCGACTTTCAAAATAGCTCATAGATAAATTTGTATTTTGTGTATAAGTAGAAAGTGTGCGCTTGTCATAAGGCTTGCAAGAAAAAACGGCGATTTTCATAAACGTAATCCTGTCGTTTTGGAAAAGAGAAGGTTTATTTATAGCGCAAAACCGTTGTCGTTGCTTTGCTTTTGGTAAGTCGTTTGATGTAGAGCAATAAAAGAATGGTAAGACATACTTTTTTATTTATGTTGCTGTGCATGTAGACGGTGCTATAAATATTGTAAAAAAGAGTTCTTTTGTACAGACTTTATTTGGTCTTGTGAGAGAATGTTTAATCTGAATTCTTGTATTAAAACCGGAAAGAAATTTGGTCTGGGCTATACTGTTCCTATTACTGTTTGGTTATTGCCTATATTTTATATTGAATCGCTTTGGAGACTGGGATGTTTAATGGAAATTTGAAGAAAGAACTCGAGTCAGTTAAGGAACAGCTACATTCACTGAGTCAGGTGAGAGAAAGTTTAAAGCTGGAAATGTTGGTCATAAGAATGGCGGAAGATGGAACTATCTTTCATATTAATCAAAAAATTATTGATGATTTAGGCTTTTCAGAAAAAGAGTTGGTTGGAAAAAAACTGACTGATTTAGCACCCACTTATGCGCGAAATACTGGACATTACAAGGCATTTGTAAATGCTATAAAGGATAAAAAACATTGGGTTGGCGCCATAGAAGTTGAGAAAAGTGCTGATAGTGTGTTTTGGCTACGAGGGATTTTTCAGCCGATTTTTGATAGTAAAACAGGTCAAGTAAAAGAGCTCTCGTTACATTGTAATGATTTAACAAGAACTATCAGTAACTCGCGAGAAGATGAGAACATCATTGCGGCCTTGCAAAGGTCTACTGCTGTTATTGAGTTTGATATGACGGGGCATATCTTGACCGCGAATGACCGTTTCCTACAAGGAATGGGGTACAGTTTAGAGCAGATTAAAGGTGAGCATCATAGAATTTTTTGTACGTCTGAAGAGTCTTCTTCTGAAGTCTACAAGCAGTTTTGGGAGCGTTTGAATAAAGGTGAATTTGTTGCGGAGCGATTCAAGCGAGTTGATAGCCGAGGCAATATAGTATGGCTAGAAGCGTCATACAACCCTATTTCAAATGTTCATGGTCATTTCTATAAAGTTGTGAAATTTGCCACCATTATCACAGATCAGGTCATGCAAGAAATAGCGGTTTCTGAAGCGGCTGATATTGCTTTTACTACGTCCAAACAAACAGACAGCAGCGCTCAAAAAGGCAGTGAAGTAGTAAAAGAAACTGTGAAGGTTATGCATCAATTATCTGACCAGATGGCGCAAGCAGCTGAAGGTATTTCTGAGCTAGATAAACAGTCTCAATTAGTTGGCAGTATCATTCAGAGTATTCAAGGAATTGCGGATCAAACTAACTTGTTGGCTTTGAATGCCGCGATTGAAGCGGCTCGAGCTGGTGAGCAAGGGCGAGGCTTTGCTGTCGTTGCGGATGAAGTAAGACAGTTGGCTTCACGCACCAGTGAAGCGACGGAAGAGATTGTCGCTGTGGTGATGCAGAATCAAGAGCTAGCAGAGAAAGCGGTTGCCTTAATTAATGAAGGTAAGCAGCAGGCAGAGCAAGGTTTGGCGTTATCTAATGAAGCAGGTGATGTGATTGTCGAAATTCAAGATGGTGCACAGCGCGTTGTGGATGCAGTTAGTCAATTCTCTAATCAGTTTTCTTAATAAGGAAGTAAAGCTAAAAGAAACAAACCGAGCTTAAGCTCGGTTTGTTTCTTGGGTTTTATGTTGCTTGTAAATCGATTTTACTGTTTGTTTCATAATCTTCTAATTCAATAGCAATACTTTTTGATGTTGGAGTATTGCTGAATTCCCCTAGACTATCGAGTGGCACTAATGGGTTGGTCTCAGGATAATACGCAGCAATATTGCCAGCAGGAATGCTGTAGGGAACCAACTTGAATCCCTGTACTTTTCGTTCTACCTTGTCATCCCAGATTGACCGCAATGTTACACTTTGGCCTTCTTTGAAGCCTAGGCGTTGTATATCCGCAGGATTAATAAAGACGACATTACGTTCACCTTTTATGCCTCGATATCTGTCATTCATACCATAGATAGTTGTGTTGTATTGATCGTGTGATCGCAAGGTCTGCAAAACAAGCGTTTTCTCGGAAGACAAATCTTGAGCACGTTTTGGCAGAATGGATTCTGGTAATGGATGATTGTGAATAATTGCTTTTCCAGATGGCGTTTTCCAGTTTCTCTTTCTTGCACTATTGCCAAGATAAAAACCGCCATCTTCCAATATACGTTGATTAAAATGATGAAAGCCTGGAACGACCGCCGCAATATGATCTCGAATAATACCGTAATCACCGATTGCTTCAGCCCAATTGATTGGGAACTTCCCTAAGGTGGCTTCTGCTATGCCAGCAATAATGGCTGGTTCGGATTTTTGCTGCTCGCTTAGAGGTTCCAGTACACCACCAGAGGCATGGATCATACTAAAAGAGTCTTCTACTGTTACTTTTTGTTGACCTTTTTCTTGATGGTCGATATCGGTACGACCGAGGCAAGGTAAAATAATGGCGTCTTTACCAGTAATCAGATGAGAGCGATTGAGCTTGGTGCTGACTTGAACAGTCAGTTCACATTGTTTGAGGGCGCTTTCTGTTGCTTGTGTATCAGGCGTTGCGGCAGCAAAGTTACCGCCGAGAGCAATAAATACACCGATTTTTCCATCTCGCATGGCACGAATGGTGTCTACAACGGCTAAACCGTGCTCTTTGGGAGGCGTAAATTGAAAGCGTTTTTCCAATGCTTCTAGGAAGGCTGGAGAAGGGCACTCATTAATGCCCATGGTTCTGTCACCTTGTACGTTACTGTGTCCTCGCACTGGGCAGGCGCCAGCTCCTGGTTTGCCTAGGTTTCCTCGCAAGGCAAGCAAGTTTACTATTTCATGAATGGTTGCCACAGAATGGTGATGCTGAGTGATACCCATCGCCCATGTGATGATGACACTCTCTGCTTTGGCGTAGACATTGGCGGTATGAATAATGTCTTCTTTGGTTAAACCAGATTGTTGAAGAATATTAGACCAAGAGGTTTGTTTCACCTGTTCTAGGTAGTCTTCTAGACCTAGGGTATGTTGGTTAATGAAGTCATGATCAAAAATGGCTTTGCCTTCTTTTTGAGCGACTTCTTCCATTTCAATTAATACTTTCACAACGCCTCGAACCACTGCCATGTCACCGCCAATCTTAGGGCAGAAATAATTTGTGCTGGTTGGCTTTGAGCCATTTGTGAGCATTTCAATTGGGCTTTGTGGGTTTTGGAAGCGCTCTAACCCTCTTTCGTGCAAGGTATTAAAGCTTATCAGTTGACCGCCACGCTGTACGACTTCTTTGAGTGTTTCTAGCATACGAGGGTGGTTGGTGCCGGGGTTTTGCCCAAAAACAAATACAGCATCGGCCTTTTCAAAATCGTCTATTTCTACTGTGCCTTTGCCTATGCCGATACTGCTTGTTAGTCCATAGCCGCTTGCTTCGTGGCACATGTTCGAACAATCTGGAAAGTTGTTTGTTCCGTAGGCGCGAGCAAAGAGTTGATAGAGGAACGCGGCTTCATTACTCGCGCGGCCAGAGGTGTAAAAAGCGACCTTGTTTGGATTTGATTGAGCTTTAAGTGTCTCGCCTATTTTTTGAAAGGCTTGCTCCCAAGAAATCGGTTCGTAATGGTCTGTTTCTCGGTTGTAGCTGAGTGGTTCTGTAAGGCGGCCTTGAAATTCAAGAAAGTAATCGCTTTGCGTGTTTAACCAAGACACGCTGTGTTTTGCCATAAAAGCAGCGTCTACCTTGCGGGATGTTGCCTCCCAGTTAACGGCTTTAGCACCATTTTCACAAAAACGTATTTTGGCAGGGTCATGCTTTTCACCCCAAGCGCAGCCGGGACAGTCAAAGCCATGCGGTTGGTTAGTTTTTAAAAGCGTGTGGATATTTCGCACTGTGTTCTCACTTTTAAACCAATGCTCTGTGGTGCTTTTTAATGCGCCCCAACCACCTGCTGGCCCTTTATAAGGTTTGTAAAAATTCTTTGTCTCATTGGTTGAGTTTTTACTCATTGACTGTGTCCTCTGACTGCATACAAGGCGCGAATATACGAGGCGCATCTTGTTTAGGTAAATGAATCAATGTAAGCCCATAGTGCTTGGCAAGTTTGACGGCAAGGGTGCTAGGTGATGCTAAATGTGTGAGTTGAGATAATCCAACACGGACTGCTTTTTGCACCAATTCTGTACTACATCGACTCGACATTAGCACATTATGATTATGTAAGCTTATGGCGTTTTTTTTAGCGAAACCAATAACCTTATCTAAGGAATTATGGCGTCCAATATCTTCCATGCAACAGATTGGTTTGTTGTCAGGAGAAAGAAGTAAAGCCGCATGAATTGCTCCTGTGAGTTGGCCAAGCTTTTGATGTTCTGTTAATTGCTGTCTTAGTGCGGCGAGTGTGTCGGGTTCGATGGTTTTGCTTGGTGCTAACTTGGACAACTCTGGAATGGCTTGAGCTAAGGATTCGACACCACATAAACCGCACCCAGTTACTCCAAGATGTGTTTTTTGTTTTTGTTTAAAGTGATTAAACCTGCGCGGACTGATGTCTAAATTGATCGAAATACTATCAATATCCAATTGAACGTTAACGGCTTCAATACAGATATCACGGATGTCGGATAAGTCTTCAATAATGCCTTTACTTAAAGCAAAGCCAATGACAAATTCTTCCAAATGAATAGGCGTTACCATCATGACGGCGTAGGCAATGCCACCAACACTAATGGCGAGAGGGGTTTCCTCCACCAAAATGGCTGATTCTAGGCTTGTTGATTCTGTTCCATAATGAAATGAACGTATCTGGTAACCGGAAAAGTCTGACATAAATGAGTGTGTTACTGATAGGGAACTTAAACTTTATACTACTCAGCAGGAAAGAGGGCGTCCAATATTTTTCGAGTGTATAAGTAGCATTTATGAACTCCTCAATAAGGAGCTAATGGGCAAGTGTGGCTTTCTCGTTAGAGTGGGTATTTCCTTAAAAGGGGAAATGCCGTATTCTACCCCGATTATTAATGTCAATAATGTTTTGTGCGGGTTTTGTAAAACTCTATAGGAATCAAGCATAGAGTGGGATTATTTACTTCCCAACGGTAGTAAGGCAAATGCCAATACTACAAAGTGTGGTTCTACTTCTTATTATTTATTGGAATAAGTGTGGTCGATGGTATCGACATGGAGCTTATTTCCTCTTGAGCCACTTTTTGTTTAACGAGCTAGTTTATGCAATTTATAAGACGCCTTACCGATTGGAGCTTTTCTGCACCTAAAGTTTGGTTAACCATCAATACCAGTCTCTTCTTCATTTTTTTTCTGGTTTATAAAGCCTTAGTTGTGCCAGCTGATAACCTTGACGAATACGTTTTGCCTAATGGAAACAGCCAGCAATCAAACGTAAGTGAACACAACGATGACTCGGTTTTTATTGACCCATTGCAGGAAATAATCGACTCGACATTACAAAGTATACTGACTCCTATACTACAATCATCTGTTGAAGAAACGCCTGCTTCTACCTATACCTCCATTGATTATGTGATTAAGTCTGGTGATTCATTGGCTCGTATTTTCTCTCGTCTTGGTTTATCGAGAAAATCTATGTACGCCATTTTAGACGCGGATCAAGAATATCTAGTGCTTGAACCTTTATTACCCAAAGAAAAATACACCTTCACACTGGATGAAACTGGCGGTTTAGTTTCTTTAACTCGACGTATTGATATCAGTAAAGGTGTGTCTTATGTGCGTCATGAGAGCGGTGGTTATTCGTATGAGGAACACATTACACCTGTGAATTACTCGCAACAGGTGGTACACAGCCAAATTGAAGGCAGTTTCTATGAGTCAGCTAAAAAAATAGGTTTGTCGGACAGTAACATACTCATTATTCATGATGTGTTAGAAGGTCGAGTGGATTTTCGTAAAGACTTAAGAGCAAACGATGCATTTGTTCTGGTTCTGAAAACGGGAAGTATTGATGGTATTCAGGTTGGCACAACTCAGCTAGAAGCATTGCAGCTGACGGTAAAAGGCGAAACTTATCGAGCTTTTCTACACTCGGATGGTCGATTTTATGATGAGGAAGGCAACAGCCTGACACCATCCTTAAGACGCTGGCCTACTGCCCAGAAATACAGAATTAGCTCTCCTTTTAATCCGAATAGATTACACCCAATTACAGGCCATATTGCACCACATAACGGGGTAGATTTAGCAACTCCAATTGGTACGAAAGTATTGGCTACAGGTGATGGCGTTGTGACCCGTGTTGCAACCCATAAGTACGCTGGTAAATATCTAGTACTGGATTACAATGGCCCCTACGGTGCTCGGTTTTTGCATTTAAGTAAGGTGTTGGTGAAAAAAGGCCAGAAAGTTAAGCGAGGGCAAGTTATTGCTTTGTCTGGCAACACAGGACGTTCGACAGGGGCGCATTTACATTATGAATTGCATGTGAAAGGTCATCCAGTGAACCCAATGACGACCAAGATTCCAACGACTCAATCTATTTCACCTGAGGCGAAAGCGAAAGATGAACAGCATGTTGCGAGTTGGGTGAAGATGATGGCTAGGGAAAGTTAAACTCAATACTTTTTTGTCACAGAGAAAGAAACAAGTGCGCTTATCCTGCGCGCTTGTTTTGCTTTACTAAATACGGTTTCACTTTCTTCAAAAGTGAGCTTACGCCTTTTTCTTATAAGTAATATTTCCCAGTACGAAAACAACTAGAAATAGAACCAAGCCAACCACTTGAATCCATAAGTCTAAATTTGGCCATAACATCATAAATGACGCTGCTAACATTAGCGCTCTTGTGACAATAGAAAGCTTATCTTCTAAATACCCTTCCATTGCCGATACCAAGGCATACATTCCAAAAATAGCAAAAAAAGTAAGTCGCAATAACTCATCACCATCGCCGCCAATTAATGGAGTGTAAGCCATCAATAGAGGAACTATATACAAGCCTTTGGCCAATTTCCAAGCAGTCATGCCTGTTAACATAGGTGGCGTTTTGGCGATGGCAGCGGCAGCAAAGGCGGTTAGGCAAACAGGCGGCGTGACATTACTATCTTGAGAGAGCCAAAAGATGATCATGTGAGCTGTCACCAAGATCATAGCGACTGTTTGAGCGCCTAACGCTTGATCCATTAACATACCTTTGAAGTCACTTGGTACTTGAGCCAATAATGCTTCAGCTTGTTCGATCGGCATGCCTTGTACCAATGTCGCAAGAGCCGCAGGATCAACCAGCATAAAAATAGCATTTGCCGCTTCTGGTAGCGTGCCCGATGTCATCATCTCAATAAGCTGACTTTCTGCAATCAAGTTATACAAAGCAGGTGCAGATAGCGTTCCCAAAACAATATAAGACGCTGTAACAGGCAACCCCATTCCAAGAATCAAGGAAGCAATAGCGATTAAGATAATGGTGAAGAAAAGGCTTCCACCGGCCCAATCAGTAATCAATAGCGAGAAGGTGTTTCCTACGCCAGTGGTACTGATAACATTGACAACCAACCCAATTCCAACAAGCAAAACCGCCGTTGTAGACATGTTTTTAGCGCCTTGAGCCATGGCATCTAAAATTTCAACAGGCCCCATACGATGCTTTTTAGATAAAAAAGAAGCTGCAATGACGGCAAGAATACTAATGCCAGCTGCATAAGTAGGAGTAAACCCTTGAACAAGTAGAGTGACAAGAACACCAAGGGGAAGAATATGATGCCATCCACTTTTTAAGACTTCTGAAACCACAATCTCATCATCGCTTTGGGTGGCAATTACCTTACTTCGTTTTGCTTCCACACGAACAAAGAAACCAACAGAGAGAAAATAAAGTAAGGCAGGAATCGCCGCGACACTGATTATGTTGACATAAGATACTTGCGTATAAGAAGCCATGATAAATGCACCAGCACCCATAACAGGAGGCATTAATTGACCACCTGTTGATGCGGCCGCTTCTATACCAGCAGCAAATCGAGCGGGAAAGCCCGCCTTGCGCATTAAGGGGATAGTGATGACACCAGTAGAAACTGTATTGGCTACAGAAGAACCAGAAACAGAACCCATCAAACCTGACCCTAATACCGCGACAAAACCTGGACCGCCAATCATTTTACTGGCTAGGGAGCGGGACAAATCTATGATGAAATCCCCAGCGCCAGATTTGACTAAAAATGCACCAAAAAGAATGAACATGAAGACGAAGCTCCATGAGATTCGGGAGATAGAGCCAAACATGCCATCTGTGCTAAAGAAGCTGCGATACATGAGTGTTTCGAGGCTTAAACCGGGAAAGGTGAACATGCCTCCAAGCCATTGTCCCCAAACCACCACATAGGTTAAGGCAATCAGAATCAAAAAGGGGATAAACCAACCACTGGTTCGACGAATAAGCTCAAGCGCCAGAGCCACACTGACGAAGGAAACAATCCAGTCTCCAGTGTTAAAGGTGACGCCTCGATTATACAGAGCGTCTTCAAATAGGATGATATAGAACACCATCGCAACCAGTGCCAATACAATGACGCTGTCAAATACCATGGCAATTTTGCTGTTTCGCCATTTGGGATTTGCGGGTATTAGTAAGGCGCATAAGGCACCAAATCCGGCAAAGTGAAAAGCGGAAACCCATAACTCGGGCAATGTTCCCAAAGTATTTATATAAATATGGGCAACTGCTAATAAAACAGAAAGGGTAAAAACAAAACGATTCAACCAAGGCCCTGAACGGTGTGTTGTTTCAAAATCACTTAGATTGATTTCTTGAGACTCATTGGGTTGCGATGAAGCAGTCATAGACAAGCGACCTTATTATGTACAAAAAACGATTAGCACAAAAACAACACCGTAAGCGCTACGGTGTTGTTTTATGGGTAGGACTTATTCTGCGATTAGACGAGCAGGAATATTAATACCGCGTTCTCGGTAGTAACGTGCTGCACCAGGATGCAATGGGACAGGAAGTCCAGCAATGGCTTTTTTAATAGACATAACAGAGGTCGCTTTATGGATTGCGCTTAAGTACGCTAGGTTTTCATAAAGGGACTTAGTTAACTCATAAACATCCTCTTCTGACATGTTTTTATGAGTCGCTAGGAAGTTCGGTTGAGCAACGGTATTGATTGCTTTCGTTTGGCCTGGGTAAGTATCAGCAGGAATAACGTAGCGCGTCCATAAATCATAACTTCCGTTGGCCGCTTTCATTTGCTCGTCTGTGTAATCCAGTACTTTTGCTTTGCCATTCATAGAAGCATAAAGGCGAGTAACGGCGCTAACTGGTACACCAGCTGGTGTGTTCATGCCTTCAATATTGCCATTTTGCATCGCATCTGCACTGGCACCATAGCCCATGTAAGCAAGGTTGAATTTATCTGGGTCAATGTCTAAGCCTTTAAGTTGTTGGCGGCCAGAGCCTTCTGTGCCTGAATTTTTGCTGCCTATTGAGAATTTATTACTGGTTCCTTCAAGGGCTTTTAAATCAGAAACTGTGCCTGTTTTTACGAGGTCTGTGTGTAAAACAAGATGTTCTACGTTTTGCCAAAGCATGGAAACAGAACGTAGGTCTGTCTGCTTGCCGGAACTTTCAAATGGGCCTTCGCCATTCCAAGCCCATGCACCATAAAGACCTTGCAAAATAGCAAATTGCGCTTGGTTTTCTCGGATTAATTTGATGTTTTCACCTGAGCCTGCAGAACTGATTGCAGAAACAGAGAAACCAAATTTAGGGGTAAGTTTTACTTTGCTCAAAGTCGCAATAGCAACACCCACGGGGTAATAGGTTCCACCTGTTGAAGCGGTCGCTAGAATGTAGTCTCGATTGTCAGCAGCGAATGAGTTGCTTGCAGACAGAGTAAGGGCAACGGCGGTTGCACTGGACAGTATTGCTTTAGACACAAATCCCAATTTCATATTATTTTTCTCCTATAGTTGGGGGTGCGCAGGTAAGTGTTGCTGAATTTATTTTGTTGTACTTCTATTTTTATGCTTTTCCTGTGTATTTAGTCCAAGCTTATAGTATGCATTGAGATGTTTTCTTCCTAGATAGACCATAGTCTATGTTTGTTTTGTTTTGTGTCTTTTTGTGAGAATTCGAGTGAATAACACTTTTTATTTTTGATTGGATTGTTTTCTAAAAGGTGATCAATGATTTAAGGTTAGGGCCGAAATTTGATAGGAAGGGTGTATGGAACAGAATCGTAATGTTCGCGTTGTATTGTTTGATTTAGGGAATGTGTTAGTTGACCTGGGCGATGTTTCGGAAATGCATGCCATGCTGAATACCCAAGGTGAAGAAGCGGAAGTGTGGTTGAAATGGTTGAAATCACCAGCGGTTGCCGCATTTGATTCCGGTAGAGTGTCGTTTGATCATTTTGCTGAGGCTTTACTGAAAGAAGTCTGCAGTCATGTTGATAAAGAAATATTTAAAACGGCCTTTAAAGCATGGCCAAGAGGCTTGTTTGATGGTGCTTTGTCGCTGGTGGATTCGGTTAAGCCTGAATACCATAGAGCGATTTTGTCCAATACGAATGCCGCACATTGGCCACGTTTAATGGATGAAATGGGCTTGGCTGGTAAATTTCATAGCTATTATGCGTCCCATTTAGTGGGAGCAACGAAACCTGATGAAACCATTTATCAGCACGTCTTAGGTCAATTACGGGTCGCACCAAAAGAGATACTCTTTATAGACGATAATCAGGTCAATATTGATACGGCAAATGACATGGGAATGCAGGCGTATCGAGTAAAAGGAGTTGAGGAAGCTCGTTCTGTACTCAACGAATATGGGGTGTTATCCCAATAAAAGAGATCATTTTAACAGGGAGTAACGTCCTTTAATTTTGAGGTTTTTATGCGCACGTTTGATGGACAGTCTTCTAATATTTACTCAAAAACTCGCCCTATGTATCCGGCTGAGCTTTATTATTGGTTATCTCAACAAGCGCCTTCAAACAGTGTCGTGTGGGATTGTGCTTGTGGAACAGGCCAAGCATCTTTAGATCTCGCAGTGTATTTTGAAAGGGTCGAAGCCTCTGATATTAGTGCTTCTCAAGTCAATGCGGCAACGCCTCATCGTAAAGTAAATTATCAAATTGGTTCGGCTGAAAGCTCAGCCTATCCTGATCATTCTTTTGATCTTGTCTGTGTCGCTCATGCCCTACATTGGTTTGATTTGGATCAATTTTGGCAAGAGCTGCGCCGAGTGCTTAAGCCTGGTGGATTGTTTGTGTGTTGGGGATATAACTGGTTGCAAATAGGGGAAGTAGAAGACAAGGTGATTTCTGAGAATATCTTACCACACCTTAGTAATTACTGGCCTTCTCAGAGCCGAGTGTTATGGAATCAATACAATGATATTCGGTTTCCTTTTGAGCTTATGAACGTGCCGAATTTTGAGCTTAATTGCCATTGGTCGGTTTCTCAAACACTGAATTTTATCCGTACTTGGTCGGCTTCTCAGTCATATATTCAAGAACATGGGGATGAGTTTTTGCTAAATGCAGAACCTATTATTCGTGATGCTTGGTCGGACCCACATCATAAGCAAGACGTGCGTTTGCCCTTTTTTGTTAAGGCCGGAAGAGTCTGGTGAGTGTTGATGCGTAGTAAAGAGCTAATAAGACTAAAGTGGAATAGATTCGCAAATAGAGCGAGTTATAGTGGTCTCGCATCCGAATAACAAATTTAACAATGGAGCGGGTTATGAAGTCATTATATAGCGCAACCTCAAATGAGGCGGCAAAAAACGCCAACGTAAGTCAGGCAGAATTTGAAAAACGCTATCAAGAATCGATTGAAAACCCAAACGAATTTTGGGGTGAAGAAGGGAAGCGTTTAGACTGGATTACACCTTACAGCAAGGTAAAAAATACCTCGTTTCAACGTGGTAATGTCAATATTAAGTGGTTTGAAGATGGTGAACTGAACGTCGCTTACAACTGTATTGACCGCCATTTAGCGAAACACGCAAACAAAGTTGCTTATTATTGTGAAGGCGATGCCGAAACCGATGATAAAGTAGCCGTTACCTACCAAAACCTACACGATGAAGTGGGTCGTTTAGCAAATCTTCTTAAGCGACAAGGCGTTAAAAAAGGCGATCGCGTCGCTATCTACATGCCCATGATTCCACAAGCGGTTTACAGTATGTTGGCTTGTGCTCGAATTGGTGCGATTCATTCCGTTATATTTGGTGGCTTTTCTGCTCACGCTATCGCAGATCGTCTAAATGACTGTGAAGTGAAACTGGTGATTACAGCTGATGAAGGCCGTCGCGCGGGTAATACTATTCCACTGAAACACAACGTTGATATGGCATTGGATAACAATGCGTGTCCTTCTGTTGAGAAAGTTTTGGTTTATCGATACACGCAGAAAGATGTGCCTTGGTTTAATGGCCGAGACTTAGATTGGGCTGTTGAAGCAAAAGACGAAAACACAGAATGCTCTGTTGAGCCGATGGACGCCGAAGATCCTCTGTTTATTCTATACACTTCAGGTTCTACAGGTAAGCCAAAAGGGGTTGTTCATACTACTGGCGGCTATTTGGTGTACGCCTCTTTAACCCATGAATTGGTGTTTGACCTAAAACCAGATGATATTTATTGGTGTGCTGCTGATGTGGGGTGGATCACTGGACACAGTTATATGGTGTACGGGCCTCTAGCCAATGCAACAACGAGTATTCTGTTTGAAGGCGTGCCGACTTACCCTGATTCTGGCCGAATTGGTCGTGTTGTCGATAAATATAATGTGTCTCTTTTGTACACAGCACCGACTGCGATCCGAGCTTTGATGTCAAAAGGCGATGAAGCGACTCGCTCTAGTAAGCGTGATTCATTGCGTGTCTTGGGAAGTGTTGGCGAGCCAATTAATCCAGAAGCTTGGTCTTGGTATTATTCTGAAATTGGTAATGCTTCTTGCCCAATTGTTGATACTTGGTGGCAAACAGAGACCGGTGGCATCATGATGACGCCGCGTGTTGTACAAGGCGACGCTAAGCCGGGCTCTTGTACTGGACCTTTATTTGGCGTGCAGCCTGCATTGGTCGATGCGCAAGGCGTTGAGCTTAATGAACAAGGTGTGCAAGTCGACGGCGGTTTGGTCATTACGGACTCTTGGCCGGGGCAAGCTCGTACGGTTTATGGTGATCACGAACGTTTTGAGCAAACTTACTTCAGCACTTTTGATGGTATGTACTTTACCGGTGATGGTGCATCAAGAGATGCAGACGGCCATTATTGGATAACGGGTCGTATGGATGACGTGCTGAATGTATCAGGTCATCGTCTTGGTACGGCTGAGATTGAAAGTGCATTGGTTGCTCACCCAGCCGTTGCTGAAGCGGCGATCGTTGGTTACCCTCATGATATTAAAGGGCAGGGCATTTATGTGTATGTCAGTGCTGTAGCTGATGTTACGCCTGACGAAGAACTGACTAAGTCTCTGAAGCAGTTTGTGCGTCAAGAGATTGGTCCAATTGCTACGCCTGATTTGATTCAGTGGGCGAGTAAAGGTTTGCCAAAAACACGCTCTGGAAAAATCATGCGCCGTATTTTGAGAAAAATTGCAGCGAGTGAACATGATCAGTTGGGCGATACAAGTACGCTAGCCGATCCAAGTGTGGTTGATGATTTGATTGAAAACCGCTTAAATGTGTAACACTTTATACATTTAAAAGGGTAGGCAGTGATATCACTTATTATCGCGGATGATCATCCTCTGTTCCGTAGCGCACTAAGTAGTGCACTACGGGCAGAAATACAGGGCGTTGAGATAGCGGAATCCCAAGATTTAGACTCCACACTTCAATGTTTAGAGAAGACAGATGATTTAGATTTACTCTTGCTGGATTTAAATATGCCAGGCAGTGGTGAATTATATGGATTGATTAGAATCCGAAAAGACTTCCCTGATGTGCCTGTCGCCATTATTTCTGGTAGTGAAGACAGTGCCATGGTGGCAAAAGTGATTGATGCTGGTGCTTTGGGGTTCATTCCTAAAACCAGTGAACCTGTCACTTACGCACAAGCAATTAACGCGATTCTAGCGGGTGATATTTGGCTACCTGAGAACTTGAAGCAAGCCGTTGAAAGCCAACCCAAGCCCGACTTATCTGTGCAAAATAAAGTCGCAGAACTCACCCCTCAACAATATAAAGTGCTGTGTTACCTTCATGAAGGCTTATTGAACAAGCAAATTGCTTTTGAACTATCCATTTCTGAGGCGACGGTAAAAGCTCATATCACAGCGATTTTTCGTAAATTGGAAATTAATAATCGAACACAAGCTGTGTTGATTGCCAGTGATTTAAAGCTGCAGATTGGAAGGATCGACAGCTAACTCTCTTTGTTTTGCTTTTCGTTATCACATTTGCAGGGTGGAACTGGGTCTAGGCCGCTTTCACCCCAAGGGTGGCATTTTGATAAGCGCTTCACGCCAAGGTACACACCTTTTATTACGCCTTTTTTTTCAATTGCTTCAATCATGTAATGAGAGCAACTTGGGTAAAAACGGCAGTTACTTCCTAAATACGGGCTAATGGTAACTTGGTAAGCTTTTACTAATAATATAAATATGCTTTTCATCACAGAGTTCGTTTGTTTAATTAGCCACTTTTAGGGGAAGATACTTACAATATAATGCCAAAATTTGTGCATTTTTATATATCTCGCCACGCCTATTTGTTACTGTAAAAGAAATATATCACAGAATTCTTTTTAATATGCCAGAGCAACATCTTACTCTTGATGCAACTAAAATCGTTGCTTATCAAGGCGAGCCAGGTGCTTATTCGCATCTTGCTTGCAAACACACCTTCCCTGACTGGGCCAGTGTCCACTGCGCGACCTTTGCTGATGCCTTAAAGATGGTTGAACGAGGTGACGCGTATTACGCCATGATCCCTGTTGAGAACTCCACAGCAGGTCGAGTTGAAGAGATTTATCGAGAACTCAAACGGACTCAGCTTTATGTTGTAAAAGAGCACTTTGAGCCAGTGAATCATTGTTTAATGGCTTGTCATGGTGTAACGCTTGAGCAAATAAATCGCATAGGCAGTCACCCTCAAGCTTTGGCGCAATGTGATGCAAACATCAAGGCGCTAAACGCAAAAAATCAGGCGATGTATGACACGGCAGGTGCTGCAAAGCATATCGCAGAGAATGAAGAACTTGGGCTTGCTGTGATTTCGTCTGAGTTGGCTGCTGAATTGTATGGCTTGAATATCCTGAAAACTCACTTCAATGACACGGTTGGGAATACGACTCGCTTCTTAGTCTTTTCCCGTCAACAAAAAATGCCTGTGTTCGAAGAGGGTCAAACTTACATTACTTCCTTTATGTTTCGAGTTCGTAACATTCCAGCTGCGCTTTATAAGGCAATGGGCGGTTTTGCGACGCAAGGAATTAATATGTTGAAGCTAGAAAGCTATATGGTAAACGGGAACTTTACCGCAACTCAGTTTTATATAGATGTTGAAGCGCATTTTCAATCATCTGCTATGCAAGCAGCCTTAGAAGAACTTGGTTTCTTCTCAGAGGAAGTTCGTATCTTGGGAACCTATCTTGCGGATGATTATAGGCTGAAGTAAGTAGGATGAGACAAAAATTGTGGTGACAGCATTTCAGCCTTGTATGAGCTTATTTGTTAGTGTATTAGTTCAAACAGATATGTTCAGTTTAGATAATAGCTCTCTTATTTCAAGACATAATAATTACGACGAAGGCAGTTATGCCTTCACCAATATTACTTTTTAATCTGGATTATTAAGTGAAAAGGATTTTTGTAACTTTCATCGTAATGCTGCTGTCCGCTAAGGTCTTTGCTTCCGTGTATGTCATACATGATGCTACTGAAAGTTCAGTACGTTCTTTGACGTTTCAACTATCCGCTCTTTTACCTTCTTCTCTTCAAGCGAAACCTGTTCGAAGTTCCGCTTTTGATCAGAATATAGCTGCGCTTCAAAACGACGATATTCTGGTGACAATAGGCAGAGACAGTTATTCCCAAATTTGCTCAACTGTTAACGCAGGTATTGTGATTGCCACTTTCATTGGGCAAGAAGAGTATTTGAATATTCAAAAAGACTGCTTAATACCGAGTAGTGGTGTGTTTTCTGGTGCGCCTTTGGATAAGCATTTTGCGTTGCTTAATGCTGTTTGGTTTGACCGAAAACCATTGGCTGTACTTTATAGTGATGCACTTTTTATTGATCGACAAAAAATGGAAAAAGAAGCCGCAGAGTATGGTTTTGAATTACGCTTTTTAAAAACAGACACAGATCGTTTATCTGTCTTGAAGTCGGTCAATTTTTTGTTGGAAGAGTCTGAAGTGATTCTATCTTTGGTAGATACACGGCTTTATCAGGATGGAGTCGCGCAAGATATTCTAAAGCTCTTATTCCATAAACAACGCATAATGATTGGCTCTTCATTTGCTTTTGTTAGAGCTGGTTCGCTCTTTGCTATTCATTCCGATAGTCGCTCCAAACTAACAGCTTTGGTGGAAAGGATTCGAGCGTGGAACGACAGTGAACTTTTGATAGAAGCCGATTATCCAGACATGTTGAGAGTGACGTTTAATCCATATCTAATTCGATCTCATGGCGTTGTTTTGCCGTCCGCATCTTATTTAAAAGACAAATACGGACTTTGTGCCGACACGCAATGTTAATCTTGCTGTAAAAAGCGCTTCACTAAGCTACTAAATGGCATGGGCTTTTCTGCATGAAGCCAATGTCCAGTTCCGGACAGTATTTTAAAAGAAGCGTTCGGAAAGGCTGCCATAATGTCTTGTTGATAATCCGAAATGATATAGTCCGAATGTTCGCCTTTGATGAATAACGTAGGTGTGCTAATCGCTTGGCTTATTTTAGGCTTTTTCAATATTGTGCTATAGCTGTCGGCAATGTTGTTGACGGATAAGGCAAGTTGATACAGTTTGTCTTCTGTTCTAACCAAGTTTTTCAATAAAAACTGTCGAATTGCCAGACTTGGTTCATACTGACTTAAAATATCATCAGCGGCTTTACGGGAGCTTACGTCACTAGATTGGACCGCTTTTAAGCCTTTCAAAATGTCGGTATGGCTTGGTTTGTAGTCTACAGGAGCAATATCGGCGACGATGAGCTTTTCTATTTTAATATTGCTTGACTGCTCCGCCAGCGAAGCCATTTGCATAGCCACTTTCCCGCCCATAGAGTGGCCGAGTAAATGGAAAGATTTGATGTTTTGAGACGTTGTCCAATCTAAAACTGCCTGAGCCATTTTTGGGTAAGTCGCGTCTGGCATAGAAGATGATTGACCATGATTGGGTAAATCAATGCAAAACAGATTAAAGTGTTCAGATAAGCCTTGTGCAATGGAATGCCAGTTATCTGCGTTACCGAATAAACCGTGAATAATAATAAGGTTTGGTCCTGAGGAACTATATTGCTTTGCGTGTATCATAAGAGCCTTACATTCGATAAGTTTTAAGTCATTGTACCAAGTCTATAGCGGCTGAGTCATTCTTGATAAGTGAGAGTTGTTTTATTTATGTTAGATCCATTTTTTATTAAACAATTGAAAGCACCTTTGCGAAATATCGCGTTAAAGCTCGATGCAATAGGAATTAAAGCAAATCACATCACCGTATTTGGCTTTGTGATGGGGATCTTGTCTGTGCCATCCTTGAGTCAAGAGTATTACTGGCTTGCTTTGATTCTTATTATTCTTAATCGCTTGATGGATGGGTTAGATGGCGCCGTAGCGCGAGTGCAAGAGCCTACGGATTTAGGTGGTTATCTTGATATTACATTGGACTTTATTTTTTACTCTGCGGTTATTTTTGGCTTTGCATTGGCAAATCCAGCAGAGAATGCATTAGCGGCCAGCTTTGTTATTTTCTCTTTTATGGGGACGGGAAGCAGCTTTTTGGCCTTTGCCATCATGGCGGAAAAGCGCCATATTGAAAATCTGGATTATGGCGGTAAGTCGTTACACTTTATTGGCGGTTTAGCAGAAGGCGCAGAGACCATCGCTTTTCTTGTGTTGATTTGTTTGTTGCCGGCGCACTTTGTTGTGTTGGCTTACGTCTTTGGAACGATTTGTTGGATTACAACAGCCACACGAATTTATGCAGGTTATCGAACACTTCGTTGATTTAAGTCGAAAAGAAAATTAACTAATCAAAAAAGGCGATTTCTATATCGCTTTTGACGATGGCGCAGCAAGCCAATAAATAACCACTTTGTACCCAAGCTAAGGGTTCAAAAGGGTAAATAACATTTCCCCATAAAAGCTTCACTGAGCAAGAAGAGCAGTAGCCTTCGCGGCATTGGTATTCCACATGTATTCCGGCTCGTTCCAGTTGAACCATTAAAGGCTCTTCTTCTGTTACTAGAATCTGTTTTTTACCTATCAGTACACGATGTACTACTTGCTCTTTCTTTGTTGCTGATTCTTGCTTAGAGATCGAAGTCATCGAAGTCTGAATCATCCAAGTTGTTATCTGTTTGGCCAACCAAGTAAGAGCTGATTTCAGCTTCTTGTGGTGCGACTTGAACGTTGTCACTCACCAACCAAGCGTTAATCCAAGGGATTGGGTTGTGCTTCGTCTCAAAGTGCGCATCAAGGCCGACGGCTTGCATACGAACGTTCGTGATGTATTCCACGTATTGCCCCAAAATTTGCGCGTTAAGGCCAATCATAGAGCCGCTTTGGAACAGGTAAGTCGCCCATTCTTTTTCTTGTTCCGCGGCTTCGATAAAGATGTCACGCATTTCGTCTTTGCATTCTTCGGCAATGATAGCCATTTCTGGATCATCTTTACCTGATGCCATTAAGTTCATCATGTGTTGCGTGCCTGTAAGGTGTAAGGCCTCATCACGAGCAATGAGCTTGATGATTTTCGCGTTGCCTTCCATTAAGGTGCGTTCTGCAAAAGCGAAGCTGCAAGCGAAGCTCACATAGAAACGAATTGCTTCCAATACATTGACAGAGGCCACAGTGAGATAAAGGGCTTTCTTCAATTTCGGCATGGTGATTTCAACATCGCCTTTGCCCGGTACGTTAAAAGTACCAAATCCCATGGTGTTATATAGATTCACCATTTCAATTAGGTTGTCATAGTATTTCGATACACTGTCTGCACGCTTGGTGATTTCTTCATTGGTGACGATGTCATCAAAAATCAGCGTTGGATCATTCACTATATTACGAATGATGTGCGTGTAAGAGCGACTGTGAATGGTTTCACTGAATGACCAAGTTTCAATCCAAGTTTCTAACTCAGGAAGAGAAACGATAGGCAATAAGGCAACATTTGGAGAGCGACCTTGAACACTGTCTAGTAGCGTTTGATATTTTAAGTTGCTTAAGAAAATGTGCTTTTCATGCTCTTCTAGATTCTGAAAATCCTTACGATCATTAGAGAGATCCACTTCTTCTGGGCGCCAAAAGAAAGACAATTGCTTTTCAATTAGCTTTTCAAAAATAGGGTGTTTTTGTTGGTCGTAACGAGCCACGTTGACATTTTCACCAAAGAACATTGGTTCTTTCATGCTATCGAAATGTTTACGGTTGAACGTCGAGTAACTCATTGCTGGATATGTCCTCTAATTCGTAAAATCGAAATAAAATTGAATCGATTTCAGTTATTAATAGTGTGTAATAAATTGGATAAGGGTGTGATTGTTGGTGCCAAAATCAAATAAGCTCCGTATGTCATACGAAGCTTATATTTTTTATTTGGACTAAATTTTACAAGCGCCGCCTGCACAATCATCGATGTCTTCTTGCTTGTCTTCCGCACCATCCCTTGTGTTGTGATAGTAAAGCGTTTTCACACCGAGTTTATAGGCGGTGAGAAGGTCTTTTAAGATCACTTTCATTGGGACCTTTTGTGATTCAAACTTCTGAGGATCATAGTTTGTGTTCGCAGAAATTGCTTGGTCGACGAATTTTTGCATGATGCCAACAAGCTGTAAGTAGCCGTCGTTTGATGGAATAGTCCACAACAGCTCGTAGTTGTCTTTCAGCTTTTCAAACTCAGGGACAACTTGCTTCAAAATGCCGTCTTTACTGGCTTTAACAGAAACGAATCCGCGTGGTGGTTCAATACCATTTGTCGCATTACTGATTTGCGAAGACGTTTCTGATGGCATTAAGGCTGTTAAGGTTGAGTTACGTAGACCATGTTCAACGATCTCACTGCGCAAAGTTTCCCAGTCGTAATAAAGCTCAGAAGGGCAAATGTTGTCGATTTCTTTTTTGTAGCTATCGATTGGCAAAATGCCTTTCGCATAGGTTGTTTCATTAAACGCTAAGCAAGGGCCAAACTCTTTTGATAGCTTGTTAGACGCTTTCAATAAGAAATATTGAATGGCCTCGAACGTTTTGTGAGTTAACTCGTTTGCGCTACCGTCTGAATATTTAACGCCATTTTTCGCGAGGTAGTAAGCATAGTTGATAACACCAACACCTAAGGTACGGCGCAATTCAGTGGCACGTTGCGCCGCAGGAATTGGGTAGTTTTGATAATCCAATAGGCTGTCTAGTGCGCGAACGATTAATTCAGCTAATTCTTCTAATTCGTCTAGGTTTTCCAATGCGCCTAGATTGAAAGCAGAAAGAGTACAAAGTGCAATCTCGCCTTCAGGATCATTGATGCTATCTAGAGGTTTCGTCGGCAATGCAATTTCTAAACATAGGTTACTTTGCTTAACTGGTGCCACCGCCGGATCGAATGGGCTGTGAGTATTACAGTGGTCGACGTTTTGAAGGTAAATACGACCTGTACTAGCACGCTCAGAAGCGAACAAAGTAAATAGCTCAGTGGCTTTGATGGTTTGCTTGCGAATAGAATCATCTTGTTCATACATGGTGTATAGACGATCAAACTCTTCTTGGTCCGCAAAGAAAGCGTCGTAAAGACCAGGCACGTCAGAAGGACTAAACAAGGTAATGTTGCCGCCTTTGATCAAACGCTGATACATTAAACGGTTAAATTGCACACCGTAATCAAGGTGACGAACACGGTTCTCCTCAACACCTCGGTTGTTTTTAAGCACTAATAAGCTTTCCACTTCCAAGTGCCAGATTGGATAGAAGACAGTCGCTGCACCACCACGAACACCACCTTGAGAACAGCTTTTAACCGCTGTTTGGAAATGCTTGTAAAATGGAATACAACCTGTGTGGAAAGCTTCGCCACCGCGAATGGTACTACCAAGAGCACGAATCGCACCGGCGTTTACACCGATACCCGCACGCTGACTCACATATTTAACGATGGCACTGGAAGTGGCGTTGATCGAATCTAGAGAGTCACCACATTCAATCAATACACAACTACTGAATTGACGAGTCGGTGTGCGAATGCCGGACATGATTGGTGTCGGTAAAGAAATCTTAAATTGAGAAACTGCGTCATAAAAACGACGAATCAAGTCCAAACGCTGTGCTTTGTCATATTTTGCAAATAGACAAGCAGCAACAAGAATATAAATAAACTGTGGGCTTTCATAGATTTCGCCAGTGACTCGGTTTTGTACTAAATATTTACCTTCTAATTGCTTAACTGCAGCGTAAGAGAAGTTCATATCACGAGAATGATCAATGATATCGTTTAACTGGTTGAAGTCTTCTTCAGTGTAATCTTCAAGTAAATGAGCGTCGTAGCGGTTTTGTTTAACTAAGTTTGCTACATGCTCATAAAGATGTGGTGGTTCAAAATCACCGAATGCTTTTTTGCGTAAATGGAAGATGGCTAAGCGAGCTGCAAGATACTGATAATCTGGTGTGTTTTCAGAGATTAAGTCGGCAGCGGATTTGATTAAAGTTTCATGTATATCTGTGGTTCGAATGCCTTCGAAGAATTGGATTTGTGCTTTTAATTCCACTTGAGAAACAGAGACATTATCTAAACCTTCAGCGGCCCACATGATGACTTTATGAATCTTTTCGAGATCGATACTTTCGGTCTTTCCGTTACGCTTAGTAACTGTGAGAGTGCTCATGCCTTAACTTCCCATTTAGTGCATTGTTGAAAAAAGAGGTGCTTTACTCTATCTAGTGTGTCTTTTCGAAGTGAAGCACTATATGTAGTGTTTTTCTTCAAGTCTGTGATGAACAATAGTGTGCAATGAATGTAAAATCAAGACTTGAAAACCCAGTAAAAATGAGAATTAAATAAAGGCTAAGTGCTCACTCACTTGCCCTGCCACAAAAAGTATAAAGTTGGCGATTGGCAAGATCATAAAAGAGTTTTTATCTATTTTTTTATGTATTTTTTTGCTAAATAAATGAACCTTTAATGCGCACAAAAAACGATCAAGAAAACTGCAAAAGCACCATTTTGAATCCAGCAACTAAGGCAAATAAAAACACCTGGTGACCAAGGTAAATTGGTAATGCATAACGGCCTAAAAGTGCCAATATTCTAGTGAGTATTATTTTAGGGGGCTGGCATTTATGAAGCTTTAGATAGGCGAATAAGGGGCCAAGAAGGACAACGCCAATCCATGGGAAAGGAAAGACGATATCAAGTGTTCTTTGTGGAAGGTCTAGAAAATTCGTTATAGTGCTGAAAGCATTTGGAAAGGTTAAATAATGTGTGGTGTGATAAATTAGTAGAATAATGGTGCCAGTTGCTGCAGATGCAATAGGCCACTTTACCAATGGCCGAGTTAATAATGAGGCAATGAAAATGAAATGCAGTATGCCAAAATAGATCCATTGATCTGGGGCTGCAAGATAGGTTGCTAGAGAAATAGCGGAAGCTGCAATGAACAGCTTAATGTCTCGTTTCCAGAATAACCAATAATTGTCTTTTTTAAAGGTTAGGTAGCTTGACCAACCAACCGCTGTCAGAAATAGGGTAAGAATTAGACTTCTAAAATACACCCAGAAAGGGTCATAAATTGAATATTCTAGGAAGCCAAAATGCCGTAAATCCCAACAAAAGTGAAATACCATCATTAACAGAACGGCTAAACCACGATAAGCATCTAAAAAATCACTGCGTTTTACTAACGCGTTCGCTGGGGAAGGTTGCATTGAAATCCAAGGTAATGAGTTAAATGGAAGCCAAGCCATCATACCGATACTCATTTTCTAGCTCAAGCTTACCAAACCTGATGTCTGAGCTTAAATTGCACCTGCCTTGGCAAAGAGAGGTTTTGTCTATGTTTGGACGAGATGTACCTGTCCCAAGGCTGGTGGCTTTTGTTGCGAATAAAGGTATTTGTTATCGTTACTCTGGAAAAGATCATCACGGAGCTGGTTGGCCTGCATGGTTATTGCCAATAAAAGCAGAAGCTGAGGCTTTGTCCCAGCAACCCTTTAACTCTGTATTGCTGAACTGGTATCGGGACGGCGAGGAATATATGGGGTGGCATTCTGATAGTGAAAAGGTATTAGGACCAGCACCTATTGTTGCTATGTTGAGTCTTGGAGCGACGCGGGACTTTTTGTTTCGACTGAAAGCCGATCATAAAACCAAACATAGTATGGAGCTAGAGCATAGCAGTTGGCTAATTATGGGAACGTCAACGCAAGTATTGTGGCAACACTCATTGCCTGTTAGAAAAAGAATCAAAGAAGAGCGGATAAGTTTAACTTTCCGGCTCTTACTTTGATTGTTGTGGCGCTAGTGGAAATACGAACCTTAAGGAAAGAGCTTTGATTAAGGAGCCTTGCGTGTTCGTATCCAGTTATCGTCTTTAGATGTATAGCAAATGCGGTCATGTAAGCGACTTGGGCGGCCTTGCCAGAACTCAATGAACCTTGGCTTTAAAACATAACCGCCCCAATTATCTGGGCAAGGCACATCTTGACCATCAAAGGTTTGTTCCTCTTCATTAAAAGCATTTTGCAGGGTTGATCTGTTAGGGATTACAGTACTTTGTTGTGATGTTCTTGCGGCAAGCTGGCTGCCGCGAGGGCGACTTGCAAAGTAGGTTTCAGATACATCACGAGACACTTTTTCAATTGTCCCTTCAATGCGTATTTGGCGAGACAGAGCAGGCCAGAAAAAAGTCATGTTGGCTTTGTTGCTCTGATCAAGCTGTTGACCTTTTTCACTGCTGTAATTAGTAAAGAAGGAAAAGCCTGATTCATTACGTTGTTTTAAAAGAACAATGCGAGAGTGTGGCCAACCGTCTTTATCTACTGTACTTAACGTCATGGCGGTTGGGTCATCTGGACAAGCTTCAATGGCTTTTTCTAGCCAAGTATCAAAAAGCGTTAAAGGATCACTGCCTGCTTGATCTTCTAAGAGGTCTTCGAATTGATAGTCTCGTCGAATAGAGTGGAGATCTCTGTTCATAATTAAATCCGGTAAGTAGAGGTTGTCATGACTTTGGATACTTGCGTCATAATAGCCATAACAGGTTGTGGAAATTCATAACCGCCAGCATCTAATGCTGCTTCTTTGTGTTTGGCTTCATCTATGTGCATTTGTGTTAAAACTGCCTTGCTTTTTTCATCTTGCGCGGGCAATGCTTGCATGTGCTTTTGTAGATGCACGCACACTTGGTCTTCCGTTGCAGCGACAAACCCCAAACTTAATTTATCACTGATAAGTCCTGCGCCTGCGCCAATCATAAAGGACGCACTGTAGAATAAAGGGTTTAACAAACTTGGTCTGCTCTGTAAGTCATAAAGGCGTTGCTCGCACCACACAAGATGATCGATTTCTTCATCCGCTGCGTGTTCCATTTCTTTACGAACCGCCTCTAGCTTGGCTGTAGTCGCTTGCCCAGCGTAGAGCGCTTGAGCACATACTTCACCAGTATGGTTTATGCGCATTAACCCCGAAGCATGTTTGCGTTCATCAGAAGTCAATTCTGCTTCGGCAATTTGGCTAGCAGGAGAAACACGAGAAGCTTTCGCAGCATGAGGAACCAGTGTTTGTAGTGCTCGATCAAATTGTAATACGGCTTTGTCTAGAAAAGAGATCACTTTGATTTCCTCTTAATTAGCCTGGAGGCCATGTCATTTGGCGGCCGCCCAGTACATGCATGTGTATATGGTAAACAGTTTGTCCGCCCATCTCATTGCAGTTCATGGCAACACGATAGCCTTCTTCACTGATACCCTTTTGTTTTGCTACTTTGGCTGCGGTTATTTGCAGCTTACCTACAACGGCGGCATCGTCATCCGTTAAATCATTTAGGGTGCTGATGTGGCGTTTAGGTATAACAAGAAAATGAGTAGGCGCCTGCGGCATAATGTCTTCAAATGCAATGACGTCATCGTCTTCATATAATACGGTTGCTGGAATATCCCCGTTCACTATTTTACAAAATAAACAATCCATACCATTTCCTTTCATCTGTATTATTCAGAGTTCATTTACTGGCATCAAGGCGTTTTGTTCAAAGTCTTGATGCGTGACAAAGAGGTGTTCTTTAATCTGTCGCCTTTTTGAATTAAACGAGAGAGCATTGCTTTAAATTGGCTGTCTAATTCCGAACAAGGAAGTATCTCATCAAAGCCAAGCTTTTTGGCATAATCAGGTGACATTTTAATATTGTTGCTGATGAGTAGGCATTGATCTTCTATGTTCATCAAAGGCAATAACCTTTGCTGTGTGATGTGAGGGATGTGTCCACCATTATCAAACACCAAAATAATCAGGCCAGATGTTCTTTGTTTTGATTGGTTTAGGTGATCCAGCAGAGATTCTAGCGTGGCAAAATGCTCTATTTTGTTTTGATAGTTTTGTAATAGCGTGAGTGTTTTTTGCAGATCATTGTCTTCTTGCCCAAGTAAAATAATATCAAAATGGCTTTGTTGCTCGCTTCTATGAGCCAAACTGCGAATATGGGATTGAGTTGGAATTTGGATATTAATGCGATTGGTTTGGTCGTTGTCAGATAAGTGGCATTCTCCATTTAGATATTGCACTAATAGCTCGATATAGCCTGAGCCAAAATCGAAACTGGCGGTTTGAGTACTGGCTCTAGTCGGCAATGGAGAACACTCAATTTCCAGTAAAGTAATGCCTTCTCGGTTTACATCATGATGAGTGATGCTAATGGTCAGCGTTTGGTTGGTGAAATGCTTAAACTCTTCGGCCAACACTTCAATAAGGTGCTGCAGTACTTGTGCATTGTTTAAGATTTCAACCCTGTCTGTTTTGTTGGTGTTTATTTCAATGAGCGCACTGTCTTGGTCAATGCGTTGGAAATTGTGATGAGCGTTATCAATAAGCTGGTTGAGTGATACAGGCGTCGTTTGCTCAAAGGCAGTTTTGTCTTCAAGATCACTTAGGTAATCGATACGGGTAATCAAACTTTTCAAATTGTTGTTTGCTGTCTGGGTACTTGCGATGAGTAATTTTGTGTCTGGAGAGACTGCAGCTTGTTCTAGATGCGTAATTCCGCCACCGATAATATTGATTTGGCGACGTAAACGGCTAGAAAGATCCGATAAAAGATCAAATATTTCATCTTGAGAGTGTTTGGCTTTATAAATATGAGGTTGGAATAAGGATGATTTCTGAGAAATTATTCCTGTAAAGTGGATCAATGTCTCGATGATAATGGTGATGGATAACCCCCACTCTAATAATTTTGCACTGGGAATAAGTCCATAAACTGACATGATCCAAGATAAATGACCGATTAATAGAATGGAGCGAGCAGCAAGGTAGTAGCCAGAAAATGGAATTTTCTTGATGCAAGAGACAATCGCGTGACATGTTAATGTTGAAATTGTCACGACAGCCATGATCGACAGAATAACAATGTTCATCGACTCTGGGGCCGTAGAGAAAATAATAGCGAAGAAAGCATTTAACGAACCTATTACGAGTAAGACTTTGTCTAACATCGGAAGGTGCTGTTTGGTATCAAGATAGAGTCGAGAAAAGAATACAATCGTACTAAGGCAAAGGAAAGAAGATAGATTGTATATGCGTTCTTGCATCCCAGTTTTATTAGGAAAGAACTGAGATATTTGGCCGTGGAGAGCCAAGTGTAAGATGATGATAGAGACAAGTAACCCCGCATAAATTAAATACATCAGATTGCGAGATTGGATGTAGAAAAAGATATTGCAAATAAACAACGCTAACAAAACACCAATCAGTACACCTGTGAATATAAAGTCTTTTTGAGAGTCTGAGCTTAATTTCGATAAGGTTTTAAGCTCTATTTGGGCATTCACAGGAAGGTGAGAAGACAGTTTGAAATAGACGGTAAAAACCGCTGGTGTGTTGATTGGCAAGGTGAATAAGTACTTCGCCGATTTGATAGCTTTACTGTTGTAGGTGTGAGCGCTGCCGAATTCTGCCTGTATTTGATTGTCATATAGTGTTGGCAAAAAGATTTCTAAATTTTGGATTCTTGGGGAATTCACTTCTAAAACAATAGGAATGTTGGTTGTTGTTCGAATGGCTATATCGGAGCGAATCCAAATATTACCTTCAACTATGCCAAGCTGGAGAAAGCTGCGATTGATGGGGCGAAATTGTTTGGCGTATTCGCTTGATTGTATTTCATCAAAGGAAATCGTTTTGTTTTTGTCGATGAAGAAGAAACCGCTTTCCGCGATATTGAAAGTGTTGTTGTCGTCATCAATGATGGCAACGTCACTTGCTCCCCAAGTAAAGTTGGAGACGACAATTAAAAAGAGTAAAATTAACCGAGAAAACAAAACGATAGCCTATGCCCGTCAAAAAGAAGGTGTAAGTTATCATTATTAACTAGATAGGGGATCGAATGCTATATCCAATTTTGGTGGAATATTACGTTTGGTTTAGTTTACTGTTGTTAGCGGTTACTTGGTTTACACGACAATCAAAACCTAAAACCCGAACGAACCTCATATATGGTTATGGAATGGTCGCAGTACTTGGCTTCGTGTTGGCGTTTGATTGGGTCGCTGGAATTGTTTTTGGTCTGATTGTGCTTGAGCTTGGGCGTTTACTTCGCGCTTGGTTGAATAAGAAAGAAGCGCAATTAAAAAAGTAATAAAAGAAAGATATAGGGGTAGTAATTCTTATTAAGCGATAGTGCTTCGTATTATAAATAGTTGATAGTTTTATTGTATCGATTTTATAAAAAATATAGCTTTTACTGTTTTTTTGGGTTTGATTAATATTCTAGCTACAAACTTAGTAGGAGTAATGAAATGCGAGACTTAATCACTATCATGGGACAACGATTTTCAGGTTTGCTGCGTAGACATCGTACCTCTCAAGAGGTCAGCTGTAATTATGGAGATAATTACTATGGTGACAAAAAGTGCTGTCCAGGGCGAAAATAAAACTTGATGGTCTTTTATTTATCTTGCGTTGATAGTGTAAGGGAATGGCATTGTGCAGCCTCAATCCTTTAAAAAATTGATACTGCACAATGTATGAAGATAGAATTTTAGAAGTTAAGTTCTACACGAGGTTGACTGCTTTTTGATAGATCAACTTCTGGGGAGCAGATTAAAATACGAGAAGAACTAATGCCTTTCTCCACCAAAAAACCTTTTAAGTTATCCGCACGTTCCTGAGCCAAATTAAGTGCTAGTGCTTTCATTTTATCGTTTAATTCTGCTGGTGGCTTCTCGAACCCTAAGTCTAGATAACTTGTAACGCCACAGGCTTTTAATTGGCTCTCTTGTTTGTCTTTCATTAATGCAACTAACTGTTCTAAAAATGTATCTTGCGAGCTATTTAATTGAATCTCTTCAGCTGTGAAAATAAGAGGTTCTACACGTACTTTAAGCAATTGTTCTCCGGCAAACTGTGCAATGGTGATGACGTTTGCATAAGGAATGAAGGTTTGCATTAGGTAGTTGCTTGATACTTTATAAAGAGCGGCGCGCACTGGTTGAACGAGAAAGCTTTTCCAGCCGAACTCTGGATTATTAACATTGCCAGAAAGCGGTATGTCTAAGTCAATGTTGTCATCGCTGTCTTTTAATATGCCCACTGCGATATTGAGAGGCACAGCACCTGCCTTGATAACGGAATTGCTTTCTTGGCGTCCACCAAGGTTAAACTGTCTGAGTAAAACATGAGAGTTGCCATCTAATACGCCATTGTCTGCATCTAGTTTTAAATCTAAATTCAACTGCCCTGAGTCAATCTGATAGCCAAGTGCATTGGCGATATAGGACGAGTAAGGTGGTAATTCAGCTTCTTTAACTACCAATGTACTTTGCATAGTGAGCGCATCTGCAAGTGGCCAAATCGTAATGTTACTGTCGAGTGTTGAGTACTTCCCATTACGCGCTTTTAAAGACAACACCGTTGCTTGCTCTTTATCTTGTGTATTTAGATCACGTAAAGAGAGAGTGTCTATATTCAGAGTGCGTTGTAACGCTGGTTTAATACTTTGATCTTGCACATGAACAGCTGACTCACCCGTGATGTCAAATGACTTTAGAGCGACATAATAGGGGGCTTTGAATGCCGGTTCTTGTTCGGCGTTTGGTGTGTTTTCTATGGCGTGTTGAGCGTCTGAGGCTTTTGGTGATCCAGAACCCTGCAAAGATGCCTGAGGTATGGTGTTTGATGCTGTCTCTGAGTCTTGCTCTTCTTGGAAAACGAGGTTTGCCAATGCCTTATTTGAGCTGATAATCGTATTTACTTTCACGGTGTCTGAGATAATGGAATCGATGCTCACACCTTTGGAATCTGCTTTGATATTTTGTACTTGAATTTTGCCCACATAAGTTAAGGCTGGTAGCGCTTTTTGGCTTTCTCCTGATGCTGTTAATGCCTCAGAAAATGTTAAATTATCCACACCGAATAAATCTAATGCGACGTCAAATACTTCACCCTTTTGAGTGAAAGACAATCCATTGAAGCCCGTTTTGTCAAATGAAGCGATACGCTTGTCATCTGTTAAGAAACTATCGAAAGATGTACTTTCAAACTGCAGGTTGGTGCCAATAATAGAAGGCGCTTGTTGGCTGTCTATATCAGCATTGATTTGTTCTGCGGTTAATGAAACTGTCTCAATGGACACTTTCTTATCTTCTTCAAAGGAGCCTTTTAATCCTTGAATATTAATACTGAGTTGATTGTTTTGGGCGGTAAGTAAGCCGTCATTCATTTCAACAGACAGAGCGTTTTCGAAATCAAATGACTCATAACTGGCGATGATATCTTCTTGATTAAAAGAAGTGTTTTGTGACTTAAGGGTAATATTCGCTGTGGCTTTTAATTTCTCAGCAGACGAAAATTGAATAGTGGATTGGCTGATAGACAGCGCAGTCGATTTTGTTTGAACCCTTTCTCCGTTATTCAGGCTGAGGTCTAGGTCTTCTATAACTGAGTTCAATACAAGCTGCTTTATTTCAATGAAGGGTTCATTGTTTACTTGGGTTTGCTCTAACTGGAGTTGCCCATCTAGGCTCAGCTTCCCTATCGTTTTATTGTAAGGCTCTGGAATAAAGTTTTGGAAACTATCGATAGGTAAAAGAGTGTCTTCAATTTTTACATCTAGGCTTGTTTCCTCAGGAGAATAATCAAATAAGCTGCTTACTGAAAAGCGAGCTTGATTGACTAATGCAGATAGGCTGATTTCTCCATTCCAGCTTTTTCCTTGTCCAGAAAGGTCTTTTACAGTCAGCTTCTTCAAAGTAAAGCTATCTAATTGAGCTGGTGTCTTCGGATTGAGTTGACGTGAAAGATAGAGTTGGCTGTCTGTGAAAGAGAAAGTAGGTAAGTTAATAGACCATGGAGCGCTGTTTTCGGAAGGAGTTTCTTTAACGGCAGGCTCTTTTTCTTCTGCTTCCTCTGCAAAGTATTGAGATGTATTGATACCCGCTACGATCCAGTCTTTTTCTTGCTGAGCCAGTGTAACCTGGAAACCATCAATACTGGCTTCTGATATGCGAACAGTACGAGCGAGTAGAGGCCAAATTCTCACTTCAAATGTTGCGTGTTTTAAAGATAAGGTTTCCTGCTGTTGCTTTGTCACAACAAGGTTCTTTATATCAATTTTTGGAGGGAAAAAATCGACAGAGATCGTATCGACAGACGCTTCTTCACCTTGTTCTTGGAAGAAGGTTGTTAGGTAGTGTTTTGCTATAAAAGGAGTCGCAATCCAGATTAGGATGACGATGATAACTAAGACTGAAAAAGGAAAAAAGATAAAGTTCCGAAAGTGTCGGCGAGTCATTATTTCGTGGCCTTTAGATAAAAAAATATGGTTCAGTATAGGCGTATTTTCTAGTCACTGAAGATTAAAAAAACAGCTTAATAGATTAAAGGTTTTCTTCTTTATCTTCTACTGAATTAGATGGTAAAGATTCTGTACGTAAAGGCATTCTTAGCAAATAAATACTGACACAGATGCCGATAAAGATAAGCCCCATCGTAGCCCAAAAGCGCCAAACAAGAGTGATAGAAATCGCCATGCCTGCCCACATAAAAATAATCGCACGGTTTCTGGAGCGTTTCGGAATGCCATCAGAGGATTGCCAATCTTTTACGATTGGGCCAAAAAACTTATGGTTGAGTAACCAAGCATGGAATCGGTCGGAGGATTTTGAAAAACACCAAGCGGCGAGTAACACCAAAGGGGTTGTTGGCAGTAGTGGCAAGAAAATACCAATAATACCAGTGATTAAGGAAAGCCACCCTAACATCAAATATAAAATTCGCTTTCCTGTCATATTGTTAACTCATCATCTGAATAAAAAACGAACCCTAGCTTGATGAAAGGAATAAAGTTCGTTTTCAGTGTGTCTTATTTTCCTGAGTGGAAAATAGACGCCATATCATCTTCTGTTTCATTGGCAATCAATGGCCATCCACCAAGTTGCTTCCAGCGGTTAACCATGTCACAAAATAATTCAGCTGTTTTTTCTGTATCGTATTTAGCCGAGTGTGCTTCGGAGTTGCTAAATGGAATTGATGCAACTTCACAGGCTTTTGCCAAGACAGTTTGTCCAAATACTAAGCCTGCCAAACTGGCTGTGTCAAAGCTAGAAAACGGATGAAAAGGATTGCGCTTTATTTCAGCACGTTCAATGGCTGCATTTAAAAAACCGTGATCAAAAGCAGCATTGTGACCTACTAAAATGGCACGTTTGCAACCTGAAGATTTGAGCTCCTTACGAACTTTAGAAAACATTTGTGATAATGCTTCCTGCTCGGTAATGTCTTCTCTTCCTGGTGCAAAAGGGTCGATGCCCGTAAAATCTAAGGCTGACTTTTCTAAGTTGGCACCTTCAAAAGGTTTAATAATATACTCTAAGGTTTCATGGATATAAAAATCGCCATTTTCATCCATTCTTAGGATACTGGCAGCCATTTCTAATAAAGCATCAGTTTTTTGATTAAAGCCTGCGGTTTCTACGTCGATAACAATAGGTAGATAACCTCGGAATCGATCTTTAATTTCGTGGTTTGACAAAAGAAGGTCCTTAATTCTGCCGCTTGATGAACAATGACGGTATATAATAGGATCGAATCATAACACATTTGATAATGCTTGAACGAGACGTCTCAATGGGAATTACCCAACAACTTCTAATTCGTACTGTATTTACGCTAACAGCTTGTTTGCCGTTTGGGCAAGTGAGCGCATTAACACATTATCAATCTGGCATTACGGATTCTGAGTGGCTGTTATCAGGGGATATATTTTCTTGCAGTTTAACGCATCCCGTACCTCATTATGGTGAAGGGCACTTTATAAAAGAAGCTGGAGAGCCGATGAAATTTATCCTGCAGCCGCAAAATGAGAAGTTAGGCCCAGGCCAAGTGTACATTATCTCTCAAGCACCGAGTTGGTCTCCTGGAGTGAAGCCTGAAACCTTAGAAATTCTACCTTATCCAGGTTATGGTCTAACGGTTGAGGTGGGTGGTAAAGTAGCGGAAAGAATGCTCACCAGTTTGGATCGAGGTCGTCATCCTATTGTGGCTGGAACCGCATGGGAAAATAACCGAGAAACTGTTGAGGTAGGGTTGTCGAATATCAACTTTGCTCCAGCCTACAATGAATTTCGTCGTTGCTTGTCTGGTTTACTGCCTGTTAACTATGACCAAATCGCAAGAACAGCGGCATTATTTCCTGTTAATGGTGTGGATCTAACGGAGCGAATAAAAGCCCGTTTAGATTTAGTTGCTTTGTATGTGTCTTCTGACTCTAGTGTGGAATACATCTATATTGATGGTCATACGGATTTAATCGGTTCTCGCCGAGATAACCGTGAACTATCCAAATTGAGAGCGGAAAAAGTAACGGCTTATTTGCTCGATAAAGGCGTTCCAGCGGCAAAAATAGTTTCTCGTTATCATGGTGAGCGTTATCCATCTGCTTCGAATAATACGGCTCAGGGCAGAGAGCGAAATCGACGAGTAACGATTCGTTTGGAAAAATCTGAAAGTAACTGATTCCGTTATATCAACAAATAATCAAAAGGCCTTGTTTGACTCAATTTTATGAGGGAAGCAAGGCTTTTTACTTGCTAAGCAAGAACCGAAATCTTACACTTACAGCCCATTTTATAAATCATTTGCGCCGCCATGAACTGGTTTTAAAGCATTGGTGTGGGAGCGCAAGCCCGTTTAGGAGAATAGAGATAATGTCTGACGTGAAGAAGGTAGTGCTTGCCTATTCAGGCGGCCTGGATACTTCCGTAATCGTGAAGTGGCTTCAAGAAGAGTATAACTGTGAAGTGGTTACTTTTACCGCTGATTTGGGTCAGGGTGAAGAGGTTGAACCAGCTCGCGCTAAAGCTCAAGCGTTGGGTATTAAGGAAATCTACATCGAAGATTTGCGTGAAGAATTTGTCCGCGATTTCGTTTTTCCTATGTTCCGCGCCAACACAATTTACGAAGGTGAATACTTACTTGGTACTTCTATTGCTCGTCCATTAATCGCTAAGCGTTTGATTGAAATTGCGAACGAAACGGGCGCAGATGCTATTTCTCATGGCGCGACAGGTAAAGGTAACGACCAAGTACGCTTTGAACTTGGTGCTTACGCATTGAAACCAGGCGTGCAAGTGATTGCTCCTTGGCGCGAATGGGATCTTACCTCTCGTGAGACTTTAATGGCGTACTGTGAAGAGCATAAAATCCCAGTCGATTTCTCGACGAAGAAGAAAAAGTCGCCTTACTCCATGGACGCAAACTTACTGCATATCTCTTTTGAAGGTGATCAATTAGAAGACCCTTGGACTGAGCCAGAAGATGACATGTGGCGTTGGTCTGTGTCTCCAGAAGAGGCACCAAATGAAGCGACTTATATTGAGATTGGCTACGAAAAAGGTGATCCAGTTTCTTTGAATGGTGAAGCTTTATCGCCAGCAACTATGCTAGAAACATTGAACAAAATTGGTGGTGCGAACGGTATTGGCCGTGTAGACATTGTAGAAAACCGTTTTGTTGGTATGAAAGCGCGTGGTTGTTACGAAACACCGGGCGGCACTATCATGATGAAAGCGCACCGCGCGATTGAATCCATCACGTTGGATCGTGAAGCAATGCATCTGAAAGATGAAATGATGCCGCGTTACGCAAAAATCATTTACAACGGCTTCTGGTGGTCTGAAGAGCGCCGCATGATGCAAGCCTTGATTGACGCATCTCAAACTTACGTAAACGGTACTGTCCGCCTTAAGCTATATAAAGGTAACGTAACCGTTGTTGGTCGCCAATCTGACAACAGCTTGTTTGATAGCTCTATTGCAACGTTTGAAGACGACGCGGGCGCTTATGACCAAAAAGACGCAGCAGGCTTCATTAAACTAAATGCATTGCGTATGCGTATTGCCGCTCAAAAAGGCCGTGGCTTTTTAGACAGCGATAAATAAGCAAACACGCTTCTTTAAAAACGCTCCATTCTTCAGAATGGGGCGTTTTTTTATTGGCGTTGTCTGGTTGATTTCTGGAGAGAAATAAATGTTTGTTCAATCGGTCAGAAATTTATACAATCGAAGCGCGCTATGTTGATGGCATGCTATCCAGTACGGTAGATAATAGGTTCACTCTTAAGTAATCCCTGAGGGAAATATGACAATTTATAACTTTGGTTCTATTAATTTAGATCATCTTTACCAACTGGACCATTTTGTGCGCCCAGGTGAAACCATGGCGTCAGATAGTTATCAGTGTCTATTGGGTGGTAAGGGTGCGAACCAATCCGTAGCATTAGCAAAAGCGGGCGCAGAGGTGAAGCATGTTGGTGCTATTCATTCTGCTGACCAGTTTATTTTGAGCCAATTACAAGAATACGGTGTGAATGTTGAGTTGGTTGAGTCTATTGATACGCCAACGGGGCACGCGATTATTCAGTTAACCAAAGCGGCTGAAAACTCGATTATTTTGTACCAAGGCGCGAATCATTGTTTTGAAAAAGCGTGTATTGACCGTATTTTAGATCAGGCTTTGCAAGACGATTGGGTGTTATTGCAAAACGAAACCAACCTTGTTGATTACATTATTAAGCAAGCGCACAGCAAAGGTTTGAAAGTGGCGTTTAATCCCGCGCCAATGGACGCTGAATTAACCAAAGTCGTTTTGCCTTATGTGACTTTATTGATTGTAAACGAAGTGGAAGCCATGGATTTAGCAGGTGTGGACTCAATAGACGCTGCAACGAAAGCCTTGCCAGAACAATACCCAGAATTAACGGTTTTGATGACGTTAGGCAGTGATGGCGTACGCTATTTTGACCGTGGTGAAAACCTTTATGTGCCAGCGTTTAAAGTCGACGCGCAAGACACAACCGCGGCAGGTGATACCTTTATTGGTTTTACACTGTCCGCCATTTTATCTGGTACTGAGACAGAAAAAGCTATGCAACGAGGCTGTGCCGCTTCGGCTTTGTGCGTGACTCGTATTGGCGCTATGGTTGCGATCCCAGATTCCAGTGAAGTAGATGGCTTTCTGTCTACTCATAACTAACACAGACTCAAACGACTCAGTCGTTTATGACAGACAATGATCGAGGATTTTTAATATGGCTCGTAAAATTATTATTGATACGGATCCGGGCATCGATGATGCAATGGCGATCTTTTTTGCTTTTCAAGCGCCGCAACTAGAAGTATTAGGATTAACCACAACCTTTGGTAACGTATCGGTTGATTTGGCCACACAGAACGCCATTACACTAACAGAAATTGCAAAAGTGACCGTGCCGGTTGCAAAAGGGGTTGCTGTGCCTTCTGTCATTGCTCCGCGCCCGCATCCTGATTTTGTTCATGGTAAAGACGGTTTCGGTAATATTGACTGGCCAGCACCAAAAGGCAAAGCCGTTGAGAAAAGCGCTGCGCAATTTATCGTCGACACGGTTCGTGAGTTTCCGGGTGAAGTGACCATTATTGCGCTTGGGCCGTTAGGCAACTTGGCGGAAGCTTTGAAACTCGACCCAGAAGTCGAAAATCTTGTTGATGAAGTGGTTCTTATGGGCGGCACAGCGATTGAATACGGAAACGTTTCGCCTGTTGCAGAAGCCAATATTATGAATGACCCACATGCTGCCGATGCTGTCTTTACGGCGTCTTGGCAAGTGACCATGATTGGTCTAGATGTTACTCATCAGGTTCTATTGGACAACCCAATTCTTGAGCGTATCCGAGAAGCAAACCCAACCGAAGGTGGTTTCTTATACGACTGCGCACAGCATTACATTAACTTCTACAGCAGCCGTTTTGATATGAATGGCTGTTATTTCCATGATGCATCGACGATTGCTTATGTGATGGACCCAAGCATTTTTGGTGTTGAGTTAGGTGCGGTGCGTGTTGCTTGCGAAGGCATCGGTATCGGCCAAACCATTTTTGCACCAGAAGGCATGGATTTCCCAACACCACATTGGAATGATGTTCCTATGACGCAAGTGTGTATGGAAGTCGACAGCGATAGATTATTGAAGTTGTTTGAAACAACCTTGTCGTAATTTTGCTTTAGACACTACATATCGTCGAACTTTTTAAAAGTAACTAGTAAAAGGCATGAGAGCGTGTTCTCATGCCTTTTTTATTATCTGATCCCCAACGCATTTCCCATAGAGAAACCTAAATATGAAATTATTAGTAAGAAATTTGGCTCGTAATACAACAGAAGAAGAGCTTGTTGCTTTGTTCTCAGAGCATGGTATTTTGCAGTCTTGCAGCTTAGTCATGGATAAAGAAACAGGTGAATCCAAAGGATTTGCTTTCGTTGAAATGCCAAAAGTGGGTGAAGCAAAAGCGGCTATTAAAACGCTAAATGGTAAAGAAGTAGATGGCGCTAAGATCCGTGTGAAAAAAGCGGAAGATGCCTCTGCAGCGAAAAGCGATACTGAAGAATAAAGCGAAGTTTATATAAATAAAGGGCTATTCATATAGTCCTTTTTCATTTCTTGCGCCTGTCGTTTTATTGTTAGATTTTTCTAAGAGTGTGCGTCTGCAAACTCTTTAATAAAGCTCATATCTTTGTCTGAAATCGTGTGAAATGCCAATTTAATATAGTGCTTGTCGTGCTCATTAAGTATGTCAGCCAGTGGATCACACAATATTTTAATTTTTGTCATCTTTTCTTCATGGATGGCGTTTAACTCCAACTTCACTATTTTAGAACCTTGTAGCCCATTCAGTGCTTCTATCTCTATTTTCTTTGTTGAAATATGAGTGCAATGAATTGGCATAACAATGCCATTCGTTAAATACAGAGAGCCAGTCCAGAAGCAACGAACGTAAGGAGAGTGAGTTATCGACACTGATTATTTATCCTTTCCTAGATGAAGATCTAACACCATATGGTGTATTCCAGAGGATTATTATAGAGCAAAAAATACTGAGTGTAATGAAGTTAAATTCAATTTAAACAAAGGAAATGAAGAAGCTTTGACTTGATATAAGACTTTGTTATAGAAAGAGAAAATGCTCTATTTAAAAGTAAGCCCATGGATAGGTGGGCTTACTTTTCTGTCGGAATAATTGGCCTTAACCTAGCTTTTGAATGGAATCTCCAAGGGCATTGATCATGCTGTCTATTTCAGACTTTTCTGTTGTAAAAGGTGGTGCTAATTGAATCGTATCAGCACCATAACGGACGTAATAACCTTTGTCCCACATGTCCATGGCGATTTGGAAAGGGCGCTTACCAGCTTCATTATCAACCGGCGCAATCGTGATGCCTGCTGCGAAGCCATAGTTACGAATATCCGTGATAATAGGGCTTGTGTCTTTTAGTTGATGAACACTGTCTTCCCAAAATCCACTCATGTTTTTTACACGCTCTATTAGCCCCTGTTTTTTGAGTTCCCCTAAAGATGCGAGACCTGCAGCACAAGCAATTGGGTGAGCGGCATAAGTGTAGCCGTGAGGGATTTCTAACATGTAATCTGGGCCGCCAGTGTCCATGAAGGTGTCGTAAATTTCTTGCTTAAATGCCACGGCTCCCATTGGGATAACACCATTTGTTACCTGTTTCGCCATGGTGATAACATCTGGCGTGACGCCAAATGCTTCAGAGCCTGTTTTTGCTCCCATTCGCCCAAAAGCTGTGATGACTTCATCGAATATCAACAGGATATTGTGTTGGTCACAGATTTCTCGTAAGCGCTTTAAATAACCTTGTGGTGGGATAATAACACCGCCAGAACCGGACATAGGCTCAACAATGACTGCCGCAATGTTGGAAGCGTCATGCAAAGTAATAAGGTTCACCAAATCTTCAGCACGCTCTTTGCCAAACTCAGACATGCCTTTAGTGAATTCTGTACCTGGAACTTGAGTGTGAGGCAGGTGATAAGATTCTAACCCTTGGCCGTATAAAGTACGGTTCGCTGGAATGCCGCCAACACTGAAGCCAGAAATGCCAGCACCGTGATAGCCTTTTGCACGACCGATGAACTTAGTTTTCGTGCCCATACCTTTCTTGCGCCAATAAGCTCGAGCGACTTTTAAAGCGGTATCGACAGATTCAGAGCCAGACCCTGTAAAAAATATACGGTTCAGACCGTCCGGCATAAATTGTGTGATTTGCTCAGCCAGCAGAAAAGACTTCTCATGACCGAATTGAAATGCAGGAGAGTAATCCAATGTTTTTACTTGCTCAGCAACCGCTTCATTGATAGTAGGAACACTGTGGCCTAAACCGCATGTCCATAAGCCAGACAAACCATCAAATATTTTTCGTCCGTCAAGGTCGGTATAATAATTACCTTCAGCAGCAACAAGAATACGAGGGTCTTTTTTGAATTGACGGTTCCCAGAATAAGACATCCAGTGGGCGTCTAATTGAGCTTGAGTAAGGTTTGGTTTAGCAATATGGCTCATGGCGTTATTCTCTCTAAAGTCGAAATCTATAGACAGAGAATGCCGAGCTGGAAAGGTTTATTAAATTTGTTGTTATTTAAATTTAGATTGGTTTTTAGTTAACTAAGTGAGGGCAAACTACATAACTGTGACGTCAGTGATACTAATGAAGAATTACGTCGAGGTTTTTTCTTTAAACTCGCAAAGATCTTCAATAATGCAGGCGTCACATTTGGGTTTACGTGCTACACAAATGTAACGACCGTGCAAAATCATCCAATGATGCGCGTCTAAAAGAAACTCTTTAGGGACGAATTTCAGCAGCTTCATTTCTACTTCTAAGACGTTTTTTCCCGGTGCCACTTTTGTGCGGTTACCAAAGCGAAAGATGTGCGTATCGACCGCCATAGCTATTTGTCGAAAAGCGGTATTCAATACGACATTGGCGGTTTTACGGCCAACACCGGGTAAGGCTTCCAACTCTTCACGGGTTTCAGGAACAACACTGTTATGCTTTTCAATGAGAATTTTGCAGGTTTTGATGGCGTTTTCTGCTTTGGCATTAAAAAGCCCGATGGTTTTAATGTAGATTTTTAAACCTTCTACACCTAATGCGAGCATTTTTTCTGGGGTATTTGCGACAGGAAAAAGTTTTCTGGTCGCTTTATTAACGCTTACGTCTGTGGCTTGGGCAGAAAACAAAACGGCAATCAAAAGTTCAAAAGGCGAGCTGTATTCTAGCTCGGTCACAGGGTTTGGATTTTCTGCTCGTAAGCGGGAAAAAATTTCGTAGCGCTTTTCTTTGTTCACCTGAAATTGCCTTTCGTTCTGTCCAGATTTTAGCTAACTTGCCCAGTCACACGAACACGTTTGGATTCACTTGGGCCATCTTTGGCTTTTTGTGCGGCAAGGCGTTGTTTTTCTCTCTCATCAAGGTAATTCTTAAAGGCGATAAGTAACCCCAAACCAATGAATGCACCTGGCGGTAAAATTACGAATAAAACATTCGGGTAGTCATCAAAAACCACCCATTTCCAATTGACAGCGATATCACCAAATAGCAACTGCATGTCAGCGAATAACGTACCTTGTCCGATCAGTTCACGCATTGCACCAAGCGCAACAAGAATCACACCGAAACCTAATCCCATCATTAAGCCATCTAATGCCGAAGGTATTATTGGGTTACGACTTGCGAAAGCGTCTGCGCGGCCAAGAATCGCACAATTCGTTACGATCAAAGGGATGAAAATCCCCAGAATCTGATACAGCTCATATGTGTAAGCTTGCATGATTAATTCGATGCAGGTTGTGAAAGAAGCAATAATCATCACGAAAGCAGGTAAGCGAACCGCATCGGCAACATAGTTTCGAATCAAAGAAACCGCAACGTTAGAGCCAACCAATACCACTAAAGTCGCCAGCCCTAAACCTAAAGCGTTAACCACTGTACTGGTCACTGCTAGCATTGGACACAACCCCAATAACTGCACTAAGGCTGGGTTGTTTTTCCAGATGCCGTTGTAAACGATTTCAGCGTAGTTTGTGCTCGGTTTACTGTTATTAACCGCGTCACTTGTGTCTGTTTCAGCGCTCATTTTTTTATCCTAACGCGCTAGCAGCGCATCTTTATGTTGTTCAAAATATACGAGAGTATTCTTCACGGCACGAACGACAGCGCGAGGAGTGATTGTCGCACCTGTAAATTGATCGAAGTCACCGCCATCTTTTTTCACTGCCCAACCTTCAATTGTTGGATTGGATAAGGAAGTGTTCGCAAAGCTTAAGATCCAATTCGATTTTTTCAAATCCACCTTGTCGCCTAAGCCAGGTGTTTCTTTATGACTAATTACGCGGCTGCCAGTTACTACGCCGTTTTTATCGATGGCAACAAGCAAATCCAAATTGCCGTTGTAACCACTTGGAGCAATGGTTTCAAAGATGATTCCAGTAACATCGCCATCTTTACGGGCTATGTGGATTTTGATGCCTTCTGGGCTTCCGAGTAAGGGGTCAGCAGGCAAGGTCGTAACGTCTGTTGTTAAGTCGTTATCGTATAATTCAGCTGGCAAAATCTCGTTGAAGGCTGAGATTTGCGCATTCAATATATTGTCTTTAATAGTGCTTTTAGTGTACTGATGAGTCAGAGCAATAAGTCCAGCAGTTAACACCGCGAAGATGCCCAAGCCAAGACTATTACGACGGATAGAGGCTAATAATTCCATTAGTTATCTTCTCCTATCTTCAAGCCTTTTTTGGCCTTTTTATGACCATAAGTACGAGGTTGAGTGTAATAATCAATAAGCGGTGCAGAGAAGTTCATTAGCAGTACAGCAAAGGCCACACCATCTGGGTAACCGCCCCAAGTACGGATAATGTAAATTAAGATGCCAATGCCAGCGCCATAAATCAATTTACCACGATTACTGGTGCAAGAAGAAACAGGGTCTGTAGCGATAAAAAAGGCACCAAACATAGCGGCACCTGTTGTCAGGTGGAACAGTGGTGTTGCCGTGTTGCTCATGTCAAACAAGTGGAATATGCCAGCCATGACAAGCAAAGCACTTAAAACGGCGACAGGTGTGTGCCAAGTAATAATGCGCAACCAAAGCAAGCCAAGTCCGCCAACTAGATAAGCCATATTGACCCACAACCAACTATTAAGATTGGCGCTCTGTAGCGCTTCAATAGTTTGGAATGCTGTTGCACTATCAAGCAAATCTTTGTTCTTGAAGCCGTCTAGCGGCGTCGCCATTGTGTAACCATCTACATTGGGTAAGTGATGGAAAATAGCTTGTAGACTCTGTAGGAAAGACAGGCTTTCACCTGATGCGACAATGGATTGAGTGCCCAACCATTGGCTCATCGGCACAGGAAAGGACACAAGTACGATGGCATAACCCACCATAGCTGGGTTAAACGGATTGTTGCCCAAGCCGCCATAAAGTTGTTTCGCAAAAATAATCGCAAAGCCGACAGCGGTTATCGTTACCCACCAAGGCACGGTTGGTGGTAAAGCGACACCCAGTAAAACGGCAGTGAGTAGGGCGCTGTAATCTTTTAGAAAGAAAGCAACAGAACGGCGACGGATCGACAAAATAGCCGCTTCACAAGCTAATGCTGCGATACTTGCAATCATTAGGTTGATTAACGTTCCCCAACCGAACAGCCAAGTTTGTACTGCGATACCAGGAATGGTCGCTAAGATCACCATCTGCATAACCCAAGAAGTGCGATGTCCTGCACGTTGAGTGTGGGGTGATGAAATCCTCAATAATGCCATTTATAGACTCTCTTGCGAATGAGTAAGTTTTGCTAGCAAGGCTTCTGCGTCTTGTTGTTTTTGACGTGTGGCCGCGATTTCTTGCTGAATACTGTCAGCTGCTTCTGGCTCACTGTTTAGACGCTTAGTTAGCTTATTTATTTGTGCTTTTGCTAATGCAGCCGCAATTTTTTGTTGTTTAATTTGACCTGCTAAATCAGCAGGGCTTTCGGCTACTTTTGGCTCTGGAGATTTCTCAGCGCTTTTCTCTGTCGCCGAGTTATTGCTGTTTGACTCCAATGCAGTAAGTTTTTCTTGTGCTTCTGCTAGTTTTTTCGGCCATTCTGATACGTCTATTTCAGCGTCGTCTTTGCCTTGTTCTTTCAAAAGCACGATGTTCTTTTCAGCTTTCTTGATACTCGCTTTGGCAATGGCCAAGTCGATCTTGCGTTTCTTGTCGGCATCCGCGTTTGCAGGTGCCGCGACTTCTGTTTTCGCTTCCAAAGCTGGTGCTGGTGCAGATTCATGTTCAAGCGCTGCCAGTTTTCCTTGTGCTTCCGCTAGTTTCTTAGGCCACTCCGATGCATCTATTTCAACGTCGTCTTTGCCTTGCTCTTTTAAGAGAGCGATATTCTTTTCAGCTTTCTTGATACCCGCTTTGGCAATGGCTAAGTCAATCTTGCGTTTCTTGTCGGCATCCGCGTTTGCAGGTGCCGCGACTTCTGCTTTCGCTTCCACAGCTGGCGCTGGTGCAGATTCATTTTCAAGCGCTGCCAGTTTTCCTTGTGCTTCCGCTAGTTTCTTAGGCCATTCTGATGCATCTATTTCAGTCTCGTCTTTACCTTGTTCTTTCAAGAGAGCGATATTCTTTTCAGCTTTCTTGATACCCGCTTTGGCGATGGCTAAATCAATCTTACGTTTCTTTTCTGCGTCAGCATTTGGGCTGCTTGGCGCAGGTGCAGAGTTAGTGTTGGTCACTTGCGGATTTGCTAGCGCCTTTTCTAATTCATCTGCTCTTTGTTGAGCTTCTTTCAGTTGTTGACGAATGGCATCCACTTCTGGTGCCTGAATTTCTTCCGCTTTTTTCAGTGCCTTTTCGACTTTTTTAACTGCTGCTTTGGCTATAGCCGCATCAATTTTTAACTTTTTCAGTTCGTCATTGATGGTTGCTTTTGGTGCGGCCGTAGGAGAAGGGGATGCTGCTGAGTCAGTACTTAGTTTTTCAACTGTCGCTTGTGCGGTTTTTAGGTCTGTTTCTAAGCCAGCTACTTTCTCTTTTAGCTCTTGATCATCAGGCGTTTCTTCTAATTGCTTATTCAGCTTTTTCAATTTCACACCAATAAGAGCAACGTCTACTTTTGCTTTTTTCAATTCATCACTAACGGTTGGCTTTGCTTCGGCTTTCGCTGGGGCAGTAGCAGGTGTCAGTTTGCTCAGCTTATCTTCTAAAGACGCAAGCTGTGTTTCTTGCTCTGCCACCTTCAGTTGTAGTGACTTGATGTCTTCAAGATGCTCACTTTCTTGAGCTTCAAGCAGTAACTTCTGTGCTTTCTTCAGTTTTGTTTTGCCAATAGCAATGTCTACTTTTAGCTTTTTAGCTTCGTCACTAATACCAGGTGTTGTAGAAGACGGGCTTGGAGCTGCCTTAGGTGCAGCGGTTTTCGCCGCAGGTTTCGCTGGCGATGCTTTTTGACGAGCAAGGCGCTTCGCTTCTTTCTCAGCGGCTTCTGCTTCTTGGCGCGCTTTACGAGCTTCAAAACGCTGCTTCGCCAAATCAGATTTCACATTGGCTTCGCGTGCTTCACGAATGGCGCTCTTCGTGTGTCGGTAGTACTGGACTAAAGGAATGCTACTTGGACAAACGTAAGAGCAAGCGCCACATTCGATGCAATCAAACAGATTGTAGTGTTCGGCTTTTTCATGCTCTTGGCTTTTACTGAACCAAAGTAATTGTTGTGGTAATAAGCTTGCAGGGCAGGCTTGTTCACACATGCCACAACGAATACAGGCTTGTTCTGGATTCGGTGTTGGTAGTTCTTTTTTGGTTGCCGCTAAAATACAGTTACTGGTTTTAACAATAGGCACAGCCGCAGAGTCTAAGGTGTAACCCATCATTGGGCCGCCCATAACCAAACGGTGTAACTTTTTTTCGTCAGAATCAGCGTAATCTAATAAATGAGTTACAGGTGTTCCCAATAATACTTCAACGTTCTGAGGTGCTTTTAGCGCGTCACCTGTTAGTGTGGTGAATCGTGAAATCAAGGGTTGGCCATGGAAAATAGCGTCATGAACGGCGACACATGTGCCGACGTTCTGACATAAAACACCAATATCAGCAGGGTATTGTCCACTTGGGACTTCTTGACCAGTTAATAGTTGGATAAGCTGTTTTTCGCCGCCAGAAGGGTATTTTGTTGGCACAACAGCCACTTGGATGCTGCTGTTTTGTTCACTCAATAAGGTATTAAGTGCTGCAATGGCGGTTGGCTTATTGTCTTCAATACCGATAATGACTTGTTCTGCGTTCACAATATGCTGCAAAACTTCGATGCCAGAAATAAGCTCTTGAGTCTTTTCTCTGATCAGCATGTCATCGGCTGTGATGTAAGGCTCGCACTCTGCCGCATTAATAATGAAATATTTGAGTGCATTTTTATGTGCGCCTTGTAGTTTTACTTGCGTTGGGAAGCCTGCGCCGCCCATCCCTACAATGCCCATGTTGGCTAGGTATTCAAGGATTTCTATTGCAGATTTTGCTCGCCAAGCTTCCAATGGAGTGCGTTCTATCCATTGATCTTTATGATCTGGGAAAATAACCATGCACAGGTCGCGTAAACCAGAAGGGTGAGCAATCGCACGTTCTTCAATATCTGCAATGGTGCCAGAAGTCGGCGCATGTAGATGGCTACTTAAAAAACCATTGTTAACGGCAATCGTCTGGCCTTTTAGAACATAATCCCCAATCGCTACAATAGGGCGTGATGACTGACCAATATGCTGGCCTAAAGGGAGAATCAGCTCATTTGGCAGGCTTGGGTGACCCAAAGGAAGTTGCAAAGATTGAACTTTGTTTTCGGCTGGGTGAATGCCGCCATGAAACGAAAAAATGTTTGCAGTCGTTGTGCTTGCTGTAGCCATTAGTGAACAGCCTCCGACTGACGGTCAGTTGCAATAATGCTTAATGAGTTTGCTGCAATACCTTGAGGTTTATCCCAAGACCATGTTTTTGCTGTCACGCCAACTTCTACCATATCAATACAATCTACTGGGCAAGGTTCAACACAGAGGTCACAACCCGTACATTCGTCCGAAATGACGGTATGCATTTGCTTTGCTGCACCTAAAATAGCGTCTACTGGGCAAGCTTGAATACATTTAGTACAACCTATGCATTCGTCTTCACGAATCACAGCGACTTTGGTTGCTGTTTCTTCTCCGTGGTCTCCGTCTAAAGGAATGGCTTCTACGTCTAAAAGATCTGCCAAGGCTTGGATCGTGGCTTGTCCGCCAGGAGGGCAGTGGTTAATGGCTTCACCATTGGCAATGGCTTCGGCGTATGGACGACAACCCGGATGACCGCACTGGCCACATTGAGTTTGTGGTAAAAGCGCATCGATCTGATCAACAATTGGGTCGCCTTCTACATGAAAGCGCACATTGGCATAACCTAGAATCGCACCGAAAATAAGCGATAAAAGAACCAACACACCAATGGCAAGTAAAACAGTTAACATGCTGGCTCCTATATCTGCACGAGAGCGGTGAAGCCCATAAACGCCAGCGCCATAAGACCAGCGGTGATCATGCCAATGGCAGATCCACGGAAAACTGTCGGAACGTCCGCCACATTGATGCGTTCGCGCATGGCAGAGAATAGAATCAAGACGAATGAAAAACCAACTGCCGCACCGAAACCATAAAGAATGGATTCGACGAAACCGTTTTGTTTGCTGATGTTTTGTAGCGCCACACCCAAAACCGCACAGTTTGTGGTAATCAATGGTAGGAAAATACCCAATACGCGATATAGAAGAGGGCTGGTTTTGCGGACCACCATTTCGGTAAATTGCACCACTACAGCAATCACCAAAATGAAAGAAATAGTTTGTAGATATTCAAGACCAAATGGCTGAAGAATATAAGTGAAAGTAAGATAGCTACACAAACTGGATAATGTCAGAACGAAGGTCGTTGCCATCGCCATACCAATAGAGGTTTCCAGCTTTCCAGACACGCCCATAAAAGGGCAAAGTCCCAAAAACTGAACCAGCACAAAGTTATTCACTAATATGGTGCTAACCAATATTAAGAGGTATTCAGCCATCTCACGTCCAAAAAGTTATTAAGTTAAATATATGAATGAGGCCACGGTATAGAACCTGACTTTTCCCAACCTATCTGTGGGTGACAACTATACCAATCTGCTTATAACTAACAAGACTAAAACGTATGCAAAATTAGTCCGATTTAGTATATAGATAATAGGTTATGATTATATAAGTTGAAATTATGTATTTATGTTTATTCTATTGCCTTACTTATTAAGAATCTTTCTCATTTAAAGACTTATAGTGAGTTGGGTCAGCATCCGCTTGTTGCCATGCTGACCCATTCTTTCGAATTACATCACGCGTTGGCCAGGTTTCGCACCGGAATGTGGCTCCAGAAGATAAATGTCTTCTCCGCCTGGGCCTGCTGCTAACACCATGCCTTCGGACAAGCCGAATTTCATTTTACGTGGTGCAAGGTTTGCCACCATAACAGTAAGCTTGCCTTCTAAGTCTTCTGGCTTATAAGCCGACTTAATACCAGAAAAGACGGTGCGAGTTTCGCCACCAAGGTCCAATGTCAGTTTCAAAAGTTTATTGGCTTTTTCAACGTGCTCGGCTTTGGCGATTAACGCCACACGAAGGTCGACTTTGGCAAAGTCATCAAAATTGATTTCCGCTTCGATAGGCTCTTTAGTCAGTTCTGTTTCAGCCGCTTTTGGCTGAGTCGCTTCTTGTGCGGCTGCTTCCGCTTCGGCTTCTAGCTTGCCTTCCTCAATCATCGCATCGATTTGTTTCTGTTCGATTCGGCCCATCAAAGGCTTGAAGGTATTCACAGACTGACCGAACAACAGCTCGCTACGGTTGTCCCACGTTAACTCTTTGCCAAGGAAGGCTTCGGCATCGGCCACAAGATGCGGCATAACCGGCTTCAAGTAAGTCGATAAAATACTGAACAAGTTAAGCGCCACAGTACAAACTTCTTGAACCTTCGGCAGAGTCGCTTCGTCTTTTGCTAAGACCCAAGGCGCTTGGTCTGCGATGTAAGTGTTCGCCACATCTGCCAAACGCATGATTTCACGAATCGCTTTGCCGTATTCGCGGCTTTCAAAATGCTCCGCAATGGCGTCGCCTGCGTCGATGAAAGATTGAATCATCTCACCTTCGCTTACGTCGCTGGCTAATTGGCCATCGAATTTTTTACCAATGAAGCTGGCGGTGCGGCTCGCAATGTTCACCACTTTACCAACTACGTCTGAATTCACACGTTGCTGGAAGTCTTGTAGGTTTAAATCGATGTCGTCTACGCTGGCATTCAATTTCGCCGCAAAGTAATAGCGTAAGTATTGCGGGTCTAAATGGTTCAAATACGTACGAGCCTTAATGAAAGTGCCGCGAGATTTCGACATCTTCTTACCATCCACCGTCACATAACCGTGCGCATTGACTTTGGTTGGTGTGCGGTAGCCAGCGCAATCAAGCATGGCAGGCCAGAACAAGGCGTGGAAGTTAATGATGTCTTTACCGATGAAATGGTAAAGCTCTGCGTCAGAATCCTTCGCCCAGTAATCGTCGAAGTTCAAACCTTCAGTACGATCACAAAGATTTTGGAAACTCGCCATGTAACCGATTGGTGCGTCTAGCCAAACGTAGAAATATTTGCCCGGCGCGTCTGGGATTTCAAAACCAAAGTAAGGTGCGTCACGGCTGATGTCCCATTCTTGCAAACCAGAATCCAACCATTCCGCTAGTTTATTGGCGACTTGATCTTGCAATGTGCCGCTGCGAGTCCACTTTGCTAAGAAGTCTTGGAAATCTGGCAGTTTGAAAAAGTAATGCTCAGACTCTTTCTCGATTGGCGTTGCGTCAGAATAAACAGAGCGAGGGTTGATCATTTCCATTGGCGAGTAAGTAGCTGAACACACTTCACAGTTGTCGCCGTATTGGTCTTCCGCTTTACATTTAGGGCAAGTGCCTTTGATGAAACGATCGGCAAGGAACATTTCTTTTTCAGGGTCAAACGCTTGTTTAATGGAGCGAACGGAAATTTTACCGTTGTCGCGCAACGCCTTGTAAATGCTTGAAGAAATCTCGCTGTTTTCATCCGAATGAGTGGAATGATAATTGTCGTAACCGATCAAGAAATCGTTAAAATCCGCCATGTGTTCTTGGCGAACGCCTTCGATCAATTCTTCAGGTGTGATGCCGTTTTGTGCGGCTTTAATCATGATGGCCGTGCCGTGAGCATCGTCCGCACACACTGCTGTACAAAGATGACCACGCATTTTCTGAAAGCGTACCCAGATATCCGTTTGGATATGCTCTAGCATGTGTCCCAAGTGAATGGAGCCATTTGCATAAGGAAGCGCGCTGGTAACTAATATTTTGCGTTGCGTTTGTGCCATTTTGAATTAAGCCTGCAGAGTGTAAAAAAGGTCGATTGTCCCATTCATCGTTAGCATTTTTGATGACGCCATAAAAAGCCAACATTTGGGACCGCATTTAGAGTGCGTAATTATAAGTCCACGACTCTAGTGTGCAAGGGCTAGACTTGCTTTTCCGCAATTTGCCCCCACACTTGGACATAATCTGAATTTATATTGGTTATTTTTCGACGGTTTTTGGAAAAATACCCTCATTAGGAGCGAACATGGCAAACGCGACAAACAGCACAGCGGACATTTTGGCGACGTTGGAAGCGCTTATTGACGAAAACAGCGGCCAAACTTATGGCACTGTATGGCAAGTCATGGACGACGCAGAGCGTATTCATCTAACGCTTAATTTGGGTTACCCAGCAGAACAAGAATACGCAGCCCTCGAAGCTCGAATCAAAGACCTATTGAATGATGACCGTGACTTAACATTAGATATTCAACACTCCGTCGAAAACCAACCAACTCAAGGCAATATCGCTGGACTAAAGGGCGTGAAAAACATCATTGCTGTTGCGTCGGGTAAAGGCGGAGTGGGCAAATCCACTACTACGGTGAACCTTGCATTGGCCATGGCGAAAGAGGGTGCGCGCGTTGGCATATTAGACGCCGACATTTACGGTCCAAGCCAAGGCATGATGTTAGGTTTTGCTGAAGGCACACGACCAGAAGTACGTGAAGACAAGTTTTTCGTTCCACCAAGCACGTTTGGTGTGCAAGTGATGTCGATGGCGTTTCTTACAACAAAAGACACGCCAGTAGCATGGCGCGGGCCAATGGTCACAGGCGCTTTGATGCAGATCTTAACGCAAACCGACTGGAACGATTTAGACTACTTGTTTATCGACATGCCACCGGGAACGGGCGACATTCAGTTGACCTTATCGCAAAAAGTGCCCGTGGCTGGCTCTGTGGTTGTCACGACACCACAAGACATCGCCTTGCTGGATGCGCGCCGTGGCATCGAAATGTTTAACAAGGTGAAAATTCCTGTGCTTGGGATTGTGGAAAACATGTCTACACACATCTGTTCTAACTGTGGACACCATGAAGCGATTTTTGGCGACGCAGGCGGCGTGAGCCTCGCCAAAGAATACCATGTTGATGTGTTAGGGAAATTGCCATTGAGCTTGTCCATTCGAGAACAAAGTGACGCTGGCAAACCCGTTGTCGTGAATGCGCCAGAAAGTGACGTGGCAAACATTTATCAGTCGATTGCTCGCAAGCTTGGTGCTACTCTAGCGTCTCAATCTGATTCTTCAGAAGGGGCGCAGTTTGTCATGCCAACCATCGGCATGAGCGACGACTAAACAGCAAAACGCCACAGAAGAACCTTTACAAAGACAACTAAGGAAAAGCCATGCGTTTGTGTGACCGAGACATTATCAAAGCCCTAGATGACGGCATGATTACCATTGACCCACGCCCAGACAACAGCGTCATCAGTGGCGTGTCTGTGGATTTGCGATTGGGGAATTCCTTCCGCGTGTTTCAAGGTCACCCAGCGCCATATTTGGATTTAAGTAGCTCAAAAGAAGACTTAAACAAAGTCATCGAATCCGTCATGAGTGACGAAATACTCGTCGACGACGGAAAACCTTTCTTCATCCATCCCGGTGAATTGGTACTTGGCGTAACCAAAGAATCCGTTTCCATTCCCGATGATTTGGTTGGCTGGCTAGACGGCCGCTCTTCCTTGGCTCGCCTTGGTTTAATGGTTCACTTCACCGCACACCGAATCGACCCAGGTTGGAGCGGCGGCATTGTTCTTGAATTCCTCAATGGCGGTAAACTGCCAATCGCCCTCAGCCCAGGAATGACCATCGGCGCCATCAACTTCGAAACCATGTCGGGCTCCGCAGAACGTCCTTACAACAAACGCCCCGACGCGAAATACAAAGAACAGACATCCGCCGTTGGTAGTCGAATCTCCAGCGATAAATCTTAGTGGTTTATTGGATTGATAAGAAAGAGGCTTCGGTCTCTTTTTTTGTGTCTGTCTCTTTACCTTTTTTTAAAAACAGGTTTTCTGGTATGAAGAGATTAGGTGAGTTCTAAGATTGACTATCTTTTCTCCTACTATTTTTAGTGAGTAATTTGTTTAACAATTTTTTCATTCAAATCATTCAAAAACATAGCACGATCAAATCCTTCTGGATCTTTAGCAACAGGAATGTCCTCTTCTTCTGTTAACCATTTTGGGAAAGGCGATATAAATGCATAATGATGTCCTTCCACTTCTAGATATTCACTAGGAATATAAAGTGAAAACTCGTCATGCAATGGAAGGGCGTGGTATGCCGGTATCGCAATAACATCTGAATTAAATGCAAATACAGTTAAACTACTCATAGAAAGTTTTGCGCTAGGTCTAATTCCTTGAAAAATTGGTGCTACTAATACAACTTTTCCAGAAATTAATGGCTTCTGACTAAATGAATCATTTGTTGGAGGCAATACGACATCATGACGAAAGGACTGAATTAAACGATAAATCCAACCAGGGTCCTCGCAAAAGTTTGGATCTAACAACTCATTCCGACGGCAATAATCATCAGAGTGTTGCAGAGAAAATATTGCCCCAGCAGCTAATAGAGTCGACACGCTTCCTAAAGAATAGCCTATACCATGAACTTTTTTTATGTCCACATAATCACCAAACTCTATGGAGTTTTCCACTGCATCAAGCGCTTTAGAAATTTCAAAATATCTGTGGTTTAACGCTGCTGATGTTTTATTGCCTCCAACTAAATAGTCCGCCTCATGCTGAGGTGCAATAACAACAAAACCGACATTAACAAGAGCCTGAATGGTTAAGTAATGGTTTCTATAAAACCCACTATTACCATGTGAAAAAAGTACTATTTCATACCTTCCCTTCTTAATGGGTGAATTTTTAGAAATTTCTAAATTAAATGGTCCTAAACGCTGAAGTTTCGAAGGAGTATCGCTTGGATACCAAACACTAAAAGTACCATCATTAGTCGACATTTCACGAAAACCAACAGAATGAGCAGTCGTCACACAAACTAAAGTACTCAAAAAAAGAACAAAGAATCTTCTAGAAAACGCTCCAGTCATCAAACACATTTTTATATCCTTATAAATATTGAAATTCCAAATTTAGACAATAGATGTGACACTACAAATAATTCAGTGTCGAATGCAACATAAAGACAATTAAATTCAGAACAGAGGAGGAATATCCCTCGTCTCTGATTTTTAATTCATTAAGATGAAAGCTAACTTAACAAAATGAAGATTTCCAATAAACCTTCATTTACCAAGGTTAGAATTCAGGGGCAAAGCTTTTTTAGTAATCTTAGTTATCACTCTGGGCAGGGGCAGGGGCAGGGGCAAGGAGAGGCTGAGGAATAGGTATTCTTCCGTCTTGTTGGACTCTATAACAGACTCTGTGTAACTACCATTTGAGTGTAAAGGTGTCGTTCTACATCGAGCCAAACGGCAGCACGGCTTGTGTTCACGCTAGTACGGTTGTTCATGTTAATAATACGTTTGGCAAGGTGTATATGTTTTTCGTTGCGCCAGTGCACAAGTTAATCGTGCCATCCTCGTTAAAAACCTTGCCTCAAGCATAATACATCCATCAAACTGACGCGCTTTGAGCTTATGACAATCACTGTGCGACGGTGACAAAGTCAGTATGACGCGTGAAATCGTTAATAATTTTTTGGTAAGTAGGTAAGTGATGACGTTAGTTAAGTTAGGTTTTATTGCCGCAGCGGTAATGAATATTGGCGGTGTTTTGTTATTTTCACGCGGGTTTACGAATTCAGTGATTAATGAATTTGACCCTATTGTGATGTCAAACTTTGGTTTGCTGATGATTATGGTGTGGGGGTTGGCGTATCTTGGTGCGTCTTTTATTACATCCAGTGTGAAATGGTTGGCTGGGGCATTTGCGGTTGAAAAATGTGTGTATGTTGTAGCTTGGCTACTTTGGATAAATGGTCAACAACTTGGTGCGGTGTTTGAAAAAGATCTGTTCGCTGGTGTGTTTTACAGTATTTACGGATTGAACGATTTTGTCTTTATGGTGTTTTTCCTTTGGGTTTTCTATACGTCCAGAAAAGAGCGTGAATCCTAACCTCACTCTTTTCTTGATGTGAGTTTTTTGCTTTTTTGTTAGTACGTTTGTTCTTTCCTTTTATGTTGTTATTGAGTGTTTCTTTATGCGCTTACTAAAATCCACTGTTCACCCAAGCCTTGATTCGCTTGATCAGTCTTCTTTTCTACGTCTTGCTGCACGGGGAATTGTGTTAAAAGGCGAGGAAATCTTAATGATGTATACCGAGCGCTACGATGATTACACCTTGCCGGGCGGCGGTATTGATGACGATGAGAGTCAGATAGAAGGTTTGATTCGTGAGCTAACAGAAGAAACCGGCGCGCGGAATATTCGTAACATCGAGGCGTTTGGTTTGTATGAAGAATTTCGACCTTGGTATAAGGACGATGCCGATATAATGCAAATGAAGTCTTATTGCTTCACTTGTGAGATTGATGACGAGTTAGGTGAAACACGCTTTGAAGATTACGAAGTGAAAAACGGCATGAAAGCCGTGTGGATCAATGTTCATGATGCGATTGAACATAATATGAATACGATCAAAAACAGCGACAAGAAAGGTATGTCCATTGAACGGGAAACCTTTTTGTTATCCTTGGTGAGAGATGAATTTCTGGTGACTTCTTAATCGCTTTTTTTCATCGCAGTGAAAATCCTCTTAGCGTGATTTTTACTTGTGGTCTTTCTAAACAACTATGTGGTTTGATCATAGGCTAGGTCTTTGGGTTTGGATTCAGGCTCATTGTGTTTAATAATTTTCTTTCGGAAGCTGTGGCAAACAATGTGGGTGAAAGGGGAACTATGTTGAATTACTTAAAACGTGCAGTCGTTCTATGCTGTCTGCTCATTTGTTTACCGCTGAGCGCGCAATTCATCACTCTTACTGAAAAGCAGTATCAAAGTGGTGGTTATATTATTGTTCAGGCTGCGCCGCGTTCTTCTGTTGAGTTTCTTGGTAGGTCTTATTCGTTAGGTGCAAAAGGTTTTCTTGCCATCGGGTTAGCTCGTGATGTGTCGGGTAAGCATCGCATTACTATTACATCGCCTTCTGGTGAAGTGAAAAGCAGTGCGCTTAACATTGCGTCACGGCAATATAGAGTGCAACGCGTAAATGGTGTTCCGCCTTCTCGTGTGACACCACCAGATGATGTGGCAAAGCGTATTGCGGCGGAAGCGGCTCAGGTTCGAGAAGCACGCGCAAATATGAGTGATTATGATTTTTGGCGAACCGATACCTTCCAATGGCCAATTGAAGGTCGTATTACTGGCGTATATGGCAGTGAACGATTTTATAACGGCATCGCATCGGGCAGCCCTCATTGGGGAATTGATCTCGCAGCACCTAAAGGCGAGCCTGTTTATGCGCCAGCAGGCGGTAAGGTAGTCTTGGCCGAGGACGATTTATATTACAGTGGTGGAACGATTATTCTGGATCATGGCGCGGGCGTCAGTAGTGCTTTTTTACACTTATCCAGTGTGGATGTGAAAGTGGGGCAGTTGGTGAAAAAAGGTGAGCCCATTGCCGCTGTTGGCTCCACTGGTCGCTCTACAGGGCCACATCTTGATTGGCGTATGAATATTCGTGATGTACGAATTGATGCAGCTTTGTGGATCAAAGAGTGATCTTGACCTATTGTTCCAGATTGGGTTAAATCACTATCTGCATTATCAGGATGATGCCTCCCTCAGTTTCTCTGTCGGGAATGTTCAGCAAGGAATCTGATGACTATCAATACAGTCAAAAAAACGACGGTAAATGCTCACTGTGTTTTTGTATTGATACAAAGAGATACTTGCGAATATTGTCGGCATACATAGCCTTAAAAAAGATTCATGTTTTCAGCTGTTTATAGTGAATAAATGTGGCTTTTTATTGCTTGTCTTCCCCCAAACGGCCAGTTTTTCTCTTCTTTTTATTACGCTTTACTAACTTAGTGATACCAATTTAGGAATAAAAAAATGAGTTTTACACAAGATTTAGCGTGGAATGCGCGCCATATGTTACGTACAGCCAATGTTGTCTCACAGCTTCAAAACTGCAAAGGAAAAAGATTGGCGGTGAGCACCCATTTAGACATCAAGATGGTGTCGTTTTATGAAGGTTATTTGAAGCATGGCGGCGAGCTTTTTTTAACCACTTGTAACCCAACAACAGTCCGAGATGAAGTGGTTGAGTATTTGGTGTCTTTGGGCGCGGAAGCCAGTGCGTGGAAAAACATGAGCGAGTCTGATTGGCAGGCGTCTTTACATAAAGCCTTAGAGTGGCAACCAACCCATTTGTGTGAGTTTGGCGCGCAGTTAGGTGGTTTGTATCATGGCTCGTCACAATTCTCTGGTGTGACAGCCAGCTTAGAAGGCACAGGTTCTGGTGTGTCTGTGTTGGACAAAATGCCATTAAAGCACCCTGTGTTTAACTGGGATGATTTGGATGCCAAAGAAGGTTTGCATAATCGCCACATGGTGGGATTGAGTGCTTGGCAAGCCTTTATGGAGCGCACGCATTTGTCATTGCATGAAAAGAAAGTCGTGATCATTGGGTATGGTTTGGTTGGACAAGGTTGTGCGGCGTCCGCGAAGTCATTTGGTGGACAAGTCATCGTGGCAGAGAATGATCCTTCTCGTCTTTTACAAGCGGCTTATGATGGCTGGCATACGGCGTCTTTGAATGATGTGATTGCACAAGCCGATGTGGTTGTGACGGCAACGGGCGTGGCTGGTGTGTTGAGTGAAAGCATGTTGGGTCAATTGAAAGTGGGCGCGTTTGTGATGAATGTGGGACACGTGAGCCACGAGATTCGCCTTGATGCCATGACAGACTATCAAGTAGAAGAAGTTATGCCGGAAATATACGAATACCGTAAAGACGAGCATTATTTTTATGCGTTATCGAATGGCGCTATGTTTAATCTGACCGCGGGTTATGGTGACAGCTTGAACGCATTTGATGTGTCTTTGGCGTTGATGGCCGCTGGCGTAAAACACATGTTTGAACAAAGCGACCAGTTTGAAAATGGCATGCATATCTTGCCAGATCAAGCTTGGAAACCTTTCCTATAAAATGAGTTTTATTATGACGCCTTCTTTTTTCTGAGACGGGAAAAGAAGGCGTTTTTTATTACTGGTTAATACGTCAATGAAGGTTTCAACTGCTGGTGTCATGATTTTTAGAGGGTTGAATACTAAGTCATAACTCGCGCCTGTTAATACATCGTGATTCATTGTTTTTTGCGATTTTTAAATTTATTGTAAAAATTTTAATAGAAATGAATTGTTACAATTAAAAATATTATTTACAGAGTAAATCTAAATAAAGGGTCAAAGTGTAAAGACGCAAAATACCAAGACGAGTATAATCTGCGTATATTTACAGAATTTAATTTTATAGATTTATTAGAGGTTTCTTTATGGCGACACCATCTCAACATGATTTACGTAATGACTTTCGAGCACTCTTGGCGAGTGAGCAATGTTATTACACGGCATCTACTTTTGATCCTATGTCTGCTCGTATTGCAGCAGACCTTGGCTTTGAAGTAGGCATTTTAGGTGGCTCTGTCGCTTCGCTTCAGGTTTTAGCGGCACCGGATTTCGCATTGATTACATTGAGTGAATTCACTGAGCAAGCAACACGTATTGGTCGAGTTGCACGTTTGCCTATTATTGCTGATGCCGATCATGGTTATGGTAACGCATTAAATGTGATGCGTACTATTACTGAGTTGGAAAGAGCGGGTGTTGCGGCGTTAACAATTGAAGATACTTTGTTGCCAGCAAAATACGGTCATAAATCGACAGATTTGATTCCTGTTGAAGAGGCGGTTGGTAAATTAAAAGCAGCAATTGAAGCGCGTATTGACCCTGTGATGAGCATCATCGCACGTACGAACGCAGGTCAATTGAGCACAGAAGAAACCATCCAACGTGTAAAAGCTTACCAAGCTGTTGGTGTGGACGGTATTTGCATGGTAGGTATTCGAGATTTTGCTCACTTAGAAGAAATTGCTGAGCATATTTCGATTCCGATTATGCTGGTTGCGTACGATAACCCAGAATTGCGTGACCGTGCACGTCTTGCTGCGAACGGTGTTCGTATTGTTGTTAATGGTCATGCGGCGTACTTTGCTGCGATCAAAGCGACTTACGATTGCTTGCGTGAACAACGCGGCATCGCGGAAGGTACTTTGAACGCTTCTGAACTTTCAACGCGTTATTCTACTTTGGAAGATAACCGTGTTTGGGCATCTAAATACATGGATGTTCAAGAATAATTCGATTTTTCATTATTGGACTACTTCGTTTGGCTCTTGTTAATCGATAAATAGAAAGGCCCTTTCAACTCATGTTGGAAGGGCCTTTTTTATGATGTGTTGATTTAACCTGAACTAACCTAAAGTGTTTTAGCTTGTTGATTACTGATATCAGAATCATTGCTAGATTTTTTTTTGATCTTAGCAATCAGGTTATGTATGTCTTCTTTGATCATGAGAAGCACAGGAATCAGCACCAAGGTAATGACGGTTGCGAACATGATGCCGTATGCTAAGGACACTGCAGCTGGAATCAACATTTGCGCTTGTCTTGAGGTTTCCCAAAGAATGGGAATCAAACCAGCGAAAGTGGTGAAAGAGGTCAATAGAACGGCTCGTAATCGACTACGACAAGCCAAGCTAATGGCTTTTTTAACATGATCGGTTTCATGGCGCAGATCGTTAAAGCGTGACACAAGCAATAAGCTGTCGTTTACCACCACACCGCTGAGGGCAAGAATGCCGTTCAGAGAGAAAATGCCCAGCGTTAAGTCGTTCATCCAATGGCCAAGCAAAGCGCCGATAATACCGAATGGAATCGCCATCATGATGATCAGAGGCTGACTGTAAGACTTCAATGGAATCGCCAGTAATCCATAAATGATTAACAGGGCAATAAGGAACATTTCAGACATGGACGACTGAGTTTCGGCTCTTTGTTCCGCTTCACCAGAGAAATACACAGATACACCTGAGAACTGGCGCTCCATTTGTGGTACGACAGCTTTCTCTAAATACTCGACAATCTCAGTTGATGACATTTCGTCTTTATCTACCTCGGCAGATAAATACAAAGAGCGTTTGCCATCAATGCGAACAATCGTCGTTTCTGCTGCTTCTTGGAATAATGTCGCCACAGAAGACAAAGGAATGCGAGTGCCATCGCCCAGTGTAATTTTAGTATTCATAACAGCAGAAGGGGATTCTTGTTGGTCGTTAGGATAACCTAAACGCACTTCCACTTCGGCATTATCTCGTTGATATTCCTGCACCACTTGACCATCAAAGTTGGTCGAAACTTGAGAGGCAAGATCACTGGTGGATAAGCCTAACAATCGACCCTGTTCGGTGAGCCTTAATACCATTCGAGATTCAGTTAGTTCTGTATTTTGTTCAATACCTGTAACAGCGGGTAAGGTTTCGAGCTGCTTTAATAATTCTTCCATAGCGCCGTTTAACACGCTGGAATCATTGCCTCTTAGTTCTATTCTTAATGCGTCAACGGTTTCTCGTGCGCTTCGAATTCTTAGATTTTTCACGCCTTCAGGCATGCCAGACAGCTTTTGCCATTTAGCCGCAAACTGCGCGGAAGTGTAAGGTCGATCAGTGACGAGTTCGATCCGAATATTGCCGGATTGCTCATTGCTGGACGTTACCTGAATGTTTTGAATCGCCACATCACCTTTTGGTTCTGGTGGCTTCTTCATTGCCGGGCGATTGCCAGCTTCCACTTTGGTTTTAGCCGTGTTTTTGCCACCTTCGGCATCTGGTCTCGGTGGACGGCGACGTTCGCCAGTATCGCTTCGCAAGGCAATGTCCGCTTTGTAAGCCGCTTCTTCTAGGGTTAATAAGACACGGCTGGTTTGACCGTAACTCACGTCGTTGTACATAGTGAGACTGCCTCGCACCGTATCGCCTGGAACTTGAGGGAAGAAACTAATGCGAAGAGCGCCAGTGAAAGGCATGGACATAACCAATAGAAAAACCGCAAAGAAGAAAATGCAGATCGCATATCTGTGGTTTAGTGCTATGTCGATGCTTGGTTTATAAATGCGGTCACTGAACCATTGTAAGCCATTATCTGCACCTCGTTGAACTAAGGCCCAACCTTTTGCTATTGGGTTAGTGCGAGTGGATTTGCGCGTATTAATGTGAGCCAAGTGAGCTGGTAGAATGACTTTTGATTCAATTACAGACAATACAAGACAAATGGCCACGACAATGGCGAATTGTGAATACAGTTGCCCCAAACGTCCTTCAATATTGGATAACGCCCAAAAAGCCGCCACCGTCGTAAATACACCGAACAGAGTCGGCACCGCCACAATCATGGTGCCTTTGATGGTGCTGCCGAGCGTATCGCCTTCTTTGGACCGTACTGTATAAATACTTTCTCCGACCACTACGGCGTCATCCACCACTATCCCTAAGGCCATGATGAAACCGAAGGTGGTGAACATGTTTAAGGTTAAGCCTATGCTTTCCGTTCCCATAAAAAAGAGGGTACCGAAAAAGATAAACGGTAAGCCCATGGCAACCCAAAATGCCACAGTGATGTTTAGGAAAATAGCTAGCAGTACAAAGACTAAGAACACGCCTGTCACCGCGTTTTCGACCATGAGCTCTAAACGCTGGTTAATGGATTCACTGCGATCGTACCAAGTATCTAAACTCACATTTGGAGGCAAGCGGCCGCTGTCTTGCCAATCTTGAAGGATGGCTTTTGCAGCAATAACCGAATTGGATATGTCGCTGGTGCCTTTGGTGAGTACTTGAATAGCCAAACTGTTCTGACGGTTAAAGCGAGACAAGACAAACTCGTCTTCGTCAAAAACGTCTCGAATATTGGCAATATCACTGAGTAAAAGCTTGCCGCCATTTTCGTTGGTTCTGATTGGGATTTGCAAGAATTGGCTTTTGATATAGGCTTGCTCAGACGCACTGATACTCAGGTAAATATCTTCGTTACGTAGTGTTGCAACTTTCGCCGTAGACGATTCTGCATTAATCGCGGTGGTTATGTCTGTTAGTGTTAGGTCGTAGGCTTCGAGCTTATTTCTATCCACTTCAACCATCATGGTTGGGTCTAACCAACCAGAAATAGAAGTAGCGCTGATATCTTCACTGGCGAGCAGGTCTGATTCCAATTCGTCGGTTAGCTTTTGCAAAGTACGTCGATCGGCGTCCCCATAAAGTTGAATCCAGATGGAGTGTTCTTCACGCACCGCTTTGCTGACAACCGCTGGGTCAGCGTCGTCTGGGAAAGAGGTAATTTGATTGATTTCGTCTTCAATATCTACTTTTAAAACATCGATGTCATAACCATCGATCATTTCAATGCTCACACCGGTTGAGCTTGCGGTTGATGAGGTGGTGATGTTCTTAATGCCAGAAGTGCCTTGTAACGCTTGCTCGATAGGAATGGCAATGCCTTCCTCGTTTTCTTTGGCGGAACCACTGTCATTACTGACGGAAATCGAGACTCTGTTAGGCGATAAGCTAGGAAACGCTTCTTTGTTGATGGAGCCCATATTGATCACACCTAATGTGATCATCAGGATTAGCAATAAGTTCGCAGCCACTGGATTGTTCGCAAACCAAGGAATGATGCCTTTATGTTGGTCGATAGGGCTCATGGATTATTGCCCTTTGGTGCTGCGTTAGTGGTTTTTGTTGATACTTTAACTGGATCAACTAATGTGCCTTTGATGTAGCTGTTGTAAGGCTGTACAAGTACTTGGTAAGTGCCTTCTCTCATGCTTTCTGGAACTTGAATATAAACGTAGTTTGAATCCACAAAACGAGGTGTTGTTTCAAAGGCGCTCAAACGTTTGTTTTCGTCCAGATACCATATTTCGCTTTTCTGGCTTAATGCTGTGTTTGGCAAACGCCATAAGTTTTCAAGCTGTTTGCCTTGCAGAGTAATGCCAACAAAAGAACCAGGAATCAACTGAGGTGTCTGATCCAATGGCTTGTCTAAGCTAATAGTGAGGCTGCGCATGCGCGTTGATTCATCAATGTGTAGCCCAACACTGAGTATTTTCCCTTGCCAAGTGGCGTTGCCATCGACGCTGCTGATGGTCACTGGCCAATTGGAGGTAAGCAGCGTTTGGGTGTCTGGTAGTTTGAGCCAATCACTGCTCGATAGATCGACTTGAATTTCAGCACGATCAATACTGTAAAGTGTGCCTACTTCGGCTCCGCTGCTGAGATAAGAGCCAGGCGAGATCGAACGTTCTACAACCAGAGCATCAAAAGGGGCAATAAGCTTGGTGTTCTTCAAATCGTTTTGTGCGTTTTCTAATTCGGCTTTGGCAGCCTCGTATTCTGCTTGGGCTGCGGCAAGTTGTGGCTCCCGTAATACAAGATCAGAATCTGGAACTTCATCAAAACCAGACGCTTCCCATTCTGCTCTGGCTTGCTCGCCTTGGCGTATTTCTTCTTTTAGTGCAAGCTCCGCGCTGGCTAAAGTGTTTTTTGCGCTAGCCACATCACTGTTTAGCTCGGTGTTTTTAAGGGTTGCCAAAATGAGGCCTTTTTTGATGACTTGGCCTGGCTCAAATTGGTTCGATATTTGTGTTACTTCACCGCTCACTTGGTTGGTTAATGTTAGGGAATATCTTGGCTCAACCAAACCAGATGTACTGATTGAAGAGGCATAAGTGCCTATTGCGGCATCCATGACAGTTATTTGTACGGCTTGTGCTGGCGCTTCAGGACGAGCTTTTCGTACCTTGTTGTTCTGAGCTTCAACCGCGCTGGTGATGTAGAAATACACCCCAACTATCGAGATTAGGGCTAATATTAAGGTGATCCATAGTGAAAGGCGTTTCATTGTTCGTTTACTCCAAGCCCTAATGCGAGCCCTAAATCGACTCGATTTGATAAATGTTGATAAATGATGTTGTCTAATTGTGCTTCTAGATCAAAGGTAGTGGTTTGCACATCAATCAGGTCACTTATTTCTATAAGGCCTGAGCGGTATTTTTTCTCATACTGACTGAGGTTTTTCTTTGAACTGTTTAAAGCATCACGAATGTGTTGTGTTTGCAGTGACAAGACTTTTTCCTGCCCCAATGTGTTTTCAACTTCGTTTACGGCAGTTAACAAGGTTTCACGGTAGGCTTGAAAGGCTTGCGCCGTTTCTAATTTCGCCACTTCTGCTGCGGCTTTTAATTGACCACCTTGATACAGCGGTTGAGTCAATTGCGCTAATAAAGACCAAATAGATGAACCGAACAGGGCACCCGTTGGCGAGGCTGCTGTTTCGCTTAATGTCGCGCTGAGGCTAATGCTAGGTAGCATATCTTTGTAGGCCACAGAGGTATTTAAGTCTGCGGCTTCAATGTCTAAATAAGCGGCTTTTAAATCAGGGCGACGTTGTAGAGCTTGCTCTGGTAAATTGCTGAAAGATAGATTGACGTCAGGATACTCTGCATTGGCGACAAAATGGAGTGAATCCGCGCTTCCTAGATACAGTTGTAAAGTACGTATTTCAATGGCGAGTTCTTCTTGATATTCCACCAAGTCTGATCTTGATTGTGAGGTGGATGTGCGAGCAGCATCCAGTTCCTCTAAATCACCAAGACCATTTTTGAAACGCCTTTGAATCAGTAATTCGTTTGCTTCTAATAGCGTTAAACGTTTTTTTTCAATGTCTATGGCGTGTTGTTTGGCCGTGATAGCAAGCCAGGACTTAATGACATTTGCTACTAATGTGTCGCGACTTGCCTGATAAAGCGCTTCGTTGCTGGCTAGAGTCTTGGTCGACGCTTCTTCTGAATTGGCGAGTTTTTGCCATAGATCCAGTTCCCAGCTGATTTTTAGATCTGCATCATAACTGATGCTGTCACCCTCGTTTTTACCTGCGGAAAACCCTGCTTCAACACTTGGTAAGGAATCACCATGCTGGCTTTTAATGTCCCACAAGCTGGCTTGTAAAGTGAGTTGAGTTTGTTGAAGGCTAGGATTCGCCTCAAGAGCCTGTTGAATGAGAGTGTTTAGTTGAGAGTCTTGAATTAAATCAGTTAAGTAACTCACTTGAGCCACTTTATCGAGATTTTGCCATTGAGCGGATTTTTGCTCGCTTACTGTATCGAACTCACTTTGTGCTAATTCGGCATAGTCTTGGCGGTTTTCTGAGTTGCTACCTGTGCTGCTACACGCTGCCAAAAATAAACTAAGGCAAAGTACTCCAGTATTGCGTAACGGCCTGTTCATCATTCAATGAGTCCTAATAAAAAAACATTCTAATAAGAACCCAGTTGACGGCTTCGTTCTGGGGCGTTGTTCCATCATATTGGAATTACAACAGAGTATCGTTTTTTTTGACTGGTTTTTTAAATGGAATTTTCATTTCTTTACAAAGCCGTGTTTTATTTATCTTTTTTTAATCTGTTGTTGCAACGAAGCTATGTGTGAAATCGCTTTTACAGTATTCAGTAATTGCTCTTTTGCTGTTTCAAAATGCAAGATTATACTGTCAATTCTCGTGTTGGTTTTTTGTGGGCTGGGTGCGGGAAATATTTTTAATATCTCAAGGTTTCCTATTCCGGGACAGCTGAATCAATCACTTCTAAATAAAGAGGGAATCATGATGTTGCGTCTTGGTAATACCGAGTTTGAGTTGTTAGATACTCACAATATTCATCATAACAAGATAGAGGCAGTGGAATTGGCTACATAAGGAGTCAGTGACCTTTATCGCTTATTCAGCCAACGCAGTTATGCTTATTTTATGATGATGGTTGAAAAGCATCGACTGCATTTTCTTTTCTTCGTATGAGTACTTTTTTTTTGTATGTGTAGCATGTTGTGTGAATTTGATTGATTTTATATTCTTATCGAAAAAAATCGAATAGATTACTAAGTGTTTGAATTTTTTACATAGATTGTGAACAACTGAAGGTCTACATTGTACCTTCTTTATAATGTTAAATAGAAAAAGGAACGTAATAATGAAAAATAAATTAGGTACTTTATTAGTGTCTGTAGGGTTAGGCCTTGGCTTAGCTTCTGGTAGTGTTATAGCTCAAGATCGCGTATTTTTTGGTATCGCAACAGGTGGTACTGGCGGAACATATTATCCTCTAGGCGGTATGCTTGCTCAGGTTATTTCGAATAACTCTGATTTAGGTGACAAGAAAATTTCAGCAACGGCTGAAACAGGTAATGCTTCTGTTGCAAATGCAAGTTTGTTGGGGCGTGGTGCGATTGAATCTGCTTTTGTTGCGGCGGATGTTTTGGATGCGGCTTATAATGGTAAAAATCAATTTGATGGAAAAGCGATTAAAAACTTACGCGCTTTGGGTGCATTATACCCAGAGACGGTTCAACTAGTATCACAACCTGATATTACAAGTTTTGCAGATTTAAAAGGTAAGTCTGTTAGCTCTGGATCACCAGGTTCTGGTCAATGGCAGTTATTGGGTGACCTTCTTGCTGCTTATGGTATGGAACGTAGTGATGTAAAAGAAGATTATTCTTCTTTCTCTCAATCAGCTGAAAAACTAAAAGATGGCAATTTAAATGCGTCTTTAATCACAGCAGGTTCACCGACGTCTTCTATTGTAGAGCTGTCTAATAGCCATAAGGTGAATATCATTCCTTTAACGGGGGCACCAATTGAAGAATTGCGTAAAACTCAACCTTATTACGCTAAAGCAATTCTGCCAGCTGGTACATATAAAGGCATTGATAAAGACGTTGAAACGATTGCGGTTCGTGCTATTTGGGCAACTCATGCGGAATTATCAGACGATGTTGCTTATGCAGTTACCAAAGCTTTGTATGAAAATACAGATACATTGGCGAAAGTTCATGTGAAAGGTAAAGAGATTACTATTCAGTCTGCTTTGGAGTCTGTTTCTATTCCTCTACACCCTGGAGCTGAGCGCTATTACCGTGAAAAAGGCATTATTAAGTAATATTCCTTTATTTGGTTTGGGGGTCGCAGTGTATGCGACCTCTTTTCCTTCATTTGCTACCGCATTAGGTATTAGTCAAACAAGGACAGATAAGTTTTTAGAGTGTGTTGAACTGTATGATAATCGCTTTGATTTAACATTTATTCATTCTGTCTCCCTTACACCTGTTACTGATCAATATGTTGTTATTAAAGAAGAAGGAAAGTTGTCTATTTTACAGACAGCGGAACGTTTTTATGCTCATGGACAGGGTTTACCATCATTGGTAAATGAACCTGATGCTTATACTTTTGAGTCCAATAATGGTGAATTTATTTTGAAGCTAAATCGCGCTATTCCTGATCTGATTGTTCGGACGGATGTTCGATTTAAAAATAAACTTCATACAGCGGACGTTACGGTGAATCTTAATAAATGGTCTGATATTGGGCTTCATATTGTTCCAATAGTATCTTGTGAATCAGACGTGAAACGGTGATGAAAAATGAATAAATCTCGTGAGAAAATGAACACGAATGAAGCAACATTGAGTCAAGAAGAGCTCGATAATCTCGTTAAAAAATACGATAGTGAAAGTAACTTTCGTAATTCGAGAGGTTTATTGAAAATATTTATAACATTGACCTGTGTTGTACTGAGTTTATTTCATATTTATACATCAGGTTTTGGTTTATTAAATGAAATTTCACATAGGGCAACTCACCTTACGTTTATCATGGGGTTGCTATTTCTTGTTTTTCCTAGGAAAGAGCCTAAAAACAAACCACTTAGCGCGGTATTAGGTTTTGCTTATGGTGCGTTTTATCTATTTATCGGTAATCAACTTGCCTCATCTTTGTCAGGGCAGATTCCGACTTGGCAAGTGTATGCTATTTATTTATTTACTCTTGTGATTTCTATTTCTGCGTTGCCTTTTTCCTTTTTAGCAGGAAAAGGCGACAAAGTGGGTGTATTGGATTGGTTATTGGCAATAATGGGAGCCAGTTTTTCTGGGTATCTAGTCTTCTTTTTCCAAGATATTTTTGTCACTAATATTGGCTTTCCTCAGCCACAAGAATACATCATGGGTGGTATGGCGATCTTGTTAGTGCTCGAAGGCGCTAGAAGGACAATGGGAGAGTCGCTGTCTATTATTGGTGTTGTATCATTGTTGTATGCCATGTTTGGGCAATCTTTACCAGGGATGATGGCACACAGAGGTTACGACATTATTCGTTTAGTGGAGCACCTTTATTTAGGAACTGAGGGTATTTACGGTATTGCTCTTGGTGTTGTTGCGACATATGTATTTCACTTTGTATTGTTTGGTGTTCTTGCTCAAGCTTCAGGTCTTGGGCGACTATTTATTGATCTTGCTTCTGTCTTGTCTGGGCGTTATGTCGGTGGTCCTGCGAAAGTTTCGGTTGTTTCTTCAGGTTTCTTTGGGATGATTTCTGGTTCTCCTGTTGCAAACACGGTAACGACAGGCGCTTTCACTATACCTATGATGAAAAAGTATGGATTTAGTGGCCGATTTGCAGCCGCAACTGAAGCCGCTTCTTCTTGTGGTGGCCAAATTACACCTCCGATTATGGGCGCTTCTGCTTTTGTGATGTCTGAGATGTTGGGCGTTCCTTATAATGAGCTAATTCTTGTTGCCATTATCCCTGCGGCATTTCATTATCTAGCAGCTTTGTGCATGGTGCATTTTGAAGCAAGACGCTTAGGCTTGAAGGGAATGCCTCCTGAGGATATCCCTCGGTTGTCTAATGTTATCGCTAAGCATTGGCATCAAATGATTCCACTTATTGTGATGATCACCATGTTGTTGATGCAATTTACACCCTTTTTAGCGGCCTTTTGGGGGATTATTTTGACGGTTGCTTGTTCTTATATCCCACTAGTATTAAAGCCACTTGGGTTTAGCCGATTAGATGCTGATAGTGTATTAACTCCTAAAAAGTTAGTCGAAGGATTAGAGGAAGGTGCAAAGCAATCTATTGCGATTACTGCCGCCTGTGCTTGTGTCGGTTTCTTGTTAGGTGTCACCACATTAACAGGGTTGGGCTTTAAGTTTTCTGGTGCGATCGTTGGTTTGGCGACAGACATTGGGACTTGGTTTACGGCATTAATTCCTTTTGGTCTTCTTGATCAATCTGGAGTTATATTGTTCTTTGCGTTAATTTTGGTGGCGCTTGCTTGTATTTTAATGGGCGCGGGTATACCGACTACACCTACTTATATTATTTTGGCATCGATCGTGGCGCCTGCTTTAGATGACTTTGGTGTAGCCATATTGGCCTCTCATTTCTTCATCTTTTATTACGGTGTTTTGGCGGATGTTACACCACCTGTTGCGCTCGCCGCTTATGCTGGTGCTGGTATCGCGGGTTCTGAACCGATGAAAACAGGAGTAACAGCATTTAGACTATCTATGGGTAAAGCGTTAGTCCCTTTTATGTTTATTTATGCGCCAAGTCTACTTTTCCTCGACTTCGATACGATTGAATTTGCGTTGGCTATGTTCAGTGGTATTCTTTGTATTGTTGCTTTGTCTGCGGCTTATATAGGATTTTTTAATGCAGAATTAAGTACGATGCAAAAGCGCCTACTGACTATTGCTGGTTTAATTTTAGTGGGGAACAATCCTTGGTTTATTGCTGGGGCTTCTGCTGTAGTCCTAACGATACTTTATCGTAATTATGTTGTTGGAAATCGTTCCACTCTTTTAACTTCTTAAATCTAAATTCAGATAATAAGTTACTTTGTCGTATATAAGCGCATAACGTTTTCTGAGATCCAGAAAATATTATGCGCTTTATCACATATGTCATATTTCAATATCCATAATTACTGTTAATAACTATTAACATTTGCATTTGATTTACCTAAAATGTCGGCCGGAATGATGTCATGTAGGCACATACGTCAAGGATGTAACCAGCAGATTCTTACATTTGATATTTTCTTTGTGCATAAGAATGGCCTTTATACAGGTTATTTTTCACTACGATGACTCCCCCATATATTAATCATTGACGCTGAAAATAAGGGACTTTTATGTCTTTATCTCGAAAATTAGGTTGTGTTGCTCTTGGTTTGTTGTGTGCTCTTAACTTGTATGCTGCAGATATTACGGTAACGACAAAGTTCGGTGATGTGGTTGTTAAAGATGAGCCTAAACGTATTGTGACTGTATACGAAGGCGGTTTAGATGGCGCTTTTGCTTTGGGTTTTAAGCCTGTTGGCGCTATTTCAACTCGTGGTGGTGAAGGTGTTGCAAGCTACATCCAAGAGATCGCAAAAGATGTTCCGCTAGTGGGTAGCATGCGAGAATTGAACATTGAAGCCGTTGTTGCTCAGCGTCCTGATGTGATTTTAGCGCCATATTACTTGCCAAAAGAACAGTATGATTTGTTGTCTAGAATTGCACCTACTCTAGTGCCTTTAGAAGGTGGTATTGAGCCAGACGTTTGGATTAACGAGTTTCGTTTTTACGCAAAAGCGTTAAACCGTGAACAATTAGCCGAAGACATTATTGATAAAATCAATGACCGTATTGCCAACATGAAGAAAATGGTTGAAGCGAAGATTTCTGCGGATCAACGCGGCGCTTCTTTGTTGCGTTGGATGCCTCAAGGCGCGGTTATTTTAACGCCAAAATTCTTCTCAAATGCAATTCTTGCTCAAACCGGCTTTGATGTGACTGACGCAGGTTTAGTGAAAAAGGGTCGTCCACACAGCAGTCCTTTAAGCCTAGAAAACCTTCCTAGCATTGATAACGAATGGATCTTTATGGCGACATTAGACGATGAAGCAAGAGATGCATTGGCTGCGGCTGAAAAATCACCTGCTTTTGCTCGCTTAGAAGTGGCAAAAAAAGATCATGTGATTCCAGTTCATGGACAGCTTTGGACAAGTGCGACTGGTCCAATTGCAGCACAAGCGATTCTAGATGACATTCAAAGCGTGCTTGACCATAAATTGCATTAATAATAATGACACTTTGGTTTAATTTAGCGCCCGCGCAAAGATCTACAGTGAGTGTGTTAGTGCCAGCCGTTTTACTGCTGGCACTTTGCTGTGTCTGTAGCTTGTTGTTTGGTGCTGGGGAAATTGGCCCTCGGATGGCAATTCAAGCCTTGCTTGGAAACGGCAGTGATGACGCACATTTTGTTATTTATGAATTACGACTTCCTCGTACTTTAGTGGGATTGGTTGCAGGGCTTTGTTTAGGTGTGGCTGGCGCCTTGATGCAGGCGGTGGCTCGTAACCCATTAGCTGAGCCGGGCTTGCTTGGAGTCAGTGCGGGCAGTGCATTTTCTGTGGCAGTTGCTTTATCACTCGGAATGAGTATCGCAACTTTACCAGTTGAGCTTGCACAACTTGGAGCCTTAATAGGCTGCTTTTGTGTCATTGGTGTGGCGCAAATGCAAGGTCAGAGAAATGACCCTATTCGTTTAGTGTTAGCTGGTGCGGCTTTAACCAGCTTGCTAACCGCCATGACTTCTATCCTCTTGCTTTACAATGAAAAAGCCGCTGATGAAATCCGCTTCTGGGTAACGGGCAGTGTGGCTGGCCGTCATCTTGATCAACTCGTAACCTTACTGCCTTCCTTATTGATTGCTTTGTGCTGTGTACTCTATGTCGCGAGACCTTTGGCGTCTCTCGCATTGGGTGAAAGAGTGGCTATTGGCTTGGGTTATAAACCGAGTCGGATTCGTCTGATTGTTGTGTTTGCCGTTGCTTTATTGGTTGGCGCGGCAACCGCCATTGCTGGGCCAGTGATTTTCGTCGGTTTGGTCGTGCCATTTGCAGCACGAGCTTTAGTTGGTGCAGATATTCGCCGAACCTTGTGGCTTTGTTTACCTTTAGGACCTGTGATGATCATTAGTGCTGATGTCTTTTCAAGGTTGATTGCACAACCTGCTGAAATGCCTTTAGGAGTGCTAACTGCAATTGTGGGCGCACCTGTTTTATTGGTCATTGTTCGCTCTCAACGGTTACCAATATTATGATAAAGCCTTACGATCTAACAACATCCGCACCTGAAGGTTATTGGTGTCTTTCTGTGGCTAACTATGCTTGCTTGGTTGACCGAGCAGCCGTTGCCCGAAATCTGCTTCTGTGTGGTTTTCTGATCATAGCTTGTGTGGCTTCGTTGGCGATTGGAACCGTGGTTTTAGCGCCTTTTGAGGTAGTGAAAGCCTTATTTGGGAAAGGCGATGTGATGAGTCAGTTTGTTGTTCAGGATTTGCGCTTACCGCGATTACTGGCGGGCGTGTATACCGGAGCGGCATTTAGCTTGGCTGGTTGCTTAATGCAAACTTTGGCGCGTAATAGATTGGCGACACCAGGCATTATTGGTATCGACAATGCTGCGATGGCATTTGCGGTTTCATCTATCGTTGGAGTGGGGATTTCACTCGCACCGTCAGCGATGGCGCTAGTTGGTGCGGCCACCGCGACGGCATTGGCTTTTGGTTTGGCTGGCAGTAGTGGAACAAGAGGTTATCGTTTTATTGTTGCTGGTGTTGGCATTGGCGCCATCGCTGGAGCTGTGACGCAGTTATTATTAAGCCAAGTGGCGGTAGACACTGCAAATGCAGCTTATCCTTGGACAGTGGGGAGTTTAAGTGCTCGCTCTGGTTTGATGGTCAGTATTTTGGGCGTTGGGTTATTAGCAAGCCTGATCAGCTGCTTATTGCTCACACACTTTTTTTCGCTTATGTCATTTTCCGACGCGATGGTAACAGGCTTAGGTAGCAACATGAAAACACTTCGTGTTGTGGCCTTGAGTCTGTCGGTTTTATTAACAGGGCTTGCTGTTGCGGTCGCTGGCCCTGTTGGCTTGATTGCATTGATTGGCCCTGAAATGGCCAGAGTCTTTGCTCGTTATCGTGGTATTCCGCTTATTGGCTCTGCATTAGCGGGTGGTTTAATTATGGTGGTTGCTGATTTGGTTGGTCGGACTATTTTATCGCCTATTGAATTACCTGTGGGAATAGTGACTTCTATTGTCGGCGGACCTTACTTAATTTGGATATTGGTTCGCCAAGGCTCCAAGTACACTTTGTAAATGATATTCGCCCTAGGTTTTATAAAAAGGATAGGTATTTCGTGACTCAGTCATTATTGTCGGACGATGTTAAAATAGTCCCTTTAAGCGCAGAAAATTTGACCTTAAAGCACGCTAAAACCACCATCATTGAAAATTTAGATGTTGTTTTACCAAGTGGGAAAGTAACAGCCATTGTTGGTCCAAATGGTTGTGGTAAGTCCACCTTGTTAAACGGCTTGTCGCGTATCCATCTGCCAAGTAATGGTTCGGTTTTATTAGATGGTAAAGACATTCATAAATTACCATCAAAAGAAGTGGCCCGACGTTTGGCTTTGCTGCCGCAAGATACTATAGCGCCGGATGGCATCACAGTGAAAGAATTGATTCGATTTGGTCGTCACCCTCATCAAAGTGCGATGAAGCAATGGGCGATGGGGGATCAAGAAGCCATTGATTATGCATTGAATGCAGCGGACTTAAGTGACTTAGGAAACCGCCTTTTGGACACCTTGTCTGGAGGTCAGCGTCAAAGGGCTTGGATTGCCATGTCGATAGCTCAAGAAACGCCATTGCTGCTATTGGATGAACCAACTTCTGCATTGGATTTAGGGCATCAAATCGAAGTGTTTGAGCTCATAAAAGAGTTGTCTGAAGAAGGTAAAACCATTGCAATGGTTGTACATGATTTGGCGAGCGCATGCCGTTATGCTGATCATGTAATCGCAATGAAAGATGGCAAGATTATTACCCAAGGTTGCCCTAAAACCATTATGACGAAAAAGCTTGTTTTAGAGCTTTATGGCATTGAATGCGATTTAATTCCTGATCCTATGACGGGCAGTCCAATCTTGATCAATATTAAAAGGGTGAAAGCCAAGTAGTGATTAAGTAGAGAATAGAGAGAGGCGAGTTCTCTCACTACTTAGGCTAAGCTCTCAATTTTTTCATTGGTCTTTTCGGCAAGCGTTTCTTTAATGATTTTGGCTAATGTCTTGATTGCTACTTCCCGTCGCTCTGTATCTTGTTCACTGAAGTTCAAACGAAAACAGTTTCTGTATTTGCCTGTTGCAGAAAACAACGGACCTGGCGCAAATCCAACCCCTTCCTTACGACACCTTTCTACTAATTCCATGCTATCAATCTTAGGAGTCAGCTCGACCCATAAAATGAAGCTGCCATCTGGAAAACTGACGCGTGTGTCGCTTGGAAAATGCGTTTTAATGACTTTTAGCAAATGGTCTCTTTGTGGCTCGTAGTTGTGTCGCATTTGGCGTATATGCTTATTGTAGCCACCTTGGCGAATAAATTTGGCAATGGCGAGCTGTGGGAAAACAGGGCACATAGAGCTGCTCACGTACTTCACATGAGTGACTTTGTCGCGATAACGCCCCGGAGCAATCCATCCTACTCGAATACCTGGTGCAATGGATTTAGAGAAAGACGAACATAAAAGGACTCGACCATCGGTATCGAAGGATTTAATGGTTTTTGGTCGAGGGAATTGGTACGAAATATCTCCGTAAATGTCGTCTTCTATTATGGCGATGTCATAGTTCTGCGCTAGTTTATAAAGTTGTTCTTTGCGCTCTTCGGGCATGGTGTAGCCCATTGGATTATTACACGTCGGTGTCACAAAAATAGCTTTGATTGGCCATTGATCTAATGCTAATTCAAGGGCTTCTATGCTCATGCCAGTTTCTGGATGCGTGGGGATTTCCATCGCTTTTAAATTGGCTGCTTTTATGGCTTGCATGGAACCGTAAAAACTTGGAGATTCAATAGCAATGATATCGCCCGGTTCTGTGACGGCCCTTAAGCAAACTGAAATGGCTTCCTGGCAACCGGATGTGACCACTAAATCATCAGGGTGTAGTTGGCAGCCTGATGCAACAGCCAATCGACACAGTTGTGAGCGTAATTCTTCGGCCCCTCGAATGTCCGCATAAGATAAACCTAACTCTGGTTTTTGTTTAGATAAATCCGAGAGGGTTTTGAGCAGCGGCTTTAGTGTAGGGGCTTTCATATCTGGCATAGCATGTTGTAATTGCACGCCTTTGAGACTGCCACGAATCATCAGCATATTGAGGACTTCTTCCCATTGGGAAACCTCAAGAGGGCGCTGTGGTGGCCGCGATGTACTGGGTAAATTGTCTTTTTTGGGCAGGCAAACAAAATAGCCAGACTTTGGCTTTGCTTCGACAAGCTGATCTTGTTCTAGCTGACGATAAGCTTCTTGTACGGTTGAAATACTGACATTGTGCTCCTGTGCCAATTGGCGCACAGAAGGTAGTTTGTCGCCTGCTTTATAGAAGCCATGTTGTATGTGTTCTCGTAAGCGTTTAGCGAGTTTTTGATAAAGTGTCATGGCTTCTCCTTTTTTAAATCTATCTTTTACCTCTTGTCATACATTGTAAAACGTTAAGTCTTGTTGGATAACCATACAGATTTCAATTTATTCTGCCATACAGATCAAAAAATGAAGTTCTGTATGATTATTTTAATGTTTTTTTGAATCTGTATTGCCTTATGGTCTTATTATAAAGTAGCTAATCATACACATGATATCTGCTTAAACGGTTTAAGTAGTGTGACATAAGGGGAAAAAGTTATGCTAATCATCAGTTTTTTTGTTCATATTCAGCATTGCGTTGTGCGTTATAAAACCCGTAAGGCTTTGGTGACATTAACGGCTACACAGATGACAGATATTGGAATGACACAAGAACGTCAGCAAGCGGAACTTTCTCAAGCCTCTGTGAAAGGTTTTACACGAGACCTGATTAATAGAATCAAAAAAGGCAGGGCATTATTATGATGGAATTGTCTTTTTTCTTGGCGTTAGCGACTTTTTCCTTTGTGATGTCTGCAACACCTGGTCCAAATAATATTATGCTGTTAGCGTCTGGTGCTCAGTTTGGTTTTAGACGAACCTTGACTCACATGTTCGGAATTAGCATAGGTATGGCGATATTGATTTCATCTGCTTTACTGGGGCTGGGCGCTTTGTTTTCCTTATATCCACCTTTGTATAGTTTGCTCAAATGGCTGGGAGGCGGTTATTTGTTGTGGTTGGCCTGGAAAATTGCCAACGCGCCTGTGAGTGGTTTATCGACAGACTCTGGTGAAAAATCGGCACCTATGCACTGGTGGCAAGCTGCTTTGTTTCAGTTTATTAATCCAAAGGCTTGGATGATGGCGATCAGCTGTGTAGGAGCCTTTGCTGTTCCTGGGGATTTGTATGTGCAATCGGGGCTTCTTATTCTGGTTATTTTTTCCTGTGTGAATCTTCCAACGATTTCACTTTGGGCCGGATTGGGTGTGAGCATTCGTGGTTGGTTAACGGATACTACTCGTCAAAGAGCGTTTAATATTATGATGGGTGTAGCAACAGGATTAACCTTATTAATGATTATTCAAGACTAATGACATGACTGAAGAACATGCAATGGCACAACAGTGGAGTATTTATATGATTAAAACTCGTATGAATACTCTTTATACAGGAATCAGTCTTGATGTGATGCGTCGCTTTAAAGAGCATTCTGGAGACAGTAAGCGCGCCGCTCGTTACTTAAAAGGTAAAGGGCCATTAGAATTAGTTTGGCAGCAAGAAGTTGGTTCTAAGAGTGATGCTTTGAAGCTGGAGTACCAAATTAAAAAATTAAATAAACGTCAGAAATTACAATTGATTAATGGCGCAATCGACATCCGTTTATTGAAGTAATAGACATCTGGATAAGCTTGTTTTTTTAGGCAATCATTCGTAGCATGATATGTATTCCTTAATGGCTTATAAGATGGAGATAAGGCGCTATGATTAGTCATTTTGACCACATTGTATTGACTGTGGCAAATATAGACAGAGCGGTGTCTTTTTATGAAACCGTACTGCATATGAAAGCGATCACTTTTGGTGACGGGCGAAAAGCCGTGAAGTTTGGTCAGCAAAAAATTAATTTGCAGTTGCCAGGTGAAGAGCTTCGGAATCATGCAATGGAAGGTTCAGGGGATTTGTGCTTGATTACGGATTGGACGATGGATGATGTAATTGCTCACTTAAAAGAATGTGATGTGTCTATTCTAGAAGGCCCTGTTGCTAAATCCGGTGCTCAAGGCCCAATTGAGTCTGTGTACTTTAATGACCCAGACAATAATCTTATTGAAATGAGTGTGTATTTAGACTCAACAGAGAATGAATCAGTGGAGTCTTCATCCGATTCTAATGAGACAAACACTAATGATGAAGAAGCGGAGTAACGGCTTCTAGCACCGCCTGATAAGCTTGTTCTTCATATATTCCAAAACCTTTTAGTTGGCGAGCTTTGATTTTGGTGAAAATAGGCTGTGTTAGGCCTGTTAAGAAGCGAGTAATCAAAACAGCCGTAATCAGTGTGTTTGGGCTTTTATGGTGAACATGCTGAATGAACTCTTCTACGTGCATGGTAAGGTGCTCTTGCCATGCTTCCATTTCAAACGAATTTTCTTCTGTTGTCTTTGGTTTATCCAAGAAAACCAAGACGTTTTTTCGGCACACTGAACAATGACCACATTTCTCAGGCGAGTTTTGATCCCCAAAATAACGGGCGAGATTATGGTTTAAGCAGCTGTCGAGTTGGAAAAAGCGAATCATTGTTGCAATGCGAGAAATTTCTGCAGTTTGCTTTTCTTCAACGTATTCATGTAATTGACTGGCGAGAATCTGGTGATGAAAAGCGTCTGGGTTAATTTGATAAACCTCTGTTAGACCTTTGCTTTCTAGAGTGAGGACGTTTTTGTCAGCTGCAAACTCTAGGACTTGTAAAACTTCGCCTCTCGATAAGCCTGTTTGGTTAAATAGCTGCTCGAAGTTAGGCGTCCCCCAGATTTTTTTGTATAGAATGCCTTTTAAAATGGCTTGATAGGCGCTTTGCCATTCTGGTGGAATCTGGCTTGCAAAAGCGATTCTGTCTCCTTCCCATTTGAGTCGAACATCAGCGTAGTAACTGTACTTTGGCGTTATTGCGCCAAGCAGCTCTAATTGAACGAGTAAGGTCTTTAAGGGTAAAGAGCGGATGTTGGTTTGGTTAGACAATCCATAAAGCTGAGTTTCCCACTCTAAATCATTGGTTTGTTCTGCAATGATGGTGAGTAATGAATCGATATTTTGTGGTTCTGGTGTGTCGCCATAAACAAAGTTTTCGAGTGTATGTAGGCCTTCTAGATTTGCTAGTAAAACACATCGACTAGCTTGGTTGTCTCGCCCTGCGCGACCAATTTCTTGACTGTAATTTTCAATGGATTTAGGTAAGTCATAATGCACAACTAAACGAATATCGGATTTATCAATGCCCATTCCAAAGGCAATGGTCGCCACTATGATGCGAGTTTTCCCAATCATAAAGTCAGCTTGGATTTGACTTCGAATCTCATTTCCTAAGCCAGCATGGTAAGCCGTTGCTGAATAGCCATCAGCGCGTAATGCGTTGGCAAGGTCTTCTGCTGTTTTTTGTTGAGTGACGTAAACAATGCTCGCACCTTGTGGGGGATTTTGAGAGTCATTTAGTACTGTTTTTAATTGGTTAAGTTTCTCGTGACTGGGGGGCTGAATCAGATCGATGTCTAAATTACTTCGATAGAATCCTGTTTGCACTATGTGTTCTGGGTGGATAGAAAACTTTTGTGCCATGTCTTTTTGTACTCGACGTGTCGCGGTTGCGGTAAGCAATAAGACTAAGGGAATGGCTAATTCTTGCTGGTAATGGGGGAGCTTTAGATAATCTGGTCGAAAGTTGTGCCCCCATTCCGAGATACAGTGGGCTTCGTCAACGACTAGCATAGATATTGGAATCTGTTTGATAAAGCGTCGAAAACGTTCATTTTTAAAGCGTTCTACTGAGATCATTAAGACTTTAATTGAGCCGCTTTGAACGCCACTCATAACAGCTTGGCTTTCTTCTTTTGTTTGGCTTGAGTCTAAGCTTGCTGCAGCAATGTTTTTAGAACGTAAGAATTCGAGCTGGTCATGCATTAAGGCAATGAGCGGCGAAATTACTAAAGTTAAATGAGGAAGTTGCGTTGCTGTGAATTGATAGCATAAGGATTTACCTGAGCCAGTTGGAAAAACCGCAAGAGAAGAGTGCCCAGATAAAAGTTGTTCAATGGTTTGCCTTTGCCCTTCACGGAATTGGTCAAAGCCAAACAAAGAGAGTAGTGAGTTTTCCATAGTTTCTGTCGAATCCATTCGTATCATCGGGAAATATTTCCCCATTCTAGTTCGCAATTTTTTAATTCATTTAAGTGATTTAGCCAATACTCTTCTGAGCCAAACCAAGGAAATGCTTTTACAAACGCAGGGTCGTTCCATCGACTCTGCAACCAAGCGGCGTAATTGATCACACGTACACTTTTGAATACATCGATTAAGTCTAGTTCTCTTGTTTCAAAGGGCAAATAGCTTTCGTAGCCTTCAATAATTTCGCTGAGCTGCTGTCTTGGGCTTTCTGTCTGGGTTAAATGCAGCCATAAATCTTGTACGGCGACACCATTTTGACAGTCATCAAAGTCCAATAAATGAAACTGACCTTGATACAGCATGAGGTTACTACGGTGGCTGTCCCCATGCACTGGGCGCAGCTGAGCTGGCCAATAAGTTTGTATGCGCTTTTCACACATTTCTCGTAACTTGTTGATTTGCTGCTGATAAATCGGTGCCAGCTTCTTAGGTAAAAAATTTTTCGATAGGATTTGCTTTGCAGCTTGATCAATTTGCGTCAAAGGTGACACGCTGATTCGTTGCGAGAAAGGTTGGTCTGACATTTTTTGATGTACTTGACCCATGAGTTCGCCTAACTGATAGAGCTCATCTAAGTTATCGGCCTCAGGGTGTTGCCCAACTAATCTTGGCGACAAGCAGAAAAAAAGCCCTTTATGGTTAAAAAGGCTTTTACCTTCAAATTCTAATGGTGCAACAACTGGGACATCGTCTGCTTTTAGCTTTAGTAATGTCGTATGCTCTTCAAGGATTTGTGCTTCAGTCCAGCGTTCTGGTCGATAAAATTTGGCAATGACAGGAGAGCTGTCTTCAATTCCCACTTGATAAACTCTGTTTTCATAACTGTTTAAAGGGTAAATCCGAGAGTCACTCCAAAGTCCTGTGGATTCAACGGCATCCAAGATAACATCAGGAATAAGAGAGGAAAGAGCTAGGCTAGCCGGTGTTCTGGCTTTGTCAGTTTGATTGACTGAAGTGTTATCGTTTGCAGACATGGTTTAATCTCTTAAATTTACCTTTAGCTCATAGTGTTAGCACTAGAGGCAGAAAATCAAACGGTGACGATAACGAGGACGGGGCATTATAGCAAGCAAAGGTAAAGATAAAGAAGAGCTACTGTTTTAAGCCAAGGCGTTTTTCTAGCGTATAAGTTTGGGCGTCTGTTAATGGAGAGGCTTGCTTTGAGTTAATCAGATGGTTCCATTGCATCCAAGATTTGACTGCGGCTTCTTGATGGTTTCGAGCCAAATGCTGCTGTATTTCAAGCCGAAATGAGTTAGAAACCACGGCAGGGTTTGTTTTTCCAAAAGTGCGTAGTCTTATTAATATGCGCTTAAATTTGTCTGCCAATTTAAGATTATCTTCAGCGGACTCCATCAAATGGGTAATGCATTTCAAAATATCGTAATGATATTCTACTTTTTCAAATGCGGTTTCTCGAGTTAAACGAATGACACGAGAATAGGCTTGTTCAGCTGTCGTCCAATCTTCCATAGCCATACTGATTTGAGCCAAGCGTACAGATCGATCAATGGCTCGAGGCGATACTTCAATTACTTTTACCATGGCAGTTTGTGCTGCTTCCAAATTACCTAAACCCTCTTGAACGTCGGCAAGTAAGTCATAGGCAGATAAGAAGTAACGACTTAGCTGAATGGTATCTTCTAGCTTTTTAATTGTTGCAAGGGAGTTACCAAGCTTCAATTCACATAACGCCACACCAAAGTGAGCCCAGGCTAGGTTCTTATTCTTTTGAATAATTAACATGTAATGCCGTTTAGCGTCTTTATAATGTCCGCGTGCATGGAGTGATTCACCGATGATTTTAAGGCATTGGCTTGTAAAGTTTGGATGTTGCGCCATAACGTCTTTTGCGAGTGTTTCCATTAACTCGTAGTTTTTCATTTTTCGCGCTATATTGATGTCTTCGAGTATTTTCTTCTGTTTCTGTACTCGTTCGAATCGACGATAAAAAGCGGCTGGCGGGAAAGGCTTAACTATATAGCTGTCAGGTTGGTATTCCAATACATTTACAACACTTTCGTAAGCTGTATCTGCAGTAATCATAATGAAAATAGTGGAGTGATCTTGAGAGTAGTTTTTGCGGGCGGTTTCTAATATTTGCTGTCCATCAATGCTGCCATTTAGGTTGTAATCTGACAATACGATATCATAGTGCTTTTCTAAAATGCGTTTAATGGCGAATTGGCCGGACGACTCAACATCAATATTAGAGTAACCCAAAGACATCATGAAGGACTTCAGCATGATACGCATTTCGCCAATGTCTTCGATAATCAAAACACGTTTTTTTGATAAGTCAGTGAGTTTTTGTTGACTTAAATTGCTATTGTCCGTGTTGCTAAGTGTTACATTAGTCACAATATTACCTGATAATTAAGCCTTTAATAAATCCTATCTTCATCCACTTATAGCAATGAGATTGAAAGAATACTAGATACATTACTTACTTTACTAAAAATTAAATAATGTTATGAAAAAATTAACCTTTTATGTAGGTTTTAATGCTTCGATGATAAGTACTAGTTTAGTCTTACTGCCCTTGTTTTATATTGACCTTCTATAATCTGCGTTAAACACTAGAAAAATAATAATTAAAAGAGAAGGGAAGTATGATGTCGTATTTTCAATTTTTCAGTGCTCTAGGTGTCTTCGTACTGTTTGTAGCTATTTTTTTGAAGCTATGTCATTACCTTATGTGATTGTAGGCTCCTTGCTTAGTCTCTTTTCAATCCTCTTAAACTTACCAAATAAAGCTCAGAAATCACATAGAAATGATATCACTATCAAGCAGGAGCAAGATTTCTTTTTTTAGATATGAGTAAAAAAGTCACGGCTGAAACATCAAAATGGCAATAGGCGCGGCGGAAGTGTCTCACTTTGTCGATACGCTGACTAAAGATATTCATTATACTCATACGGACAGTGAACAAATCGCTCAAGCCGTTGAAAGTATTGTCCAATACTGGTCTGACGTTGTCTCATAATCTAGGGCAACTATCAGAAATGATTTCTCATACCGCTCAGTCGAGTTAAACAGCACAAGCGGCATTGACTCACAGTGCTGAGCAAATAAATGAACTTACTAAAAAGTGCAAAGAGCCAGCAAGCAATTGGCATTATTGACGAAACGTGCCGATGACATAGATAGCATCACCGCTGTGATTATTGGTGTTTCGGAACAAACCAATCCTCAAAAATACAGTACTGCGTATGACGTTTTTAGTGACCAGACTTTCCCAGCGATTCAGGAAGCAGTTTTAGATAAATATGAAGAAGTGATGTTTGCTGGTGCTGTAGATGTTAATGGCTATTTTCCGACACATAATAAAAAGTTAAGCCAACCTTTAAGTGGCGATTTCGAAAAAGACCTAGTCAATAATCGTACTAAGCGGATCTTCAATGATCCAACTGGATCCCGATGCGGCGCACATACGGATACTTTTTATTGCAAATTTATAAGCGCGATACCGGTGGTGAGATTCTTCATGATTTATCGGTTCCTATTTTTGTCAACGGTGAACACTGGGGTGGCTTTCGTATGGGTTTCAAACCTAAGGTGTAGAGTTAAGTTGGGTTTATACGGTAAATTGCGTGACCAATTGTCGTAATTGAGATGCGCAATCTTGTAGGTTGTTAACCGATGTTTGAATGTCGTTTGAATTGTGACTTGTTTCTCCACTGATATCGGCGATGCTTTCTAATGTTTGGTGAACTGTTTGAGACGATTCATGCTGACGGTTCGCCGCTTCACTGATATCGCTGTTGATTTGTGAAATCGATAACACACCATTTGCGATGTCAGTAAAAGCCTGTCCTGCTTGTGATGTTTGCTCTGCACCTTGGCTTGCAGTGTCTTTTGCCAATGACATGACATCCACTGTTTTCATAGTTTGTTGAGTTAGCTGTTCGATTAATCCTCCAATTTCCGTTGCGGCTAACTGGGAACGCTGCGCTAATTGCCGAACTTCGTCGGCAACAACGGCAAAGCCTCGACCTTGTTCTCCGGCCCTAGCGGCTTCAATTGCTGCGTTTAATGCCAATAAATTGGTTTGATCTGCAACCTCGCTAATAACCCCTAATCTATCGTTGATATGGGTAACTGCTTCGCGCAATTTTTGAATTTGCACTGCTGCGTCACCAACTTCATTTGAAAGCTGCTGAATGTCTTGGTTTGCTTTATCCATCACTCCCAATCCTTGTTTGGAGTGCTTACCTAATTCTTGAGTGGTGCTGTTGGCTTGTTCCGCAATAGTTAATGTTTCATGTACCGAGGCCATGACGCTTTGCATCAGAGTGGAAGCCTTTTCGATATTGAATAACTGCTGAGTGACGCCTTGGGCTGTTTTGTTTGTCGATAGATTTGTTTGGTCAACTATGATGTCTAGCGTTTCACTAGAATGACTGACATTACGCACAATGGTCTGAAAATCATTCATCATGCTGTTAAACGCATGAGACATTTCTCCCATTTCATCGTGGCCACTGAACTCGACACGTTGAGTTAAATCACCAGAATGCTGAACGGAAGTCATTGTTTCGCATAAAGATGTTACTCGGCTTGTGACTAATTGAATGATGTAAAGTGCTGTGCCTCCAACCAAGATAGTTAATACACCGACTAAAATACTGTAATCCACTAAAGCTGTTAGGAAGAAATCAATCACGGCGTCCATGGAAGAAGTGGCAACAATTGTGATATTCCATGGCGAAAAGTAAAAGCTGCTGGCAATAAATCGATGGAGTGAGCCGTTCGTATCTTTAAAGGAGAACTCAATACTCTCCTTGTTTTTCTTTGAAGGCGTACTAGAAGTGCTTGATTGTAATGCATTAACGAGAGAGCTTGGTGCTTTTGTTCCTTGGTAGCTGTTTGGAGCAGAAAGCAAAGTATGATTACTTTTCTCTATTACCCAAAGGCCTTGGTTATCGCCATAGTTAAAATTCGCGAGCAATTGAATTGCTTTTTGTTTGGTGTCTTTTTCTGTTAGATGATTGGCTTCTTGTTGCTCAAAGATGGGTAAAATAGCTGTATGGACTATGTCTAAAATATCCTTGGTTCGGTCTTTTCTGGCGTCCACATGGCTGTTAAATAAAGTAGTGAGGGAAACAATAATAAGCGCTGTGGTTCCGACTGACATGAGCCCAATAATAGCCCATAATTTGTAACGAATTTTAATGTTATTAATGCGATCCTGCATTTTCTCTCCACCGCGTATGAGGTTGTTGTTTGGTCGTGATTTAATGGAAGCAGAGAAATAGCCCTACATTGAAGCTAGGTTAAAGGGTTTAGAAAAAACTGCCTAGGTGAAAAGATTGCTCTAAGTCATTGTTTTGTTATTTATTGATTCATTTCATTTGGAAAAGCAGTAAGAGGAAATTTTTGGATTATTGTTTCGTATTTTTTATTGCTTTTTTATCGGCGACTATTTTACCTTTAGGCTCAGAAAGCGCCTTGCTTTTTTACGCTTCTGATGGCTCGTTACCCGTATTTTCTCTTTGGCTTGTTGCCAGTTTAGGGAACACATTAGGCGGTGCTGTGAATTGGTGGATTGGTTTGTATTTACTGAGATATCAAGATAAAAAATGGTTTCCAATCAGTCATACTACGCGAGTTAAAGCAGAAAAAGTTTTTAATCGTTATGGCATTTTTAGCTTATTATTCACTTGGTTACCTGTTGTTGGTGATGGGATTGCTTTAATATCAGGTGTATTACGAACCTCTATCTGGTATTTTTTACCTTTAGTATTTGCAGGTAAAGCAATACGTTACGCTTTAATTTTATGGGGACAAAACCTGTTCTTTAGTTAAGATGATGCTTTTTTACCCTAGAGCATCAGTAAAGAATGCAGTGCCTTAATGATTTAATAGGAGAGTTGAACAATGGGAATAGCAAAAAAATTGGTCCTTGTTATTGCTGGATTATCATTAGGTGCTTGTTCGTCTGTAGGAGAGAGAGAAGAGTTCTTGAGCTTCAATGATGTACAGATGAAAGTCCGTGAGCATGATGAAAAATTGAAAAATGTACAACCTACATTAACAAGAATCGATGTTTTAGAAGCTGAAATCGCAGACTTAAAAGAAGAAAGAGCTACTCTGGCTAATAAGATCGAAGAAATAGAGCATATGGCTCAAAGTAATATGCATAATGCCAAAAAGATGGAGCCAGAAACGTCAGTTTCAGCTAGTAAGGGAGTGATTAAGACTGATGCCGATAAAGTAGAAGTAACACCTCTAAAACCATTAAAAATGGAGACAGAGGCTCTCTCTCTAAAAGAGTATGGTGTTCAGCTTGCAGCTTATAGAACTAGGCTCGAAGTTATTCATGCCTGGAATCAATTAAAAAGGAATGATTCAGCGTCTTTTAAAGGTCTTGAACCTCGTGTTTACCAAAAAACAATTAATAAGCGAGATATGTATCAATTGAAAGTGGGAGGTTTTCCAATTAAATCTGATGCGGAACGCTTTTGTAATGTATTGAGAAAGAAAGGAAAAGATTGCTTTGTGACTCAATATAATGGTGATAGTTTTTATAACTAACTATACTTTCTATAAAATGCCAGAACATGTGTTCTGGCATTTTATATCGATTCTTTTTGAAAAATCAGCTAAATAAGCTTTAACTCTTCCATAATTGTTCGAATCGTGGCCTTTGTGCTTTCTTGTAAAGGCACAATAGGTAAACGGCACTCCTCTGAACACAATCCAAGCAGGGACAGCGCGTATTTTGGCCCTGAAGGGTTAGGCTCGATGAATAGGGCGTTATGTAACGCAAATAATTTGTCTTGTAAATCAGCCGCTTCACGAAATAAGCCTTGATTACATAATCTATGCAATTCTGCGACTTGCTTTGGCACAATGTTAGAAGTGACAGAGATACAGCCTTGACCGCCTCCAACATTATAAGCAATCGCCGTTATGTCATCACCGCTTAGGTAGTCAAAAGGTTTGGTGATGAGAGTTCGTTCACGAATTGGGCGAGTTAGATCTCCTGTAGCATCTTTTACACCGATGACTCGCGGCAACTCAGCAAGACGCGCCAATGTTGCCACTTCCACACCAACAATAGCACGAGGTGGGATGTTATAAATAATCATAGGGAGCTTGCTGTTGTCATGTACATATTTGAAATGTTCATACAAGCCAGTTTGATTTGGTCGGTTGTAATATCCGGCAACATGTAAAGTCGCATCTGCGCCAGCTTGGTAAGCAAACTCAGAGTAATTTACTGCTTCAATAGGATTGTTTGATCCAGCACCGGCTAGAACAGGTATAGCTTTGTTTGTTTCTTGAACTGTAATTTCAATAACTCGCTTGTGCTCTTCTTCACTCAAAGTAGGTGATTCGCCTGTTGTGCCAACAGGAACTAGACCATTGATCCCTTGATCTATTTGCCAGCGCACTATGTGGCGTAAAGCTTCTTCGTCAAGCTGACCATTTCTAAAGGGAGTAATTAACGCTGTGATTGCACCGTGAAACATACAGTTACCTTATATATTTTAGCCGGAGCATTTTGCTGAAAAGAGAGAGTTCGTCCGCCAGCAAGAGTGCTGCCGGGGAGTTTTGAATCTTAAATCCGCACGTCAGCACCGCAAAGCTTCTTAGCCTTACGTTTATCGCCGTTGCGTTTGTTTAAGAAAGAGTGATTCATAAAGTTCGTTACATGTACTTATTGAGTTTTTTCTATGCTGCCGTGTTCTCTATCAAAGGTCAATACATGTAGGAAATTTATCTTTACGGCGTTGATGCAAAAAAGTGAATTTTTTATTTGTATTATAATATGGCTTCATATATTTTGTTTGCTGGTAGTGATTCTCACTACAAGCAAACATTAATTACACCAACAATAATAAAAGGGTGTTGATATGACTAACTTATTCAAAGGGACGATGGGTGCTTGCCTGTCTGTACTAGCTGTTGGCTGTGCAGTGATCCCAACCCCTCCTCCAGTGACTGCTACTGCTAGTGATCACGACGGTAATGCTCCTGAAAGACTTATTGATGGCGATCTAAAAACTCGCTGGTCTGCCAATGGCGATGGTGCCTGGGCGGTATTAGACTACGGTAAAAATATAGACATCAACGCTGTTAAGATGGCATTCCATAAAGGCGACGCCAGAGCCTCATCATTCATGATTGAAGGTAGTAATGATGGTGTAACATGGACAACTCTCCTTCCAAAAACACAAAGCTCAGGTACGAGTTTAGGATTAGAACGATTCGGCCTAGAAGCGACACAAGCTCGTTATGTTAAATATATCGGTTTCGGTAACACTTCTAATACGTGGAACAGCCTTACGGAATTCATGGCGGCAAATTGTGAAGTAGATAGCTGCTCTACATCTGAATTAAACCCAATGGCGGTTGCCTCTGTTCCTGTTCATGTGACAGCAAGTGATCATGATGGTAATGGTCCTGATAGACTGTTAGACCATGACTTGAAAACACGTTGGTCGGCAAATGGCGACGGCGCATGGGTTGAGTTCGATTACGGTAAAATCATTGAATTAGACGCTGTGAAATTGGCTTTCCATAAAGGTAATGCTCGAGCGACGTCTTTCTTGTTAGAAGGCAGTGAAGATGGCAAAACTTGGAATACTATTCTGCCAAAAACAAACAGTTCAGGTTTTTCTAATAGCCTAGAGCGTTTCGAGTTAGAGCGAACAAAAGCACGCTACATTAAGTATGTTGGTTACGGTAACACATCCAATACATGGAACAGCGTAACAGAATTTTTGGCCGCTAACTGTGCTGTAGATGCTTGTCCTATCAGTGAAACAGCGCCTGAGCTTGAAAAAATGGCCGCCATTGAAAAAGCAAAAGCAGAAGCGAAAAAACTGGCTGAAAGCAAAAAAACAAAAGTGCGTCCAGGTGATTTCGGTACACATGTACCTTTAATATGTGATGCGAAAGTATCTGACTGTACTTGTTTGAAAACAAATCCTACTTGTCAGTGGTGGGAAGCTCCTCTACCAGTTGTAGAGGTTCCCGCACAAGTTCGTCCTGACTTTAAACCAGGTCAAAACTTTGATTTAGGTGGTTGGTACTTATCAATTGCTACAGATCATGACGCAAATGGTAAGCCTGATGATGTGCCTGAACAGTACCTTGCCCAAGGTTATGAGAATCCTGATTTCTTCTATACGGCGAAAGATGGCGGCTTAGTCTTCAAGAGCTTTATCAAGGGTGTTCGTACTTCTAAAAACACAAAATATGTTCGTACTGAACTACGTCAAATGTTGCGCCGTGGTGATGAAAGTATTCCTTTAAAAGGTGTGACGAAAAACAACTGGGTGTTTGGTTCTGCTCCTGAAGAAGACAGAAAAAATGCTGGCGCAGTTGACGGTGTATTAGAAGCAACATTGAAAATAGATCACACAACGACAACAGGTGAACCTGAGCAAGTAGGTCGTTTCATTATTGGTCAGATCCATGCTAATGATGATGAGCCTATCCGCCTTTATTTCCGTCAGTTACCAGGCCATAAAAAGGGCTCTGTGTACTTCGCCCATGAAAACAGAAATGAAGGTTCTGATGTTTACTATGATCTAATTGGTAGTCATTCTGGTGCCGCTGCGGATCCTGTTGACGGTATCGCGTTGGGAGACGTGTTTAGCTATCGTATTGAAGTAAAAGACAATGACATGACGGTAACCGTTTCTCGTGATAATAAGCCTGATGCTGTGCAAAAAGTAGACATGAGCAACAGTGGCTATGACGCTGGTGGTCAATACATGTACTTCAAGGCAGGTGTGTATAATCAAAACCATTCTGGCGATCCAGAAGATTATGTACAAGCGACTTTCTATAAGTTAACAACGAAACATTAATTGTTATATAGCGCTTTTGCTTGATCCTAAAAATCCTCGTTAACTCTAACGGGGATTTTTTTATACCCTCGATTTTCAAGTGTCTGTTCGATACTATAGCACCCGTCATAAATAATTGATTTCTAATGATAAGTATAACGTTATCTGTTAAGAAGGATGAGAGTGTATGGAACTGACAACCTGGCTTTCTTTGGTTGCAGTGTGTGTGATGGGAGCCATTTCACCTGGGCCAAGTCTCGCGGTTATTTTACGTCTGTCCATTTCTCAGACAGCTCTGCATGGCGTGCTTGCCTCTGTTGCACACGGTTTAGGTGTTGGTTTTTGGGTGTTTATTACCCTTCAAGGTTTGGCTGTTCTTATAGAACAGCATCAGCAAGTATTCTCTGTCTTGACGATTTTGGGCGGGCTTTATTTAGCGTGGTTAGGCATCAAGGCATGGCGTTACGCTGGTAAAAGTCAGGTAGACGAAGTGGAAACCGTCAAATCATCCTATTGGGAAGTCATGCGTGACGGGCTTATGATTTCTTTAATGAATCCAAAGATTGCGCTTTTCTTTTTAGCTTTATTTAGCCAGATGATTGACGTTGAAATGACGGCTATGATGAAGCTTCAATTCTGGACAACTGTGGTTGTGATTGACGGTGGTTGGTATGTCTTAGTGGCGTTGCTTTTGGCTAGCGGTCCTGTTTTGCCTTGGCTACGTAAAAACATGGTTTGGGTCGATCGAACTATGGGATGCTTGCTTATTATGATTGGTTTAAAAGTGATTCTTGGTTGAATCGCCATCGAGTTATGTTTTCAAGAGATAAAAAAATCCTCGCAAAAACTGACGAGGATTTTTATTCACTCAATCTCTTCATCAAACTTATTTATTAAAAATAAAGTCTTCAGATTTCATCAGACGTTTTGTCCAAAGTTCATAAGCCTTTTTGGTTAAATGAAGCTTATCACTATCAAACAGATTTTCTTTTACTTCGCCTTTTTGGTCGAGCAAGGTTAAGAACAAATCAATGTATTGTGTATTAGGGCGTGTTTTTGCTAAGCGTTCTAATTGTACGTTTGTGGTTTCAATTGTCTTTCGCATTTTAAGGCGGGCAGGGCTGCATTTAATGCTGATCAAAGTCACAGGAATGCCTGGTAAGTGACGATCTATTTTCTGCAGTAATTCAATGTACAGCTCAACAACTTTGTTGCTGTCATAATGATTGCCGATGTCATTGTCACCCGCATAAATAACCAAAGACCGAGGTTTATGAGGCAGAATAATGCGCTCAAAGTAATAAACGCAGGCTTCTAATGTTGCGCCACCAAAGCCTAGGTTAATGCCATCTTTTTCTCGGAAATTACTATCAAAATCATGCCATAAACGCATGGTGGAAGAGCCATAAAAAGCCACAGGCTGATCTTTGTACTCTTGGTGAGCTAAGTGGAATTCTAACTCTCTTACATCAGATTCAAACTCAACGTCAATTTGGTTCAAGCTCATGACATTTGAGCGGTAGCCATTTTTGCCACTAAAAATAGGGTATTGGCGAATTTCTTTGGATAGTTCTACCGCTTCATTCACATAGCCTTTGTATTCCTCTTGATAAGCCGCTAAGAATTGATTCAAAGCCGCTTTATTCGTGTAATCTACTTTATCAGACAGCTTGAAAGCGGGTTTGATAATAACAGTATAGATATTATGGTCAGCGCGTTTATCAAAGTTAGCAACGGCAATAGGAACGATCCAAGGTTCTTCACTTCCCAAGGAACCTGCGATTTCAAAGGCATGTGGTAAGAACCTTCCAGGCGACTGATGAGTGTTGAAACTCTGGCCTTCTGGAGAAATTATCAAAGGAAAATTCTGGCGTAAGGTTTCTTGAGACTGTTGAATAAACTGATCGTATTCAGGTGTGCCTCGAGTCAAGTTTTCCCAGCTATTGATAAAAAGGTTGCCGAACTTTTCGTAAAAATCGTCACGCCAAAACTCACTCTCTTTACTGCGACGAACAACACGCTGGCCAGAAATACCGTATTCATTATCAATAACCATGGAACCAATAAATTGAGCGTCCATAGAGAAACGGAAGCCATTTGGTAAGCGGTTTGTAGGTGATCCTAATAGGTGATTATAAATGAACAGGGAGCCGGCTTTTTTCGGTAGGTTTTCGAGGCCTTTGATGACATAAGGTACTTGCTGAAAAGCTTGTTTAAAAAGCTCAGTCCCTAATCGTCTTGCATCTAGACTTGGAGTGTCTTTTGGCAGACTGTTAATGCTGTCGTAGACATTTTGAAGGTGACGATAAAAGGCGTTTTCACGTTGTAAGTCTTTCAGAATATCGAGACACATTCCCGAAATAGTACGTTCTAAGACGCTGCCGAAATGTAAGCATTTATAGAGTACACCGAAGGCTTCATCTGTAGTTATGGCACTTTTTAGTAATTCGCCTACTTTGTAAAGCGGTGAACTCACCGGTAAAAGAGCGGCATTTTGTTCAATGACGTTTGTCACGGCAAGCGTTTCATCGTTAGCACTTTGAGACAAATAGCGCATACGAGCGGCCAATAAGTGAGTGCCTACAAGCCAAATGAGTCGATATAAGTATTTAACAGACAGTTTCGGGTTATCTTCAAGTATGGTGAGCAGATCATCACGTTTGATAAATAAGATGCTGCTGTCTCTTGACGAGATGATAGAAGAACGGTTTTTAAGTGTGGCGTTTTTGGTTGTCCAAGATAAAACCGTACCTGCACGGGAAATCGAACGTGTGGTAATAATGTCGCCAGAATCTGTTTGATAGTTGACAACCACTTTGCCTTTTATCAGTAAATATAAGCCATCAGAAGGTTGGTCTTGTTGGCAAAGTATGTCGCCTTGGTGCGCTAACAAAATGGAGGATTTTTTGGCTAAGGTGTGTATTTCCGCTTGAGTGAAAGTTTCACAGAAGGGAGCATAGTTCAGCAAACTAATGGCGTCTTTCAAAGAATGAGTTTGTGTCTCGCTGCCTGAGAAGGGGCGAGTTTCCTCAAAAGCCAAAGACTCATTTGAGAAGAAGGGGCGTGTTTGGTTTTGAATGCTTGTGAGAACAGGTAAAGATTCTTGGTAGATAAATTGTAGAAACTGTTCCGAAAATTCAGGGTTACTTTCTAAGATCTTTTGCAGCTCTAAAATAGGCCACATTAATAATGTCGAGGATTTTGTGGCAGTAAAGGTGGTTGCATAGCGAGATGGGTGGCGAAATGCAGACCAACCAATGGGAGAAAAAGGGTCATTGATAAGGCCAACGTTATAGGATTTTCCTGCTTCTTGTAGAGGAACAGAAATAGCAATTTCACCTTTTACTAGAAAGTAAATATGCTGCCCAATTTCAAATTGCTTTGCTAATACTTCTTCTGGTTTCAAGGTTTTGACGCTGGCGAGATCCGTCAGAGCGGAGATTAAATCTGCATCGGCTTTTTCTATAAAGGGGAAAGCTTGTATTTGTTTTACTACGTCCATCTTTTATACCTCAAAATCTGTATTGCACTAGTTGCGGCGTTTAATCGTCACTGTCTCGCCTAAAAGGCCATAATCATTACCGCCTAATCGAGCGAGCGGGTTGAGCTTTTTATTGTCAATAATGACTCGGTCGTTCTCTTGGGTGATTAATTCATCATCCACATATAAATCCAATATTTCTAGGTAAAGACTATCAAAAGTGCTATTGCCTAGTTTGTGTACATCAAATAACCGGCAATGCAGTGCAACTTTCGCCTTTTCAATTCTTGGCAATGTTTTCGTGAATTCAATGAGAGATAAGCCTATTTGGGAAAGTTCAGATTCTCCTGTTGGCAGATTCATTGCGCTCTCGTTCACTGCATGCATTAACTCTCCACTAGGAATATGCAAAACACATTCCTTTTCACGGAGAAGATTTTGTTTTGTGTCTTTTGCAATATCGTCTGTTTTGTTGCCAATTGAAACAACTAATAGTGCAGGATCAGAAGAAAGAGCGGCAAAGTAAGAGAAGGGTGCTAGATTGAACTTTGTGTTTTCGTTTTTCGTTAAAATCCATGCAATTGGGCGCGGTGTGATCGTTTGAGTGATTAAGTGATAACGCTGATTGCCTGAAATTTGATCAAATTGGAAACGCATAAATTTCCTCACCGTTAAACATGACTTATTAAATTACTACAGATAGCAATTGATTGTGAATGTTTGAGTGGAAACTTATGAAATTTATTGTAAAAAAAACAATGAAATGAATGTTAGTTTGATGCGAGCCAGTGCAAAATAATGAGAACATCGCAAACTCGATGTGCTTTGATCTAATCTATTTTGACGTTCTAGTAGGCTTCTATGATGCTGTTGAAAGCAATAACCACTCGATCTTTTTTACCAAAATAGGGTAACGCAGAATGTTTAAGATACGATGGGAAAAGAATAATTTGGCCTTCTGTCGGTGTAAAGTCCCAAACGCCTTGTCCTCCTAAATAAGCGGTACCAGGATCAGCATAATGTTCCGCATTGGCTCTTGGGTCGTAAAAACGGTTTAAACCACCGTGGCCTTCGTTTTTAGCATCACCAGGTTCAAGATAATAAATACCACACCAAGAACAATTAGGGTGAGAGTGAACATCATGGTAGCCACCACTTTGAGTAACGTGATACCAAGATTCTATAATATGCGCGTCTGCTTCCATATCTTCAGGCCAGAATGCTTGGTTAACTGAGGCTGCCACTTCAAGGATTAACTCCTCAAAGACTCGCTTTGCTTCCATGATATTGGCATCTGCAATCTCTAAAAAATCCAATGTACTTTCATGAAGGGCATGTTTGGCTTTTGGTGCTATGCGGCTATCAATTGCTGTCGTTTGTAAGGATTTTTGCTGATAAACCGCTGCTAGTAAAGCCTCTTTTAAAAAATCATGATCAGGCATAGTTGTGACAAACAAAGGCGTTGTCCATGCGTTAATTTCTTCGATAATAGGAGTGTCGATCATAATTTGAGTCTAAATAAAAATGCGGACAGAGTTAGATTAATAAGGTAAATCTAACTCTGTGGAGACTGGTTTGAAGCCACAAAACATCATAACCAGATTACGAAATCCTGTATGGATATCTGGTCCTTCTAAGCCTTTAACGGTTTTGTCCATAAGGGCAAGGTAGTTCTGCATATAAGGAAGCGTTGCTTGGTTGTGACGAGACATGGCGTTTTCATAAAACGGGATGCGTTTATCCCAGATTCTTTCTCCTTGGCAGGCTTGTCGTAAGCTAGAGGATTTCATCGCTTGAAGTAGGTTCGTCAACGTTTGTATTTCGCGATTAAACAACCAGAGAATAATGTTTGCTTCAACACCTTCGCTGATAAGTTGGCTAAGGCAGTGCATGGCTTCTTTTACTTTACCCATGAGCAAGCGATCGCTCAAATCATAAATGGAATAGCGGCTGCTATCCGCAACGGACTCAACAACTTTTTCGGCGTCAATTTTCGCGCCGGAGCCATGTATTAATACCAGCTTTTCGAGCTCTTGTGATAGGGCGAGAAGGTTTCCTTCACCACGTTCGCAAATGATGCTGGCGGCGTCACGGCTTAAAGACAAATCAAGCGCTTGGGCTCTTTGTTGAACCCAAGCCCCTAAGCGGTTGCTATCAATGGGCCAAATTTGAACGAATATACCTTTTGATTCTAATTGAGTGAACCATTTGGCTTTTTGCGTGCGAGCGTCTACTTTCGGAAGCGTGAGCAAAACGACATTATCTTCGTTAAGGGACTGACTAAGTTGAGCCAGTGCTTTGCTGTGTTTTTCTGCCATTTTATCGATTTGAATATCAAAGACGCGACGGGATGAGAAAAGCGATAAGCTGTTGTTTTCGTTGATGACGTCTTGCCAATCAAATTGTGCGTCGGCGACAAAACGTAAGCGTTCATCAATGTTATGAGCAAGGGCTGCTTTGCGAATAGTATCTGTGGCTTCTTGGCACAACAAAACCTCGTCCCCAGAAATAATATAAATGGGTGCGAGGCTTTTTTTTAGCTGCTGCTCTAATTGATCAACTCGTACTTTCATTTTGTTGGCCTAAAAGCGATTTGCTTACAGCGGAGCGTAATTCAAATCACTGACTAATTGTGCAGCCAGGTCAGTGTACATGGCTTTCATTTGCGACGTGTTATAAGACAAAGCGGTACTTGCTGAGCTATTTTGGTTTTCTAATACTCTGCTAGTGGTTATTTGTCTTGGGCCATAGAGAGATTTTCCATCGGCCTGACGGATAAAATAATAGCTATTTAAACGTCGTTGTACTTGTGTCGCATCATTTGATGAGTCGTAAGCTAAGTCTATATCTGAGGAGGTGATTTTGTTCACTTTCAGATTAAATGTATTTTCGTTTGCATTACTTTCTTCAAAGATGACAACGCCAGCCTTCACCAACGCAATACGCAAAGCTCGATCAAATTCATCAGAGCCACTTTCTGATGTTAAAGTTAATGTTTTGAGGGAGCTTGTAAGGTCTACTTGGCCGCGTAAATGGAAACCGCAAGCAGTAAGGCCCATCGCTAATATCGCGAATAAGAAGTAGCGAGTAGTGTGTATGAATATGGCTTTCATATTCCCTTCTGTATTGTGTGGTATGAAAGAAGGGGTAACTTAAGTTCCCCCTTGTTTTATTTCCTATTAGTTGGCAACAATATTTACCAGACGACCAGGAACAACAATGACTTTGCGAACCGTTTTGCCTTCAAGGAACTTGGCAACATTCGGGTGAGCAAGTGCTTCAGCTTCGATGGTTTTCGCATCGGCACTTGCTGAAACGGTTAACTCAGCACGTTTTTTACCAAGTACTTGAACCACAATAGTTAGCTCATCTTTAACTAACGCGGCTTCGTCCAATGTCGGCCATGGAGTATTAACCACATTGTCAGTATGGCCAAGGTCTGTCCAAAGTTGGTGAGCAATATGAGGAACAATAGGTGACAACAGCAAGGTTGCTGCTTCTAATGCTTCACGTTCTACTGCAAGGCCAAGTTCAGATTGATCTTCAAACTTACTGATCTCGTTACAAAGCTCCATGACAGCGGCAATGGCCGTATTAAACGTTTGGCGGCGTTCAATATCATCAGTCACTTTTTGGATGGTTTCGTGTGTTTTACGGCGCAATGCTTTTTGTGCGCCATTAAGAGCTTCAATGTCCAGTTTGCCAGCTTTACCTGCATTGACGTGGCGGTATGAAAGCGTCCATAAGCGACGCAAGAAGCGAGAAGCGCCGTCAACACCAGCATCATTCCACTCAAGGGATTGCTCTGGTGGCGCGGTAAACATGATGAACAAACGAACTGTGTCTGCACCATATTGCTCGATCATTTCTTGAGGGTCAACCGTGTTGCCTTTCGACTTCGACATCTTAGTGCCGTCTTTGTTTACCATGCCTTGAGTTAACAAGCGTTTGAATGGCTCGTCAGAGTTCACCAATCCCGCATCGCGAAGCAGTTTATGGAAGAAACGTGAGTACAAAAGGTGAAGAATAGCGTGCTCTACACCACCAACATATTGGTCTACTGGAAGCCAGTAGTTTGCTTCTTCGGTTAACATCGCATCCGTTGAGTCTGGGCAGCAGTAACGCGCGAAGTACCAAGAAGATTCCATAAAGGTATCAAAGGTATCGGTTTCGCGTTCGGCTTCTTCACCGTTGAACATGATGTTAGAGAAATCAGGGTTGTTTTTGATAGGTGAATTAACACCATCCATAACAACGTCTGTTGGTAGTTCAACAGGTAGTTGATCGGCTGGAACAGGAACCACAGAACCATCTTTTAGGTTGATGGTTGGGATTGGTGTTCCCCAGTAGCGTTGGCGGCTGACCCCCCAATCACGAAGGCGGTAGTTGACTTTAACTTCACCAATTTTACGCTCTGTCATCCAAGCTGAGATAGCATCAAATGCTTCTTTAAAAGCCAAACCATCGAATTCACCAGAGTTACATAAGATGCCTTTTTCAGTGAATGCGGCTTTGTCTAAATCAATTACTTCTTCGCCTGCGGGCTGAATAACTTGTTTTATTTCCAAACCGTATTTTTTAGCGAATTCGAAATCTCGTTGGTCGTGAGCAGGGACAGACATTACAGCTCCAGAACCGTAATCCATCAAGACAAAGTTGGCTGCATAAACTGGCACTACATCACCTGTAATTGGGTGAACGGCTTTAAAGCCTGTGTCCATACCTTTCTTTTCAACAGTGGCCAAATCGGCTTCTGTTGTGGAGATTAGTTTGCATTCTTCGACAAAAGTAGCCAATTCAGGATTCTTTTCAGCGGCTTCTAAAGACAATGGATGCTGAGTCGCAACAGCTACATAAGTCACGCCCATGATGGTATCTGGGCGAGTCGTATAAACAGACAAACGATCTTCTTTGCCTTCTACTTCAAAGCTGAATTCTAGACCCTCAGAACGTCCAATCCAGTTACGCTGCATGGCTTTAACATTTTCAGGCCAACCATCTAACTGATCAAGATCGTTTAATAGCTCTTCTGCGTAATCTGTGATGCGGATAAACCACTGAGAAATTTCTTTACGTTCGACCAAAGCACCAGAACGCCAGCCGCGACCATCAATAACTTGCTCATTGGCTAATACTGTCTGATCGATTGGGTCCCAGTTTACCGCCGCAGTTTTTTTGTAAGCTAAGCCTTTTTCAACTAATTGAGTGAAGAACCATTGTTCCCATTTGTAGTATTCAGGTGTACAAGTGGCAATTTCACGGTCCCAGTCGTAACCAAAGCCAAGTTCTTTCAATTGGCCTTTCATGTAGGCAACGTTTTCCATTGTCCATTTGGCTGGTGCGGTTTTGTTCTTAATGGCTGCGTTTTCTGCTGGCAGACCAAACGCATCCCAACCCATTGGTTGTAGAACGTTTTTACCTTGCATACGCTGATAGCGAGAGATCACATCGCCAATTGTGTAGTTGCGGACATGCCCCATGTGAAGTCGGCCACTTGGGTAAGGGAACATAGAAAGGCAGTAGAACTTTTCTTTACTAGAATCAGCGACGGCTTTGAAGACTTTGTTTTCGTCCCAAAAAGATTGTGCAATTTGTTCAATTTGCTGCGGATTATATTGTTCTTGCATGATGTAATCGTATCCCATGATCGACGTGAGGTTGGCAGACCCATATTCTCTTTTGATAAAGCTGGAGCATTATAACGACATAGCGCAAGATAATGCGGAAATGGCCAACAGAGTTAAAAAATATACGCTATTTTATAGAGATGAAGCCTTAATTAGAAGGTGCATGGAGGAGGAGTTATGAAATCAATGAAAAAAGATTCACCAAAATCCATTAAGAGCTCTAATTTAGTAGAAGAAGCGCGTAAAACATTGCAAGGTGCGAAAGATTGGTTGTTGGAAGACGTTGCTTTGATGAGCGCTTATTGGCACGACAAAATGGGCTACACCGAAGCCTGGGTCGATGCAAATTGGCATCTTGTTTTGGGCGAAGGATATGAATGGATTGGGAAGCTGGATGAAAAAGAAGACGCTGCACTATTGTGGCTTATCAATCATGTTAATAATAATCCTGTGCCGCTAGAGCAATGCCATGTTGCTGGTAGTGTTGTCGAGTCCGGAATGTATCATTGTATGTTTTGTGGTCATGACAGTGTATTAGAAAGCAAACAGGTGCTAACGCCTTGTGAAATATGTCATTACGGGTTGATGTCGACACATAATCAATAAAAAAAGAGCGAGCTGGTCGAGTGGCTCACTCTTTTTTACATGATTAGTTATTTTTTCGTTTAATGAACAAGCCACCCAAATAGGAAAACACAACGCAGAATGTCAATAAGATCAAGGTCGGCCAATAACCAAAGCTGACATAAGGCGTTATACCTGTAAAAGCTTTTGCTTCAGCGGTGAGTGTGGTTTGCTCAAATTGTGGTGCTTGAGCAACAATTTCCCCTTTCTCGTTAATAAACGCAGTGACACCTGTATTGGTTGCTCGAATCAAATAGCGACCTGCTTCTTTGGCTCTAAATTGCGCGATTTGTAAGTGTTGCCAAGGACCAAAAGAAGTGCCGAACCAGCCATCATTACTGATGGTGATTAAAAAGTCGCTGTCTCTTACCATGCGCCGTACTTGCTCGGCATAAACAATTTCATAGCAGATAAAAGGCGCAATGCCCCATTCTCCAACTTGCAAAACAGGTTGATTATCGTCACCTGATTTGAAGTTGGAAATTGGCATTTGGAAAATATCAAGCAAAGGACCAATGTAATCACCAAGCGGTATGTATTCGCCAAAGGGAACGAGTCTTTGTTTGTAATAAAGCCCAAAGCCATTACCTGTTGCCCAAATAGCATTGTAGTAATCTTTTCCATCGTCGCTGATATCAGGAACACCTGTAATTAAAGTAGTGTTACTGTTAGCAAGTTCTTGGCTGAACGAAGACAAGTGAGGTCTTATTTGTGAATAAGCATAAGTAATGGCTGTTTCTGGCCAAACTACAAAATCACTGTCTAAGTGTTCCATTGTGGTTTGCTGGTACTCAGCAAGAGATTTACCTGCCATGTGTGCAAGCCACTTCTCATCTTGTTTCACATTTCCTTGAATCAAAGTAGCTTTTAATGAGCCTGTTTCTTCAACCCATGAAACAGGAAAATAACTTAAAAGTGCTGCACCAGCCCAAATAGCAAGAACTGTTAGCGCTGGGGCTATATGATTGGACTTTTTTAACAATAAACTGGCAATAGTACTGGCTGTTAAAATTACAATAGTGCTTGATAGCCAGATACCACCAATTGGCAGCAACTCAAACAACCAAGTATTTTCAATCGCATAACCTGGCAGTAGCCAAGGGAAGCCAGTGAAGAGAGTGCTTCTAGCAAATTCACCTAAGAGTAGGGCAAGAGTGGCCCAAATACTGGTTGGTAGTTGAGAGAATTTGTTCATTAAGCGCCAAGATAGCCACGCTGAAAAAGCCCAAAATAGGCAAAGTACCGCAATAAAAGCCAGTGTGATCAAAGCGGCAATAATAACGCCCACTTGACCATATTCTGCAATGCTGACGTAAACCCATGAAACCCCAGCACCAAAGAAACCTAAGGCAACAGATGTGCCGCGTTGACTGGCTGTTTTGGCCGTCGGACTGCTTAAGATGAATAGCGTAAAGGTGATTAGGCTAATAAAGTAACCAGGCCAAAAATGAAAAGGCGCGAAACTGGTGACACCTAATGCACCTGCAATAAGGCCGATTAGAGTGGTTACTTTAAGAGACGCTTGGTTGAGTAATTTAAGAAGGCGAGGCTCCCGCCCCGTCTTGTGGTTTGTTAAGTCGGGGTGGGAAGCTGACATATTATTCTGAGGTTTCTTGTGTTGGTTTTGAAACTTGAATCGTTTTGATTCGTCGTCCATCGGATTTAACGATACGGAAATGGAAGCCGTTGAAAATCAGCTCTTCATCTCGCAATGGTACATGACCAAATTGTTGAACCAAAATACCACCAACAGTATCGAACTCTTCTTCGTTAAGCTCGACTTTAAAGAACTCATTGAAATCTTCTATGCTGCAAAGAGCAGGAACCAAATACACACCTGGCTCGCCTGTGATCTGAATACTTTCATCTTCGTGCTTATCGGTTTCATCTTCAATTTCACCGACGATCTGTTCAAGTACGTCTTCAATGGTAACCAAACCAGATACACTACCATATTCATCTAGCACTAATGCCATATGATTGCGTTTGGTTCTGAAGTCGTTAAGCAAAACATTAAGGCGTTTACTTTCAGGAATGAAATTGGCAGGGCGCAAACGAGCAAGAATGTCCTCGTTTGAAATGCCTTCTTCTTTGAATAATAAAGGAAGTAAGTCTTTTGCTAATAATACGCCGAGTATTTCGTCTGAATCTTCCCCGACAACAGGGAAGCGAGAATGGGAGGAATCGATTACTTTTCGAATCGATGTTTTTGGATCATCCTCAGACTTAATGACGACCATTTGTGATGGTGGAATCATGATGTCACGTGCTTGCACTTCCGATACTTCTAGAGCGCCTTCAACAATAGTGAAAGCATCTTTGTCTATAATGTCGGATTTTACAGCGGCTTCTAGCAATTTAACGATATCGCCTCGGCTGCGTGGTTCATCATTGAAGGCTTGCGTTAAACGCTCAAACCAAGATTTTTGTTGATCGTTAGGTAAACTCGATCGGTCATCGCTCATTAGGGTGTTAACTCACTCTTTTATCAAATATGGGTCGGAAATGGACAGAGAGGCTAAGAGCTCGGTCTCTATTGATTCCATTTCTTCTGCTTCATCATCATTTATATGGTCATAACCACGTAAATGCAAGATACCATGAACAGTCATATGTGCCCAATGATGAAGTAAGGGTTTTTGTTGTTCTTTTGCTTCTTTTTCGACAACTTGAGTGCAAATGACTAGGTCTCCTAATAATGGTAGTTCTAGCCCAGGTGGTGCTTCAAATGGAAAAGAAAGTACATTTGTTGGCTTGTCTTTGCCTCTATATTCATGATTGAGAGCGTGACTTTCTTCTTCATCTACGATTCGAATGGTTATTTCAAATTCATCACCAGATGTTGGCAGTGCTTTTTCTACCCAGAGTCTGAAATCAGCTTCACTTGGCAAGTTGTCTACAGCATCAGTAGCTATTTGTAGGTCTAAGTCCAAGTGTGGCATTACTCTTTACCTGCAGTTTTGTCGCTGGATACCAGCTCAGCTTGGGCTGCGCGGCGTGCTTCATTAAGTGCTTTCTTTTCGGCTTCTTCTTCGATATCAAAACGATCATAAGCTTCAACAATGCGTTGGACAATTGGGTGACGAACCACATCGGAAGAATTGAACATAGCCATGCTAATGCCATTCACGCCTTTCAAAACATGCATGGCGTGAGCCAAACCAGAAGACGTACCACGAGGTAAATCAACCTGTGTCGTATCACCTGTAATCACAGCAGTTGAACCGAAGCCGATACGAGTGAGGAACATCTTCATCTGCTCTCGTGTGGTGTTCTGGCTTTCGTCGAGAATAATGAAAGCGTTATTGAGTGTACGTCCGCGCATAAAAGCAAGAGGAGCAATTTCGATGACATTTTTCTCAATCAGCTTATCGACTAGCTCAAAGCCAAGCATTTCATATAAAGCATCGTAAAGAGGGCGTAGGTAAGGGTCGATTTTTTGTGACAAATCGCCTGGTAAAAACCCCAGCTTTTCGCCAGCTTCAACGGCAGGTCGAACCAACATAATACGCTCGACTCGATCCGCTTCTAAGGCTTCAACGGCACAAGCAACGGCCAAGTAGGTTTTTCCTGTTCCAGCAGGACCGATACCAAAGTTAATATCGTGTTGGCGAATTTGCTTTACATAGCCTTGTTGGTTTGCACCTTTTGGTTTGATGTAGGCTTTTCGAGTTTTAATCACAACCTGATCATTTCTCTCTCTTTTGCTGTTAGTAAGAGATTCAATAGCCGATTCTTGAAGGTACAAGTGAATGGTTTCAGGTGAAACTTGTTTACTGGCAAGAGCTTCTCGGTAAAGGTTTTCAAGAAGCATCTTAGCTGCTGCTACGTGCTCTGAATCATCGCCAGAAATACTAAAGAGGTCTGCTCGATACTGAATAGAAATACCCAAGCGTTTTTCTATTAGTTTGATATTTTCATCGAGCTGACCACAAAGGCCAGCCAAAGCATCAGCATTAGCTGGAGTTAGACGAGTTTGTTGAGTTGTCTGTGTAATTTCCAAGGTTTGCCTTTGTCTATTTAGGTAAAAAGCTTTTCAGTATAAAGCTTATTGAAGTACAAAGTCAGTGTCGAGTTCAGAACCAACTAATTCACCAAGCAGAGAATTAGGGTAAGCATCTGTGATAACGACATCCGCAAATTTGCCAATCAGTTGCGGGTCGAATGCTCGGAAGTTCACAATTCGATTATTCTCTGTTCGGCCTTGAAGTTGTCCTGGATCACGAGGTGAATAACCACTGACCAGAATACGTTTCACTTCACCAACCATAGCTAAACTAATGTCATAGGCTTGCTGGCTGATACGACGTTGTAGAATAGAAAGACGTTCTTTCTTCACGTCTTCTGGCGTATCGTCTTCTAAATCAGACGCTGGAGTACCAGGGCGTTGGCTATAAACAAAGCTGAAAGAGTGATCAAAGCCAATTTCTTGAATTAGATTCATAGTATCAATGAAGTCGTCATCAGTTTCGCCAGGGAAGCCGATAATGAAGTCAGAAGATAGGCTGATACCAGGGCGAGCTTCTTTGATGCGGTTGATCTTATCAATGTAGTATTGACGATCGTGTCCACGTTTCATCGCACTTAAAATGTTGTCAGCACCACTTTGCACTGGCAAGTGTAAGTGGCTTACCAGTTTAGGTTCAGTTCGGAAAGCTTCAATGAGGCTGTCCGTAAATTCAACTGGGTGAGACGTCGTAAAGCGAATACGTTCAATACCATCAATTTGCGCCACCGCGTGAATAATATCGGCAAGATCTGTTTCATCACCTTCAGGTGATTCACCACGATATGCGTTGACGTTTTGACCTAATAAATGGATTTCGCGCACACCTTGTTCCGCTAATTGAGCCACTTCGACAAGAATGCTATCAAATGGTCGGCTAACTTCTTCACCGCGAGTGTAAGGTACGACACAGAAAGTACAGTATTTGCTACAACCTTCCATAATAGAAACAAAAGCTTCTGCGCCTTCTACGCGAGGCGCAGGAAGGTGGTCGAATTTCTCAATCTCAGGGAAAGTGACGTCGGTAATTGGGATTTGGCTACCTGCTGCATTGACCATTTCCGGCAGCTTATGCAGTGTTTGAGGCCCAAAAATCATGTCTACGTGTTTAGCTCGCTTGCGTATTGCGTCGCCTTCTTGGCTTGCAACACAACCCCCAACACCAATCACAAGGTCTGGATTTTTCTGCTTTAGCTTTTTCCAGCGTCCAAGTTGGTGATATACCTTGTCCTGTGCTTTTTCACGAATAGAACAAGTGTTTAGAAGTAGTACGTCTGCTTCGTCTGCGTTGTCTGTTAGTTCCATTTCATGGCTTTCGCCAAGTAAATCTGCCATACGAGAAGAATCGTATTCGTTCATTTGACAGCCATGAGTTTGGATAAAAAGTTTCTTTGCCATGTAACCTATAAACCTAAAAAGAGTTCGTCTAATCGACTTTGAGGTTATTATATTGGGCTTTGCTCTGGAAGCCCAGAGCTGTTATGAATTCCCTGTGCTTTTAATTAAAAAAAGTAACGTGAGAGAGTCATACTTTTTCTGACTAGAGCTTTTAATCAAGAGAGGTCAGAATGGTTGAGCTAATGGATTGGTTTTGGAGACGTTTTGAAAACTTATTTTCCTGCTTCTGTGTTGATGTTTTTAATCTGTGTTGGTGCTATTCCTCACCCTCTTTATGCAGAAGTAGAACACCCTAACTTTGTGTTTGGTCTAGGTTATGGCGTATTAGATAATGACTCGCTGGTGAACATAGATTTCGCTATTAATATGCCTGTGGCGGAACATATATCCACTCAGGTGTTGTTAAATAGTAACTATTTGGTCACAGGTTCAACTGAAGAAAATTTTGCTCAATCTGAATTGTCTTCCAACTGGTTTTTGAGTAATCGTTATGGGCGAATAGGTTTTGGCTTAGGTTTTAGCGAGTTAGAGCCCATGGATGAAAGCTTAGATGTTGAGCGAGAATTAATGGGGCAGGTTATTGGAGAACTATTTATCGATAGCTTCTCTTTGTCGGCTCATTATATTTCAAACGAATTGACATTAAGCAATGTGACAAGCTCTCGTTTTGGGGCTGGCTATTATATCAATGAAGATCAGCGGATCTCCTTATATAGAGAAGAATACGGTGAAGGGAATATAGGTTGGCGTCTCGAGACCTACTTCCAACCCAAGAAATATGAGCAGAAGGGAAGCGTTGGAGTCATATTCAGAACAGGCGAAGGCTATGATTACTTAGGTGTTATCTTTCAATATTACTTTGACCATAATGTCTCTTTGCAGCAACGAGAAAAAAAGTTTCATTAAGTTTTTAGTCATCTGGTGTTGTTTCTGTGTCTAGACTTTGAATAGTCCATTTCGGTAAGGGCGTTTCTTTAGTAAGTGGTAAACACTCCCCAATTATGATTTCTACGCGACGATTACTCTTTCTACTTTCCAACGTACGGTTTGATTGAAGTGGTTTGGAGTCCCCATATCCAATGACTTTTATTCTCTCGTCTAGAATAGAAAGTTGATCAGTGAGTACATCGGACACTTGCTTTCATCTTGGATAATGCGAGGTTTATGCTTGGGCTCCTTGTACTTCTCATGATGAGCTCTGCAAGTACTTCAAGTCATCAATGGAAAAAGCATCTGCCCCAGATTTTATGATCCAATAGTTTGTCATAATGGGCTAATTTGATTGAAAACATACAATATATTCACGATTGTGAGAATTTTATCGACTAGTATAAATTAGGTGTTAAATTTTTACTGATTGTCTTAAAGTTACCAGATGTTTTGAAAAATAGTCTCAATGTTTGAGGAAATATTCGTTATTCTAATGGAATATAGATATGAGTCACTTTGCGTGTAAAGAGTTTTCAGGGTTAGAAAAAGAGCTAAAAGATGATTTGTTGGAATGCTATGTAGAGGCGCAAGAAGAAATAGAGAATATCCTTATTTCGATCGACAAAGATGGCTTTTCATTTGAAAAGTTAGATCAATTATTTCGTTCCCTTCACAGTATGAAGGGAAACTGCTCTGTTTGTTTTTTGGATCCTTTGGTCGATATTTTACATAGATTAGAAGAAATCGTTGACGGTATGAGAGGTGGTTATATTCAATATCACCTACATTTAGGTGAATTGATCAAATGTGTGATTGAAAAAACTTTTATCCTTTTAAAAGAGATCTACCAGTTTCACGTTGCTGAAAGTGAGATGCGAGACATTCTAAAGAATAGCCTAGACTCTATTTACAAAGAAGAAGACGAAGCTAAACGTTTGGTATTGACCGTGAGCTTATTAAAAAAATGTGATCAAGAGCTTTATGAAGAGGAGGAAGAGACAGAATCACAGTCACTCATTATCAAGGTTGAGTATTCTGACAGCCAGCAGGCAGACATTGATTTATTTTCAGGTTTCAGTCAAAAATTGAATCGGTTGCTTGGCTTTTCTAATGAAAGAAGCGAGAGGATTCTTAAACTATGTCAGTTGATTAATTCTGAGTGCGATGGGCCTGTCGATCCTGTGCAATTGAGCGCTGCTGCTTACATGCATAATATGGGAAAGGCCCAAATTCTGAATTGTAGTGATAATGAAGAAGCGAAAAAGCATGCCCAGTTGAATCATCCTATGGTTGGTGCTCAATTATTAGCTAAACATGAAGGTTGGGAAAACGCCGCTTTAATGGTAAAGCATCATAAAGAACGATTTGATGGCACTGGTTTACCAGACGGTTTAATTGGCTCTTTAATTCCACAAGGCGCATTTATTATCTCTATGGCGGTTATGTTTCTTGATATCGTTTGGGGGAAATCCGGCAAGGAATACAATAAAAGTGCCATGCGAGCCATTCAAATGGTGAATTTAGAAAGTGGAAAGGCATTTCCACCTCATCTAATTCAGTCTTTTAACTCTGCAATGCGTAAAGCCCTAGTGGCGAAAAGCCGATAATATGCTGTTGGCCCTTCTTTCAATATGAATAACCGATTATTGCCTCTTGTTTTTCATCCTCACTACAGTATCCCTTTTCCAGCTAGACATAGATTTCCTATGTCTAAGTTTCGTTTTCTGGCTGAAATCTTGCGTGAGCAAGGCATTTTAACCAATGAAAATGAATATAACCCAGAGCCACTTTCACTTACGACCTTGATGCAAGCTCACGACCCTGGTTATGTGCAGCGTTTCATTCGAGGAGAGCTTACGGCGTTGGAGGTCAAGGAAATTGGTTTACCTTGGTCTGAATGGTTGGTTGAGCGTACTTTGCGCGCTGTTTCTGGAACCTTGCTTACAAGTGAACTTGCATTTCAACATGGTCTTGCGTGTCACCTTGCTGGAGGAACGCATCATGCTCATCCGGCCTCAGGTTCAGGCTTTTGTATCTTTAATGATCTTGCTGTCGCAGCCTTTAATTTGGTTGCTACAGATAAAGCTAAGAAAGTGCTGATACTTGATTGTGATGTTCATCAAGGAGATGGAACAATTGCTTTTTTTGAAGGGCGAGAGGACATTATTCCTGTGTCTTGGCATTGTGAGGAAAACTACCCAGCCATTAAAAAAACAGCGGGAATAAACATACCGATTCCAAAAGGAACAGGTGATTCGGATTATCTAGATATTCTTAAAGAGACGCTCCCTAATATTTTGCAAGAGTACCAACCGGATTTTATTTTCTATGATGCAGGTGTCGATGTTCATCAAGACGATCGACTTGGGTATGTGAATTTAACGGATAACGGTATTTTAGAAAGAGATAAGTATGTTATTAATGCTTGCATGACCCTTAATATTCCAACCGCTTGCGTTATCGGTGGAGGGTACGACAGGCAGGAGGAGAAAGTAGCTTGGCGACACAGTTTACTTCATCAAGCTGCCAATCAGGTTTGGAATGAGCACCTGAAATAGTCAGGGATTTGATTAGAAAATGTAAAATTTGAGGCAAACATGAAAAGAGGTCTTTTAATTAAGAGCTTGCTATTGGTGTCTGTTGTATCCAGTAATGCTGTGATCGCTGCAGAAGCACCATCAACCAAGTTTGATTTATTGGGTTGGACACTTAGTGTTCCAGTAGACGAGGATGGGGATGGTAAGTCTGATCAAATTAAAGAAAAACAGTTGGATGCGGGCTATGTATCATCTGAGTTTTTTTACCTCAATGACGACGGTGGTATGGTATTTAAGTCACCTGTGGAGGGGGCTAAAACCTCAAAAAATACAACTTATACACGCTCAGAATTGCGTGAAATGATTCGTCGCGGAGATACAAGTTATAAAACAAAAGGCGTTGGTGGTAACAATTGGGTGTTTTCAACTGCGCCAGAGAAAGACTTAGAGAATGCTGGTGCCGTAGATGGTTCCATGGAAGCCACACTTGCTATTAACCATGTCACAACAACGGGTAAAGCATATCAAATTGGTCGAGTTATCATCGGTCAAATCCACGCGAATGATGATGAACCTGTACGTATTTATTATCGTAAGCTGCCTGGCAACGCACTTGGCTCTATTTATTATGCCCATGAGCCTAGAGTGAACGAAGAAGTGTATGTTGAGTTGATTGGCAGTCGAAGTGATAGAGCAGAAAACCCAAAAGATGGCGTTGCTCTAGATGAGAAATTCAGTTACCGAATTGATGTTGTTGGTAACAAGCTAACAGTGACCATCATGCGTCCAAGCAAAGCTGATATTGTGAAAGTGACTGATATGAGCGCCAGCGGTTACGATGAAGGTGGTCAGTACATGTATTTCAAAGCTGGTGTGTACAATCAAAACAAATCAGGTGAGCCGGACGATTATGCTCAGGCTACCTTTTATGATCTTAAAGTAATGCACTAATTAAAATGATCTTTATATGTAGAAGCCTTGGTTTTCAGTAAGCAGGGCTTCTACATATCAAAGACTGCCTTCTATTTAATCACCTTTCTCACTTGGAACAGTTAGTATCATAGATATGTGTTCTATCCCATCTTCCATGTAAGGTATAGATGACGTCATAAAACCATGAGATTGATAAAAGTTTTCAAGACGTGATTGCGCTCCTATTTTGATTGAGGTAGTTGGCCATGTATTACGGCAAACGCCTATAGCTTGATCGATAAGCTCATGACCAATTTTATATTGTCTGTGTTCTTCAACAACAAGCACTCGACCAATACTTGAGTGTGACGGGTAGCTGATTTCAGGCGCGATTATTCTGGCGTAAGCGACAGGCTTGTCTTTGTCTAAGGTGAATAAATGCTTAGTTTCAGAATGTTTATCGATATTGTCTAGCTCTGGATAAGGGCAATTTTGCTCTACAACGAATACATCAGTACGAATTTTCAGTAAATCGTAGAGTTCATGTAGAGAGAGTTCGTCAAATAATTTACAGCGCCATTTCAGCATTATGCACTTCCTAACTAGCTTGTGTTGTTAATTTAAAAATATTCATATTCATATTCATATTCATATGCTTAAAGTGATTCATTATTCCCGTTAGAAATGCGTTTTAATTATGTCCAAAATAATTTTAATAAAAAGATTCATATGAAAACCATACTTGAATATCTATCACCATACGCTTTCTATCATCAACATCGTAAAAATATCGTGACCCATTTTATAGGAAGTCCAATGATTTTGGTGGCGATTACGGTTTTGTTATCTCATCCGAAATTTTCTGTCTTTGGCATAGAACTTACCCCCGTTTTAATTACCGCTATGATATCTGAAATGTTTTACTTATTTTTAGATGAAGTTGTTGGCTTGCTGATGGTGTTTCTTATAGGGCTGTCTTTATATCTTTCAAGCTATATTACATCACAAGAAATAGTCGTCTGGTTAAGTATAGGCATTGGTTTGTTTGTTACCGGGTGGATAATCCAGCTCATTGTTCATTACCTCGAAGGTAAGAAACCGGCATTTATTGATGGCATTATTGGCTTGGTCATTGGGTCGTTATTTGTTGTGGTTGAGGTTTTGTTTTTGCTGGGGGTCAAGAGATATTGGAAACAGGAAATCCATGCTTTTTGTAAGCAGAAGAATAAATATGAAGGATTAGAAAAGTAGAAAGGAAAAAATGAATGGGTGGTGCGCTGATATTTTTATTCTCGCGACCATTCCATTGGAGTGAGCTAGTTTGTTGATCTAAACCAACAGATACTTAGAATTGCTGATAATATTATGCGTGCTTAAGAGTGCGTGGGTTCAAGTTAGTTTTAAGATTAGCGAAAACTTTCTTGATTGATTTTGCTAAAGAAACGATACCAGATGATAGATATTCAGCACGTTCTGCATTAGCGAACATTGCATATTTCTCTGCTTCAGTCATGTGTGAAGTATCAACTGCCTCAAGTAGTAAAATGATTGATTGAGTGTTTTTCATAATGTGCCCCTAGTGGTTTTGGTTAAAAATTTTTGCTTTTGATGGTTAAATAATAGGCGCCACTAGGAATGATGACAAACGATAAAAAATACCGTTATAGATGAAAAAAACTAACCCTTTGTTCAGAAGTACTATTTCTTAGACTCGAAACGGTCAAAGTTCATTGAGGTAATAAACAACTTTGAAAGTCTGCTTTCTTTGTGTCAGCTTAAAATAAAACCGCCCTAGAAGGGTTGGCTTTAGGGCGATAAGAATACAAAACAATAGTTATAAATAATTAACTGCAAAGGGCTGTAATTAAAGGATCGTTGCTTTCAAGAGGAAACCAACTAGTTGATGAGTTAACAGGGTTGTCTGAAGTCGCTGAATTATGTGTAGAAGCGCTGAAGTTTTGTGTGAAATCTGTTCTTGCTTCGTTTACGCAGTCAATGATTTGAGGGACTCGTTTTGCTAGGCTGCGACGCTCAAAAAAGTATAAATCTACAAGAACTAAGCTTGGATCAACTTTATTCTTCGCAGAATTCGACACATCCGCTGCAATAAATCGCATTGTTTGAGGAAATACATAGCTCCAAGGTCGCCATGGTGCTTCTTCCTCAACGGCTTTTACAACCACCACGCCATCAGGTAATAAGCTTGTTTGATGATCGTACCAGTCGTATTCACCTTGTATTTGAAACCCCAGCATAGCCATACCTGCAAATGCAGGAACTAGCCATTTTGGCGTCATTTGTTTAGATAGTTTTCTGATGAGTAGGGCAATACCCGCGCCGCCGACGCCGGCAAAAATCGTCGCAATGAGTTCCCAAATCATAAATCTTCTCTTTTTTAATTAAGGGTTGTTTATTAGAAAAGGTGTTAAGGAATCGAGCCTTCTACATTCTGATTCTAAGAGTAGAAGGCTCGATCATTACAGATAGTGCGTTGTTGCACTAGCGCTTTTTCACGCTAGTGAATATCAACATTGATTAATGATCAACCGCACCGCCAGCACCTTGTGGGTAACGAACGCTTTCAACAAGGTCTTGGATCTCTTTTGGTGGTGGCGCAGTCATAGAAGAAACAATGAACGCAACCGTAAAGTTAATCACTGCACCAATGGCACCGAATGACAATGGTGATACACCGAACAACCAGTTATCTGGCGTGTTGGCGAAAGACGCTGTTCCAGGAATAAAGAACCAACCAAGGAATAGGAAGATATAAACCAAGGTAGAGATCAAACCTGCCAGCATACCGGCAACGGCCCCTGTACTATTCACACGTTTGGAGAAGATACCCATCATCAAAGCAGGGAAGATAGAAGCCGCTGCGATACCGAATGCCAAAGCAACTACCTGAGCTGCAAAGCCTGGAGGGTTCATTCCCAAGTAGGTTGCGACGGCGATGGCGACGAACATGGAGACCCTTGCTACCCTAAGCTCACCTTTATCACTGATATTAGGGTTTATCGAACCTTTTATTAAGTCATGACTGATTGCGGAGGAAATCGCGAGCAATAAACCCGCTGCGGTTGATAGCGCTGCCGCAAGACCACCTGCAGCAATCAGACCAATAACCCAACTTGGCAAGTTCGCAATTTCTGGGTTAGCCAATACTAGAATGTCACGGTTAACAACCAATTCATTACCTTCCCAACCACGAGCTGTTGCTTCTTCTTGGAAAGCAGGAACGTCATTGTAAAATTGAACTAGGCCGTCACCGTTTTTGTCTTCAAACTTGATTAAACCTGTTGTTTCCCAAGTTTGAACCCAATCAGGACGTTCAGCGTATTCAATTGGTTGTTCTGTTGGGCCAGATGGGTAAATAGTTGTTAATAGATTTAAACGAGCCATAGATGCAACAGCAGGTGCTGTTAGGTACAACAATGCGATGAATACTAACGCCCAACCAGCAGACCAACGAGCGTCGGCAACTTTAGGTACTGTGAAGAATCGAATGATAACGTGCGGCAGACCTGCAGTACCTATCATCAAGGATAGAGTAAACAGAATCATGTTTAGCTTGTTATCCACATCGGCGGTGTAATCTTGGAAACCAAGTTCACGCACCACTTCATCCAATTTCTGCAATAAAGGCACGCCAGACTCCGCATGAGTCGAGAACAGACCAATAGCAGGAATGAAAGTGTCTGTTAATTGTAGAGAGATGAAAACCGCTGGAATTGTGTAAGCGATGATCAATACGACATACTGAGCAACCTGAGTATAGGTAATACCTTTCATACCGCCCAATACTGCGTAGAAGAACACCACAACAGCAGCGATGATTAAACCGGTATTATTGTCTACTTCTAAGAAGCGAGAGAAAGCCACGCCAGCACCAGTCATTTGACCGATAACGTATGTTACTGAAGCAATGATCAAACATGCTACGGCAACTAAGCGAGCAGTGCTGCTGTAGAAACGATCACCAATGAAATCTGGCACAGTAAATTTGCCAAACTTGCGCAAATAAGGTGCTAATAGCATAGCAAGCAAAACATAACCGCCAGTCCAACCCATTAGATAGGTTGAGTTAGCGTAACCGCCTGCAGCAATGAGCCCGGCCATGGATATAAAGGAGGCGGCAGACATCCAGTCTGCGGCAGTCGCCATACCATTTAGGACAGGGTGAACGCCGCCACCAGCGACATAGAATTCTTTTGTTGATCCAGCTCTTGCCCAAATCGCAATGCCGAAATAAAGCGCAAAAGAGCCACCGACGAAAATTAGATTAATAGTAAACTGATCCATACGACTTACTCCTGAAGGCCAAATTCTTCATCAAGTTTGTTCATTCTCCAAGCGTAGAAGAAGGTCAAAATGATGAATACGAGGATGGAACCTTGCTGAGCAAACCAGAAGCCTAAATCAGCACCTCCAATAATAATGCCCGAAAGCATAGGACGAAGTATGATGGCACAGCCATAAGAGGCGAGAGCCCAAACCACTAAGCTACCCAAGATCAGCCGTAAGTTTGCTTGCCAGTATTTTTCTGCATTATTGTTATGATCTGACATTGTCGATCTCCTTATAATTATTTTTATACGCCTGGTTAATTTAGCAGGCGTCCGTTTAATAAGAAGTCAGACTTTAGTCTCATAAAGGTATTCTTTATCATGTTTGTACTGCACATGATTCGCGCGTAAAGCTTGGGAATAAAAGAGATAAGAATTATGAATATAAGGATGAGAGACAAGATTTTGTCGGTATGTGCAGACAAAATAAAGCAAAAAGGCGAGGGCGTTCAGGTTTCCTTTTATGCTTTTTTTGCGAATAAAAATGACGATCCTGTTGCGTTGATGGAAGTGGCTCGCTGGTGGATTGAAAAACATCAATTGAATCACTTTGAAAAAGCCACAAAAATCTATGCAATGGTGAAGGCTCTAGAAGGTGTTGAATACCAAGAAGCTAAAGCGATTGGTTTTAATCACTTGACTTTGAGTGTTTTGGATTTAGATGTCTCTTTACGTTTTTATCGAGACTTACTGGGGTTTAAGGGAGAAGTGCGTTGGAACCGAGGCGCTTATTTATCTTATGGTGACTGTTGGTTGTGCTTGACTATTGGTACTCCATCACCAAGTCAAGATTACAGCCATGTTGCCTTTACCTATGAACCTAAAGCGATGCAATTGATTTCGCGGAAAGATGCGTTTCAGAGTGTTAATATTTGGCAAGAAAATACTAGTGAAGGAGATTCATTGTATATCGAAGACCCTGATGGGCATAAATTGGAGCTCCATGCAGGTTCTTTAGCGACACGCCTTGAGTCTTTAAAACAGTATCCTTATGACGGAGTAGAGTGGTTATGGTGAATATGTCTACAACACGAGTAAAAATTCTGGTTTTACCTATTTCTGTTGAGCAGGCCTTGCCGATTCGTCATCAAGTATTATGGCCAAGCAAAACTCTGGATGAATGCCGAGTAGATGATGATGAAACAGGTCATCACTTTGGTGTGTTTATTGGACAAAACTTAGTGTGCGTAGCGTCGATTTTTATTAATGGAAAGACGGCTCGTCTACGAAAGTTTGCGACGTTGGATGCCTATCAAGGACAAGGGATTGGCAGTGCTCTATTACAGCATATTATGCCGTTTCTTGAGCAGTATTCAGTCGAGACGTTTTGGTGTGATGCCAGAGAAAATGCCATGTCACTCTATCGTCGATTTGGGATGCAGCCACAGGGAGAACGATTTTATAAAAGCGATATTCCTTATCGAAAAATGCAGGTCACTTTATCAGGTTTGTCTTCTTAGGTATTCCAAAAAGAAACAAGTACTAACTAAGAACGCCAGAGTGGCTTTACCTCTCTGGCGTTTTCCATTATTGCATCGTATCTCGCTTTTTATAGAAGATCTTGAGCCAATACAAAACGCTTTAGGTCGCTAAAACTTGTATTAAAAGGCTGTTCTTGAATGCTGAAGTGGCCAGATTTGCATTGTTGAACAGTTTTTAATGCTTCTTTAAAGTAGAGGCTTCTGTTACTTTCTTTTTTGTTTTCTGCTTGGTTATGTAGGGTGTTTTCAGATTGCTTTAGAGATTGACAGAGCAAATCTGATAGCGCTTTTGGATAGGTGGTTTCTCCTTGAAAATGCCATAAATCAGCGCCTTGGTCGTAAGCATAATAAGGCAAAATGGTTAAGCCATATTTCGCCACAAAATCAATGCAATCTAAAATGAAACTGGCTTCAGCATTATCTAAAAAGTAATTTAGGTTGAAACGAACCCAGCCTGGTTTTACTAGTTTCTCGCCTTGCTTTATGGCTTCTTGAATGCGTTTTGATTCTTGCTCATTAATGTTTAATAACTGATGTCCGTATGGACCAGCGCAGGAGCAGCCACCACGAACTTGTACGCCAAATAGATCATTAAGTAGGGCGGTAACAAAACCATGGTGCAAATAGCCATGATCTGTTTTGATGCGAAATGCGGTAATAGATAAACGAGCGGCTTCTTGATGACCTAATCGTTCAATTAGTGGATTCTTACGCCATCTATTGTTTATCATTTCAACCAATTCATGCTCGCGCGTTTCTATTGTTTTTGCTCCAACCGCTTGTTTAAGTTGGAAGACCAAGCCTGCACGAATGGATTCAACAATACCAGGTGTTCCACCTTCTTCTCGACGTTCTCCAATAGGTAAAAAAGTATGATCATTGGGCGTGACAAAAGAGACGGTTCCACCACCAACAAGGCTTGGTTTTTGGTTTTCGATAATGGCTCTTTTAACAACCAAAATGCCAGGTGTGCCAGGTCCTCCAATGAATTTATGAGTGGAAAAGAACATCGCGTCTTTCGCTATTTTGGGATCTGCTTGCGGGTTCATATCTAATTCAACATAAGGTGCCGCTGCAGCAAAGTCCCAAAAAGAAACCGCATTGTAACGATGTAAAAGCGCAGTAATATTGTCTTGCTTACAAAGTATGCCTGTGACGTTTGAAGCAGCACTGAAACTGCCAATGAGACGTTTTCCTTGATTGGCTTGTAGTTGTCGTTCTAAATCATTAAGGCAAACATCGCCTTCTTTGGCTTCAGAAATTCGAATCAAATTGATACCCAGTTCGCGCCAAGGTAACTCATTGGAGTGATGTTCATATGGGCCAATGAAAATACAGACGTTGGATTTTTCTTCTGGTGATAAACTACGTAGACCTAATTGAGTGATAAGTGTATTGACCGCGCTGGTTGCGCCACTACCACAAAACATAACGAGATCTTTACTGCTGGCATTGACGGCGGCGCGGATTTGGTCTCGAGCTTGCTCGCGAAAAGCCGTGGTTTGTTGGCCTGTTGCATTCGCTTCTGTATGTGTATTCGCGTAAAAAGGTAGAACATGCTGCTGAATGGCATCTTCAATAAAGTCTAAGCTGCGACCAGAAGCGGTGTAGTCAGCATAAGTCAGTTGTCTCAGACCAAATGGAGTAGTGATTTGGCTGTTTTTGCCGATAACACCCTCGTAAATACGGGCCAATAGAGAGTTCTGGTTTTCACTGTGAGCTTCTGTTTTGACTAATGTTGCTGTCGGCATGTTTTGTCCTTTTTAGCGATAGCCTTAGCAAACAAGATGTCTTAGCCTTTACTCGCTGGGTAAAGGTAACTCCGTTGTCCATTTAATTTGTTCCATGGCGAAGTTAGATGTCACGTCTGTTAAAGCGGTTGCACTGATTAATCGTTTATAAAATTTGTCATAAGACGGAATGTCTTTTACCAAGACTCGAAGTAAGTAATCGTAGTCTCCTGCCATTCGATAAAACTCCACGACTTCTGGAAACTCGGCCACGACATGTGCAAATTCAATGGCCCAATTGGCATCGTGTTGATTGGTTTTAACTTGTACAAAAACAGAAACGCCCAACCCTAATTTGTCTGCGTCCAACAAAGCGACGCGGCGTTTGATAAATCCGGCTTTTTCGAGTTTTTGAATGCGTCTCCAACAAGGTGTTTTCGACAAACCAACTTGCTTGGCCATGGCTTCGGTTGAAATACTATCATCGCTTTGAATTAAGGCAAGTAGTTGCAAATCTACGTTATCTATGTCCATTTTGTTCTCTTTATGTTTGTATTTTGAGTATATTTTTTCATATCATTTGGTTTTATGGAATGACTGGGAACTTAATTCCTTAGAGAGTTAAAAAAAGGGAATGTTGATTTTCAATTCTGTCGAAAAAAAGGTGAAAAAAGTCAAAAAAAAGCGCATTCTGAAAATCAGATGCGCTTTATTGAGGATATTTTGCTTTTTAATGTGCGTACTTGGCGTTAATACTCAGCGCCATGGCTTCTGCGATTTTAATTCCGTCTATAGCAGCAGACATAATTCCTCCAGCGTAGCCTGCGCCTTCACCAGCTGGGTATAAGCCTTTAGTATTGATACTTTCTAAGCGTTCTGGGTCGCGTTTGATGTTAATTGGTGCGGATGTTCGTGTTTCTACGCCGGTTAACAACGCATCATCGAAGGCAAATCCGCGAATCTTTTTATTGAACGCTGGAATGGCTTCGCGAATGGCTTCGATGCAGAAGTCAGGTAAAGCGTCTGCCAGATTTGTGAGTTTGATGCCTGGTTTAAAAGAAGGTGTAACGCTTCCAAGTTCTTCCGGTGTTTCGTTTCTTAAAAAGGCGCCAACGGTTTGTGCTGGAGCATCATAATTACTCCCGCCCATAACATAAGCATGACTTTCTAATTTACGTTGGAATTCAATGCCAGCTAATGGTCCACCTGGATAATCATTCGGGTCAATGCCCACTACAATGGCGCTGTTGGCGTTGCGCTCGTTACGTGAGTATTGGCTCATGCCGTTGGTCACAACACGATTCTCTTCTGATGTGGCGGCAACTACGGTTCCACCTGGACACATACAGAAACTGTAAACAGAGCGGCCATTTTTGCAATGATGAACCAGTTTGTAATCCGCTGCACCGAGAATTTCATTACCTGCATTTGGGCCAAAGCGGGCTTTATCGATGACAGATTGTTCGTGCTCGATTCGAAAGCCAACAGAAAACGGCTTAGCTTCAATGTAAACACCTTTGTTATGAATCATTTCGAAAGTATCGCGAGCGCTATGACCAATGGCGATGGCAATATGGCTTGAATGTAACTGCTCTCCGTCGGCAAGGCTAACGCCAGTGATTTGACCATTCTCAATATGCAAATCATCAACCCGGGCACTGAAGCGAATTTCACCGCCTAGCTCGATGATTTGCGCACGCATTTTTTCCACCATAGCAACCAATTTGAAGGTGCCTATGTGAGGTTTACTGACGTAAAGAATCTCGTCTGGTGCGCCAGCGATGACAAACTCGTTCAACACTTTTCGACTGTATTGTTTTGGATCTTTGACTTGGCTATAAAGCTTGCCGTCAGAAAAAGTCCCTGCGCCACCTTCACCAAACTGCACGTTAGATTCAGTGTTCAATATTTTTTTACGCCAAAAGCCGAAAGTATCTTTGGTGCGTTCTCGAACTTCTTTGCCGCGTTCCAAAATAATAGGTTTGTAACCCATTTGAGCGAGTACCAATCCAGCCAATAAACCACATGGCCCAAAGCCAATAACAATAGGGCGTTCGGTCAAACCCTTCGGCGCTTGCGCTACAGGGTGATAGTCCAAGTCAGGTGTTTTTTTCACCTGTTGGTGATCTGCAAAATTTTCAAGTAGTTCTTGGTTGCAAGTAGTATCAATATCCAAGGTGTAGATCAGCATGATGTTGGTCTTTTTTCGAGCATCATAACCACGGCGAAATACATTAAAGCTCAGTAATTGATCTGCTGAAATTTTTAGTATGGATAAAATGCTGTCTTTTAGTGCCGTGTCATTGTGATCAAGAGGAAGCTGAATATTGGAAAGTCGTATCATAGGAGTCAATTTAGAATGCTGAGTCAATGGGTAATAACGGGGGATAATACGACATTTTTAATGAAAAAGCTGTTGTCGATATTTTTATGAGGTGAAATAAAAGAGGCCGCTGATATCGAATAGAAATTAGCAGCCTCTTTTATTGATGACTTGGTTTAGTTATAGAAAATAGACAACACAAAAGCCGCCAACCAAGCTAAGTACTATGGTGTACGGTAAAGCCATCCAAACCATTTTACCGTAGGATAACCTTAGTAACGGTGCAATGGCAGAGGTCAGCAAGAATAGGAAAGCCGCTTGACCATTTGGTGTCGCTACACTTGGTAAGTTGGTTCCTGTGTTAATGGCGACAGCCAATGTTTCAAAATGCTCACGACTAATAGTGCCTGCATCCAGAGCTGCTTTGACTTCTCCAATATAAACGGTCGCTACAAAGACATTATCACTGATCGCGGACAAAATGCCGTTCGCAATAAAGAACATGATGGGCTGCGAGTGGGTTGGCATATTCAATACAACATCAATAATAGGTTGAAATAAATGCTGCTCATGAATAACCGAAACAATGGTGAAGAAGACAACCAACAATGCAGTAAACGGCAGAGCTTCTTCAAAAGCGTGGCCGATTTGATGTTCTTCGATGACGCCATTAAATGCTGTTAATAAGACGATAATCATCAATCCGACTAGGCCAACTTCCGCAACGTGAAAGGCCAGTGAAAGTATCAGAACGATGGCGACAATACCTTGAATAATTAACTGAGCCTTATGCTTGTTCGTGCTTTTTTTAGACTCTTCTTCTTCGAAATTTTTCAGTATGTTGCGTACGTTTTCAGGCAGGTGCGCACCATAGTCAAACCATTTTGTTTTTTCCAAAGCAATGACCGTAAGCAAGCCACAGGCCAATACAGGCATAGAAATAGGAGCTACGCGCAAAAAGAAGTCCACAAAGTCCCAGCCTGCTACTTTTGCAATAAGCAGGTTTTGAGGTTCGCCAACCAGAGTTGAAACACCACCTAAGGCAGTTCCTATTGCGCCATGCATGAGCAAGCTGCGTAAGAAAGAGCGAAATTCAGCTAAATCTTTTTGATTAACAGGCAAGATGTTGTCATCGCTGTTTGGATTATGTTTACTGTTTGGTGGCTGGTCAGATGCAACTTTATGGTAAACAGAATAAAACCCGACACTGACACTGATGAGTACCGCAGTAACGGTAAGAGCATCAAGAAAAGCTGATAACAAAGCAGCAGTAAAACTAAATACTAGAGAAATAAAGACCTTAGAGCGTATCTTAATAAGTAATTTGTTGAAGATAAACAACAGCATGTCTTGCATGAAGTAGATGCCAGCTACCATGAACATTAATAGCAAGACTACATCGAAGTTTTTAACAACTTCATGGTATACGCCGTCGGATGTGGTTAATCCTAATAAAACAGCTTGAATGGCAATTAATCCACCAGGTTGAAGAGGATAGCATTTAAGTGCCATACCAAGAGTGAATATAAACTCAATAATGAGCAGCCAGCCAGTGACGAAAGGGCCGAGCGTGATTACTGCGATAGGGTTGATAATAAGAAAAGCGATCACAGCTTGTTTGTACCATAAGGGAGAACTTCCCAAAAAGTTATTGCCAAGCGCCTGTGACAAAGAGGTCTTCATTTCTTGCTCCTTTTAAAAGCATTATTTCTATCTATTTTGAAAGTGCGCAGATAATAAGTGATAAGTAAGGGACTATCTATAACGATTAATGAGCAATAGATGTTGTTATTTGCGCGAATAGCCCCATTATCTCAGTAACTTAGAATTATTTAGAGGAATATAAGATTGGAATTTTTAACTGACTATGTGGGCTTTTTGTTAAAGCTCATCAGTATTGGCATTTTTATTGTCGTTATCTTGGCCATGATTGCCAGCGGAAAACGTAAAACTCAACCAGGTAGTTTATCTGTTACCAAGTTAAATGAAAGCTACGATGCCATGAAGGCGGAGTTAGACTGCCAGTTATTAGATAAAAAAGACCTTAAAAACAAAGAAAAAGAAAAGAAAAAAGCAGCAAAGTTAGAAAAGAAAGCACATAAGAAAGCAGCGAAAGAAGAGGTTATAGCGGAAGAAAAGAAACGCCTATATGTCTTGGATTTTGACGGTGATATTAAAGCGTCTGCTGTGACTTCTATGCGTGAAGAGATCACGGCTGTATTAAGTGTTGCTAAACCTCAAGACGAAGTGGTTGTGCGTTTAGAAAGTGGTGGTGGGGTTGTTCATGGTTATGGTTTGGCTGCGTCTCAATTGCAACGTATTCGCGAGGCTAATATTCCTCTTACTGTTTGTGTAGATAAAGTGGCGGCCAGTGGTGGTTACATGATGGCTTGTGTGGCCGACAAAATTATTGCTGCACCATTTGCGATTCTAGGTTCTATTGGTGTGGTTGCGCAGGTTCCTAACGTACATAGATTGCTTGATAAAAGCTTGATCGATGTTGAGCTTCATACGGCTGGTCGCTATAAGCGAACTCTGACTATGTTGGGCAAAAATACCGATGAAGGTCGTGAGAAATTTAAACAAGATTTGGAAGATACTCATGGATTGTTCAAGCGTTTTGTTTCTAGTCAGCGTCCTCAGTTAGAAATAGAAGATATTGCAACGGGCGATACTTGGTATGGCTCTGAAGCCCGAGAAAATAAGCTAGTTGATGTGATAATGACAAGCGATGCTTACCTTGTTTCTCATTATGACAACGCAGATGTCATACAGGTTACTTATAAGCAACCAAAAGGCATGGCGGAGCGTTTTGGTTTATCTGTTTTTTCTGCTTTTGAACAAAAGGCGGTTTCTTGGGTTGGTAAATTGACTCAATCGAAAGGCTATTAAACTCTGCTTGTTCATCCGTTCCGTTGATGGCATAAAGCGAGTGGACAAAATAAAAGGGCAACATTTTTGATGTTGCCCTTTTTGTTTTTATTGAGGAATAAAAGGAGGATCGACTTTTGGGCTGGATTCAAACAGCTCATTTGTGCTCTGTAGTTCGTCGTAATCTAGGCTGGCTCCTGTTTCAAGAGGCATGGTTTCTAGAGCAATAGTAGCCATGGCGTCTTCCAACTCAATAGGCTGAAAATATAGAAGCGTGCCGATAGCCGGATGATCCAAGTAATTCACTTTCTTACTCGCGGTTCTATTGGACAGGTGAAGCTGAAGGACGAGAGCGGGTTCAAACGCTTTTACGCCAGAGTTCGTATTATCTGTCTCTTGAGAGAATAAGTTGCTCTCGTTGTTATTTGTAGCTTCTAGGTCAATCTCTGGCTGAGTAAAGCTATCAAATAGGTAGTGTTTATAGTGGATGTCGGATTCTAAATAACGACCAAGTTTGATAGCGATGTATCCTGTCAGTTCAGGATAACCGTCTTTTACTTGTTTGCTGGTGAATTGTTTTTTGATTGTGTCGCCGGGCGCTTTAAAAATAAGAGTCCATTTTTTATTGGCGAGAATGGTCACTCGGCGATTTAATTTCTGTTCCATGTTGTCAAATGGTGTACTTTCAAAAGATGCTGATGCTTTATTGTGTGTGACTGAGATGCTTTCTTTTGGAAGACGGATTAAATTGTCTACTGTGAATACATTTTTATAATCAATATGCTCGCTAGATTGTCCCTCTGGCCATAAAAAAGACAACATGTAGCCTTGGTATGCTCTTGCGGTGTCTGGGTTGATGTCCCCGCCGTCGGAAAATAGCGGTGTACTTAATAGGCTAAGAGATAAAAGTATCGGCGTTAAGGCTTTCAATGTAATAGTTCCAATGTTTTAGTGGTTTGTTGGAAGCGCTCTTCGGCACTGTTCATTGTTGCTATAAATCTTAAAGTGTCAGACCCTGAAAGCTTGTATGTATCCGGTTTGGTTTGAATTAACCGAATTAGTTTCATTGGGTCTACAGGTGTTTTACTGTTGAAGAATACTTTTCCTTCTTTCGCATTTGCCTCGATTTTGTTGATACCAAGGCTTTCTGCTTTCAGCTTTAGCTCTGTTTGGCGAAAGAGGTTTTTAGTGGCATCAGGCAATAATCCAAATCGATCAATCATTTCTACCTGTAAATCTTTAAGTTCGCCATTTGTTTTCGCACTGGCAATGCGTTTATAAAGTATTAATCGAGAGTGTACATCACCTAGGTAGTCTTCAGGAATAAGCGCTGGCACACGAAGGTTAATGTCTGTTTGTGCCGGTGAAGATATATCGACATCAGGTGATTCGCCATTTTTCAAAGAAGCGACAGCTCGATCAAGCATTTCCATAAAAAGTGAGAAGCCGACGTGTTCGATATGGCCACTTTGTCCGTCGCCCAATAATTCACCTGTGCCGCGTATTTCTAAGTCATGTGTGGCCAAAGTAAAGCCAGCGCCAAGAGTGTCCGCTAAGGTAATGGCTTCTAAGCGTTTCTCTGCGTCACTGGTGACTTTTCTGTCGCTTGGCGTTAGTAAGTATGCGTAAGCTTGGTGGTGTGAGCGCCCAACGCGACCACGCAGTTGGTGTAGTTGCGCTAAGCCAAACTTGTCTGCTCTTTCTATGATAATGGTGTTAGCGTTAGGTATGTCTATGCCTGTTTCAATAATGGTTGAACACACCAGTACGTTGGCTCTTTTGTGATAAAAGTCGGACATCACTTGTTCTAGTTCACGTTCACGCATTTGGCCATGACCAACAATGACACGAGCTTCTGGAATCAGTTCTTCTAATTCCTTCGCGGCTTTTTGAATTGTCTGCACTTCATTGTGAAGGAAGTAAACTTGCCCGCCACGATGGAGTTCTCGCAAGATGGCTTCTTTTATTTGGTGGTCATCCTTTTGCTTCACAAAAGTTTTAACCGACAGGCGTTTAGCTGGTGGTGTAGCGATAATGGATAAATCGCGTATGCCAGAAAGAGACATGTTAAGGGTTCGAGGAATCGGCGTAGCTGTCAGTGTCAGTATGTCCACTTCCGCTCGTAGAGCTTTGAATTGCTCCTTTTGCTTCACCCCAAAACGGTGCTCTTCATCTATGATAACTAGTCCAAGATTGGCAAATTTAATATCACTTTGAATTAATTTGTGAGTGCCGACAACAATGTCTGCTTTGCCTTGTTCGAGTCGATCAATGGCGGCGTTAGATTGTTTGCCCGAACGGAAACGTGAGAGTAGCTCAACTTCAACTGGCCAATCAGCAAAGCGGTCGCAGAAATTTTCATAGTGCTGTTGAGCGAGTAGGGTGGTTGGCACAAGTACAGCAACTTGTTTGCCATCTTGAACCGCTAAGAATGCAGCACGCATGGCGACTTCTGTTTTACCGAAACCAACATCACCACAAACCAATCTGTCCATCGGCTTTTTCGCTGACATATCTTTCATGACGGCATCGATGGCCATTTGTTGGTCTGGGGTTTCTTCAAATGGAAATCCGGCTGCAAACAACTCGTATTGATCATCCGGCTTCGCAAAAGCATAACCCACGCGCGCTTCGCGTTTTGCGTAGATTTCTAAAAGCTCAGCTGCGGTATCACGGGCTTTTTCAGCAGCTTTTTGTTTTGCGGCACTCCATTTATCTGTGCCCAATTTGTGAAGTGGGGCTGTGTCTTCATCTGCACCCGTGTAACGAGAAATAAGTTGTAACGACGAAACAGGAACGTAGAGTTTAGCATCATTGGCGTAGCCTAGAGTTAATAGCTCGGTTTCCTGTCCATCAATGCTTAAATTGGTGAGTCCAAGATAGCGCCCGACACCATGATCAATATGAACGACGGGAGCATTCATACGCAATTCAGTGAGGTTACGAATAATAGCGTCTTCACTGATGTTGTTTTGCTTGTTTCGTCTGCGATGCTGAGAGACGCGTTCACCCAGAATTTCACTTTCAGCGATTAAAGCTAGCTCATCATTGATGATAAAGCCACGGCCAATATTACCTTCAGTAATAGCGACGGCGTGCTTCGACTTTTTAAAATCTTGCCAGTCTTTGACTTGTTTTGGGACTATCTTGTGTTTTTTAAGAAGTTCTAAAAGTACTTCTCGGCGACCTGCGGATTCCGCAACGATCAGAGCCCGCGCACTGGTTTGATCTAAAAAGCTCTGTAATCTTCCTAACGGAGAAGGCGCTTTTGAATCAATTTTGACACTTTTAAGTGCTTGATAAGTCGGGTGCTGTCCTTCGGCTGAAAAAATTACATTAGTGAATAAGTTTAATTGAGCAAACAGTTCGTCTTCTTTTAAGCAAATTTCATTTGGCTCTAAAATAGGTTGCTCGATGTTGTAGTTAAGCGATTCGTGGCGGCTGCGAAAGTCCAGCTGGATGCTAGCGACTTGTTCGTTGAAATTGTCTGAGCGAATAATAAACGTATTATCTGACAAGTAGTCGAAAATACTTGAGGTTTGCTCAAAAAATAAAGGTAAGTAATATTCAATGCCCGCTGGAATCAGACCGTTTGAGATGTCTTGATAAATTGGGCTTGAAAGCGGTGCGGTATTAAAACGCTCGCGAAAGGCTTGGCGGAACTGTTGAGTGCCTTGTGATGTCGTAGGAAACTCTTTTGCCGGAAGCATTTTTATTTCTGAGACTTTATTTATACTGCGCTGTGTTTCTGGGTCAAACCAGCGAATTGATTCAATTTCATTATCGAACCAATCTACCCTTATTGGGTTGTCGGCGCCCATTGGGTAAATGTCCATCAAAGCGCCGCGTATGGCGTATTCTCCATGCCCATGAACATTTTCGACATTTAAATATCCGGCGCTAGTAAGTTTTTTCGATAGTTTTTCGAGAGGCAGTTCTTGCCCTTCTTGTAGATGAAAGTGCTGGGCATTAATGTGCTGCTTTGGGCAAAGTCTAGTTAGACAAGAAGCAACGGTTGTGAGAATAATAGAGTTCTTTGCTTCTGATATCTTTGCGAGTGTTTCTAATCGCTGAGAAATAATGTCTTGATGTGGCGAGAAAGCGTCGTAAGGAAGGGTTTCCCAATCGCTGAATCTTAGTAGCTCTTTTTTTCCTTGATTAAGGAACTGTATTTCATCTTCAAGTTCGTTCAGTTCAGCAACCGTATCTACCATAAAAAGAATAGGCTGTTTGTACTGATCAGCAATGGCTAATAGTTGTAGGGCCTTCTGGCTGCCATTCAATCCGTTGATTAAATTTTTAAAGCCTGGTTTTGACGTAATTGATACAGAATCGGACATCTTAGTTTTGTGGTTCTCTTATGGCGGAAAGTGTGAGAGATACGGAGTCGGCAAAGCGTAAAGCATGAGGTTTTTCGACTTCGACTTTTGCAAAAGTAACGCACTCTTGTTGCATGCAGAGGTCGAGTAATTCCGCTGTTAGTTTTTCAAGCAAAAGAAAACGATTATTTTCTGTGTGGGCTATTATCGCTTTACAAATAGTGCGGTAGTTTACCGCGTGTTCTATATTATCTGTATTGTAGGTGTGATTGGCAGGATATTGAATCCAAGCATTGATCACAACATCTTGCTTGTTGTTCTTTTCAGATTCGTTGGATCCAATATACGTTCGCAAACGTAGATTTTTAATGTGTATTTGAGCTTCTGGCATGATCATGTCAGTGGTTCCACTTAATTGGCTCATTTAATGAGAGGATATTGTGCTGTTTTCGGTCTTGTAAGGCAACTTAACAAGGTAATGAGGATGAATGCGTTACCAGTCTCTGTATTGGATTTTCTTAATTCTTAATACTTACTGTTTATTTACCTTTAAATAAGTGCAATTAAATGATTAAGAAGTGATCTTTTTTTGTTCGATATACCATCAGATAAGGATAAAGTTTCATTTTTAAGTAAAAGTTGGCGCTCAAAGACGGTGTCCTGCGCTAGTCAAGGCGATCAATGATCTTTATAATACTTCGGTTTTTTGGTGAAGTGAGTTTGTGCTTTACAATTAACTTTACGTTAGTTGTTTGCTTATGCATGTTTTCCCGGAGGGGGGTGTAAGCGCTGCACATTACGCTTTTTGTGTTCAATTTATTGTTGGGCAGAACATATGTTTAAAATTACAAAAGGCCTAGATCTACCGATATCCGGTGCTCCCAATCAAGTGATTGAGAGTGCGGTCGCTGCAACAGCAGTCGCTGTTATCGGTCCTGACTACCATGGTATGAAACCTACTATGCTGGTACAGGAAGGAGATAAGGTCAAAAAAGGGCAAGTTATCTTTACAGATAAAAAGACGGCAGGTGTTAAATACACCGCGCCTGCTTCTGGAACGGTAGCTGCCATTAACCGTGGCGAACGTCGCGTTTTTCAATCGATTGTGATTAATGTTGAAGGCGATGAATCTGAAACGTTTGCTGCTTATTCTAGCTCTGAATTAAAATCATTGGAGCGCGAAAAAGTAGTTGAGAACCTAGTCGAATCAGGTATGTGGACTGCATTTCGTACGCGTCCTTTCTCTAAGGTTCCTGAAGTTGCTTCAGTGCCAAACTCTATTTTTGTTACCGCTATTGATACTAGTCCATTAGCAGCCTCCCCTGAAGCGGTTCTTGCGGATCAAGCAGAAGCATTTGCTGATGGTCTGACAGTGTTAACACGTTTGACTGAAGGCAAGGTGTTTCTTTGTAAAGCTCCAGGTGCAAAAATTCCAACAACTGCTGATGTGACTGTTGAGGAGTTTGCTGGTGTTCACCCAGCAGGTCTTGCTGGTACACACATTCATTTTCTTGATCCAGTAAGCGATAAGAAAACAGTTTGGTCGATCAATTATCAAGACGTTGTTGCCGTTGGCAAATTGTTTGTGTCTGGTGAATTAAGCTCTGAGCGTATTGTTGCTCTCGCTGGCCCTCAAGTTAAAAAGCCTCGCTTAGTTCGCACTCAAGTTGGTGCAAGCTTAGAAGGTTTAGTTGTGAACGAGTTGTTAGACGGTGACAATCGTGTGATTTCTGGTTCTGTACTTTCTGGTCGTAATGCGTTTGGCCCTTTTGCTTTCCTAGGTCGTTATCACACTCAAGTGTCTGTATTGCTTGAAGGTCGTGAGCGTCAAATGATGCATTACCTACGTGCGGGTGTGGAGAAGCATTCTATTATGAATGTTTTCTTATCTAAGCTTACAGGTAAAAAAGCGTTTGATATGTCAACAACGACAAATGGCAGTGATCGTACCATGTTGCCACTTGGTAACTTTGAGCGTCTGATGCCGTTAGATATCTTACCAACTCAGTTACTGCGTGCGTTGGTTGTAAATGATACTGAGCAAGCACAGAAACTTGGTGCGCTTGAACTAGATGATGAAGATTTGGCTTTGTGTACTTACAGTTGTTCAGGTAAGTTCGAATACGGCCCGATCCTTCGGGATTGTCTAACTCTAATAGAGAAAGAGGGTTAATTCATGGGTCTTAGAAAAGTACTCGATAAAATAGAACCTGAGTTTCACAAAGGTGGAAAATACGAAAACTGGTACGCGCTTTTTGAAGCAGTAGATACTATTTTTTACCGTCCAAGTTCTGTTACTAAAAATGGTTCTCACGTTCGTGATGCTGTTGATATGAAACGCATCATGATTTTGGTTTGGATGTGTACATTCCCTGCTATGTTTTTTGGTATGTACAATATTGGTTTTCAAGCGAACAGTGCTATTGATGCAATGGGTGTTTCTGCGCCTGATTCTTGGCGTCACGCTATTATTGGAAGTTTAACCAACTACGATGTGTCTAGCCTCTGGGATAATATGGTTTATGGTGCAATGTACTTTTTGCCTGTATACCTTGTTACTTTTGCTGTTGGTGGCTTCTGGGAAGTTTTATTTGCTTCTGTTCGTAAGCATGAGGTGAATGAAGGTTTCTTTGTTACCTCTATTCTGTTCTCGCTTTCATTGCCTGCAACTGTCCCTTTATGGCAAGTCGCTTTAGGTATCACTTTTGGTGTTGTCTTAGCGAAAGAGGTGTTTGGTGGTACAGGTAAAAATTTCCTTAATCCAGCACTTGCAGGCCGTGCTTTCTTGTTCTTCGCTTACCCAGCGTCTATGTCTGGCGATGCGGTTTGGACTGCAATCGACGGCTTCTCTGGTGCAACAGCATTAAGCCAATTGGCTGCTGATGGTGTTGCTGGTTTAACCGTTGCTTGGCAAGATGCCTTCTTTGGTTTTATTCAAGGATCCATGGGTGAAACATCGACTCTTGCAATCTTGATCGGTGGTGGTGCTCTGTTAGTAATGCGTATTGCCGCTTGGCGTATCGTTGCTGGTGTGTTCTTGGGTATGGTTGTTACCTCTTCATTATTCAATATGATTGGTTCCGAAACGAATCCTATGTTCTCTACGCCTTGGTACTGGCACCTTGTTTTAGGTGGCTTTGCATTCGGTATGATGTACATGGCAACGGATCCAGTTTCAGCTTCTATGACAAGCCGTGGCAAATGGTTCTATGGAGCTTTGATTGGTGTCATGGTTGTTCTGATTCGCGTAGTAAACCCAGCGTATCCAGAAGGTATGATGTTGGCGATTTTGTTTGCGAACTTATTTGCGCCCTTCATAGATCACTTTATTGTTCAGGCGAACATTAAACGGAGGATTGCACGCAATGGCTAGCAATAACGATAGTATTCAAAAAACCATTACGGTCGCTTTGGCTCTATGTCTAGTATGTTCTATATTTGTTGCAGCAGCAGCGGTAGGTTTAAAGCCAATACAGAGCGCGAACAAAGACTTAGACCGTAAGCGTAATATCTTGTCTGCGGCAAATATGTTGGATGCTTCAACGTCTGTTGATGAAGTGTTCGAGAGAATTGAAACGCGCCTTGTAAACCTTGAAACAGGTGTTTTTGCAACTCAAGCAGAGCTTGATGCTGCAGGTGTTTCTCCAGATACTTATGATCAGCAAGCTGCAGCTAAAGATCCAGCCTTGTCTGTTGCTCTCGCTGGTGCAGATGATCCTGCAAGTATTAAGCGTCGTGCTAAGTTTGCTTCTGTTTATTTGGTGAAATCTGATGCTGACATTGACCGTGTAATCCTACCTGTTCATGGTTACGGGTTGTGGTCAACTATGTACGGTTTTATCGCACTAGAAAATGACTTTGATACTGTTATCGGTTTTGGCTTCTATGACCAAGGTGAAACGCCTGGGTTAGGTGGTGAAGTTGATAACCCTAACTGGAAAGCTTTGTGGGAAGGTAAAAAAGTTTATAATGACCAAGGTGAAGCTGTTATTCAGCTTGCTAAAGGTGGTGTAGACAGTGCTGATCCACAAGCAATTCATAAAGTAGACGGGTTGTCTGGCGCCACATTAACAAGTCGTGGTGTTACAAACCTTGTTCAATACTGGTTAGGCGAAGAAGGCTTTGGCCCTTTCTTGTCAGTGCTACGTAGCGAAGGAGTTCAATAATGTCTAATGTGAAAGAAGTCCTTTTTGGGCCAATTCTTGCGAACAACCCAATTGCTTTGCAAATTTTGGGTATTTGTTCTGCTTTGGCGGTAACGAGTAGTTTAAGTGTTAGTTTGGTAATGGCGATTGCCCTTACCTTGGTAACGGCTTTTTCTAGTTTCTTCATTGCTATTATTCGTAATCATATTCCAAACAGTATTCGTATCATTGTTCAAATGATCATTATTGCTTCTTTGGTAATTGTGGTTGATCAGGTATTGAAGGCTTTTGCTTTTGAAATCAGTAAGCAGCTTTCCGTTTTCGTGGGTTTGATTATCACCAACTGTATCGTAATGGGGCGTGCTGAAGCCTTCGCTATGAAAAACGGTCCAGTGATGAGTTTCCTTGACGGTATCGGTAATGGCTTGGGTTATAGCGCAATGTTGATCATCGTGGCTATTTTTCGTGAGTTGTTGGGTGCAGGTAAGCTGTTTGGAGTTGAAATCTTTACGACTATTCAGAATGGTGGTTGGTATCAGCCTAATGGCCTAATGTTGTTGCCACCAAGTGCTTTCTTCGTTATTGGTTTGGTTATTTGGGCGTTACGTGCCTACAAAACTGAGCAAGTTGAAGAGCCAGAATATAAGATTGCTGCCAACTCACGTGCTCAGGAGGCGCTATAAATGGAACATTATATAAGTCTATTTATTAAGGCTGTTTTCGTAGAGAACATGGCTTTGGCCTTTTTTCTAGGTATGTGTACTTTTTTGGCGTTGTCTAAGAAAGTAGAAACAGCAATTGGTTTGGGTATTGCCGTTGTAGTTGTTTTGGCGATCACAGTTCCTTTGAACAACTTGTTGTATCAGAACCTTTTGGTAGATGGTGCACTTGATTGGGCAGGCTTGCCGGGTGTTGATCTTAGCTTCCTAGGTTTGTTGAGCTACATTGGTGTTATTGCTGCAGTAGTTCAGATTTTAGAAATGACATTAGATAAATATATGCCTGCGTTGTACAACGCATTGGGCGTGTTTTTGCCTCTTATCACTGTAAACTGCGCAATCATGGGTGCTTCGTTGTTCATGGTAGAGCGTGATTACAACTTCAGTGAAAGTCTTGTGTACGGTGTAGGTGCTGGTGTTGGTTGGGCGCTTGCTATTGCAGCGCTTGCTGGTATTCGGGAGAAACTTAAGTATTCAGATGTTCCTGCAGGTTTACGTGGTCTTGGTATTACGTTCATTACTGTTGGTCTAATGAGTTTAGGTTTCATGTCATTTTCTGGTGTGCAGCTTTAACTTGCTGCACAGTGGGACAACCAAGAATAAGGTTTAACTAACATGGTCAACTTAGAGATTATTCTAGGTGTGGTGATGTTCACAGCTATCGTACTTGCGCTAGTGGCAATTATCCTTGCTGCTCGTGCTCGTTTGGTAAGTACTGGTGACGTTACAATTCGCATCAATGGTGAAAAAGAAGTTACTGCTCCAGCGGGCGGTAAATTACTTCAAACTTTGGCAAACAGTGGGATTTTTCTATCATCTGCTTGCGGCGGGGGTGGTACTTGTGCCCAATGTAAATGTAAAGTGACAAGTGGTGGAGGCTCTATGCTATCGACAGAGCAGTCTCACTTTACTCGCCGAGATGAAAAAGAAGGTTACCGTCTATCCTGTCAGGTTGCTGTTAAGCAAGATATGGATGTAGAGGTTCCTGAAGAAGTATTCGGTGTTAAAGCGTGGGAATGTACGGTTGAGTCAAACCCGAACGTAGCTACTTTTATTAAAGAGTTAACGTTGAAGCTTCCTGAAGGTGAGAACGTAGACTTCCGTGCAGGTGGTTATGTTCAGCTTGAAGCGCCAGCTCATACAGTGCATTACAAAGACTTTGATATTGAAGAAGAGTACAGAGGTGATTGGGATAAATTCAACCTATGGAAGTTTACTTCTAAAGTTGATGAAACTGTTATCCGTGCTTATTCAATGGCAAACTACCCTGAAGAAAAAGGTCTTGTGAAGTTTAATATTCGTATTGCTTCGCCACCACCTGGTAAAGATGATTTACCTCCAGGTCAGATGTCTTCTTACGTCTTCAGCTTGAAACCAGGCGACAAGATCAAAGTGTACGGTCCATTTGGTGAGTTCTTCGCTAAAGACACTGAAGCAGAAATGGTTTTTGTTGGCGGTGGTGCGGGTATGGCGCCAATGCGCTCGCACATTTTTGACCAACTTAAACGTCTTAACTCTAAGCGTAAGATGTCTTTCTGGTACGGTGCTCGTAGTATGCGTGAAGCATTCTATATGGAAGAGTATGACAAGCTACAAGAAGAGAATGATAACTTTGAGTGGCATTTAGCTTTATCTGACCCACAACCTGAAGATAATTGGGAAGGTAAGACGGGCTTTATTCATAATGTTCTATATGAGAATTACTTGAAAGATCACCCAGCACCAGAAGATTGTGAGTTCTACATGTGTGGACCTCCAATGATGAACGCTTCGGTGATTCAAATGCTAGAGGATCTAGGTGTAGAAAAAGAAAACATCTTGCTTGATGATTTCGGCGGCTAGTATCTAAATAAAGACCCACCAATTGGTGGGTCTTTATTTTGTTGATGATTGAAAAAGATTTTATATGCGCAAAAAAATACTGTTCCCAGCTTTTTTTCTTATAGCAGCAGCTATCGTTTATCGCCTTTCCTCCTTTTCTCCTGAATTGGTAAGCTTCTCTGGCCCTACAATGGGTACAACATACACAGTTAAGTTCTATACTACAGAGCAAGTGAGTAATCCTTGGGATTTGAAAGAGGATGTTGATGATGTTTTGATTAAGGTTAATAAGTTGATGTCGACTTATGATCCGACATCAGAGCTTTCTGAATTTAACAAGCTTCCTGCTGGCCAATCTGCAGACATTAGCAAGGATATGGCATACGTTGTTGATAGAGCTTTGTTGATAAGTGAAATGACATCGGGCGAGTATGATGTGACTGTTGGTCCTTTAGTTAATCTTTGGGGTTTTGGCCCAGGTAAACGAGAAGATAAAGTGCCAAGCCAAGCTTCAATAGATGAAGCGAAAGAGCGTGTTGGATATGAATACTTAACACTTAGCGACCAGCGCTTAGCAAAAGAAAAAGATATTTATGTTGATTTGTCTTCTATCGCAAAAGGTTATGGTGTTGATGAAGTTGCAAGAGTGCTGCGTAATAAAGGTATAGAAAGCTACTTGGTTGAAGTTGGCGGAGAAATTTCATCTCAAGGTGTGAAGCCTGACGGTTCCCCTTGGAAAATAGCGATTGAGAGCCCTGCAGGTGGTCATTCAATGGCTGAACGTATTTTATCGCTTGATGATGTGGCGGTTGCCACATCGGGTGATTACAGAAACTATTTTGAGAAAAACGGTGTGCGTTATTCTCATACGATCAACCCTGTGACGGGAAAACCAATAACACATCGTTTGGTTTCTGTTACTGTAATTGATAAAACGACAACGATGGCTGATGGTCTGGCAACGGCGATTACTGTACTTGGTCCAGAAAGAGGTTTGGCGTTTGCTCAGGATAATGGTATTTCTGCCTACCTATTGGTAAAGACAGATTTTGGTTTTGAAGAGCTTTATTCGGATGCGTTTAAGTCTTATTTGAAATAAAGTAAATTTAGATTTTAGGAGAGATTTTATGTTAACAATTGTTTTGGCATTTTCTCTAATGCTTTTATTGGTTGCAGCTATGGCTGTTGGTGTTTTGATGGGGCGTAAGCCTATCTCAGGATCGTGCGGTGGAATGAGCTCTTTAGGTATGGAAGTCGCTTGCGATATTTGTGGTGGCGATAAAGGTAAATGCGAGAAAGAAACGAAAAAAGGCATTGCTGAACAAACTTCAGATGATACGTTTTACGATGCATCGAAATAATTTAACGGGAAGAGAATATTATGACAACAAGGCATTATGATGTTGTGGTTTTAGGTACGGGTCCTGCGGGTGAAGGTGCTGCTATGAGTGCGGCTAAAGCGGGTAAGAAAGTTGCTGTTATTGAGGCAAGCTCGCAAGTTGGCGGGAGCTGTACGCATTTGGGGACCATTCCGTCGAAAGCTTTGCGTCATGCTGTAAAAGAAATCATTGTCTTCAATACGAATCCAATGTTCCGTGATATTGGTGAGCCTCGTTGGTTTTCTTTTCCTAAAGTGTTGGATCGAGCAAATAAAGTGATCGATAAGCAAGTTTTAGGTCGCACAGAATATTATGCTCGTAACCGTATTGATATTTACTTTGGTCGAGGCAAGTTTAAAGATGCCAATACGGTAGAAGTGAATACTTACGAGAAGGGCCCTGAACTTCTTGTTGCTGAGAAAGTTGTTATTGCTACTGGCTCTCGTCCATATAAACCGACCAATATTGATTTCTCCCACCCTCGTGTTTACTGCTCGGATACTATCTTGAGTTTGAATCATACTCCTCGTTCCTTGATCATTTATGGTGCGGGTGTAATTGGATCTGAATACGCTTCAATCTTTTGTGGGTTGGGTGTTCGTGTAGAACTTATAAACCCTGCTAAGAAACTGTTGAGTTTCTTGGATGATGAGATTACAGATGCATTAAGTTACCACCTTCGCGATAGTGGTGTTCTGATCCGTCATAATGAAACTTATGAGTCAGTTGAAGCTACAGATCGCGGTGTTGTTATGCATATGGCTTCAGGTAAAAAACTACGAGCTGATGCTTTACTATTTTGTAATGGCCGATCCGGAAATACAGATAATTTAGGGCTAGAATCAATCGGTTTGGAAGTAAATAGCCGTGGTCAGCTTGCCGTGAACGATAATTATCAAACTCAAGTTGAAAATGTCTATGCCGCTGGTGATGTCATTGGTTGGCCTAGTTTGGCAAGTGCTGCTTATGACCAGGGGCGATCTGTTGCTGCGAATATGTTTGGCTTGGAAGGTGGTGAATTTATTAGTGAAGTACCTACTGGTATTTACACTATTCCTGAGATTAGTTCCATTGGTAAAACGGAAGCAGAGCTAACTGCCGAAAAAGTGCCTTATGAAGTAGGGCGTGCATTCTTTAAGAACACAGCGCGCGCTCAGATTACAGGGGAAGCAGTTGGGATGCTGAAAATCCTTTTTCACCGTGAGTCTTTAGAGTTGCTAGGTATTCACTGTTTTGGTGACCAAGCTTCTGAGATCGTTCACATCGGCCAAGCTATTATGAAACAGCCGGGTGGGCAGAATACTTTGAAGTATTTCTTGAATACAACATTTAATTATCCAACAATGGCTGAAGCATATCGTGTTGCTGCACTAAATGGTTTCAACCGAGTTTTCTAATTAAGCTTTGTAAAAACAAAAAACGCCTGACTTGCGAAAGTAAGGCGTTTTTTTATGGCTATTAATTTAGAAATAAAAGGATAGATTAGCTGTCTTTTATAGCATAGATACCTTTAAGGTTTCTAAAAAATCCTTTGTAATCCATGCCGTAACCAAACAAGAAGCGGTCAGCTACATCTGTGCCGATATAATCGGGAGTCATGTTTGTTTTTCTGTCGTGTAATTTATTGATGACGGTAGCGGTATAAACACTATTGGCTTCTTGTTGTTCTAGCCATTTTTGGATGGCTTGCAATGTATGACCTTGGTCAAAAATATCGTCAATAACAAGGATGATTCTGTCTTTTAAACTGGTTTGTGGGTAGCTCAACCAGTTTAAGGTTGCACCTTCTGTATCCATTCCATAGCGAGTTGCATGAATGTAGTCTAGTTCAAGTGGGAAATTGAGTCTTTCTATTAAAGCCGCTGTTGGGACTAATCCGCCATTCATAACGCACAGAACAAGAGGTAGCTTATCAGAAAGGTCTGTGGTGATTTGAGCCGCCATTTTATCTAGCGCTGTGTTTAGTTCTACTTCATCAACTAAGCAATCTGCTTCATCTAGTATTTTGTTTAAGTCGGTAATAGTGTTGGTCATGATGAGCCTATTATAGAAAATTTTCGCGATTTTACATTAATCCTGACCTGATGCTAAGTCTTTATGCTGTGTAATGTGGCGCAAAGACAAATAGAGGCCAGTACAATCAGCCAAGAGCTTTGTAACCAGATGAGGAAAATAGGAATGGCGGCAAAGGCGCCATAAACCACTTGGTAATTTGTGAAAAACTGTGCGAATGAGCCGAATATAGTGTTCAAGATATATAAGCCTATGCTTCCAACTAGTGCGGATACCGCAGCCCACTTAATTGAAACATCTGCATTTGGTGTTAGGAAGTTTAATGTTAGTAGCATTAGAAAATACAGGATGATACTACCTGCTTCTAGCAGGCTACTAAGCCAGGCATTCTCATCGACATTTCTTATTTGGATTGAAATAAGAGTTCCATAAAGGCTCAGGGATGTTGCGAAGATAATAGGCCCCAAGGTTAGGATTGCCCAATAAGTTAGCAGCCGTTCTCTTAGTTTTCTGGCTTTCTCAATTTGCCAGATAGATTGGACGCTGCTTTCAAAGCTGTTTAGTAACAGTAAAGCCGTTAAGAAAAGGGCGACAAGGCCGGCGATTGGTAGGTTCTTGGTTTGGGAGGCAAACTTCATTAAATGAGGGAGTACTATATCACTAGAGCCAGGCGCTAGATGTTGTTCAAGCAATTGAAAAAGCTGTGTCTGCATGGCCTCTAAAGCAGGAGTAAAACTTAGTATTCCAAGAATGATTGTGATAATTGGAACTGCAGCAAGTAAGCTTGATAGTGTAAGTTGAGCTGCCTTTTGAGGGAGTTGACTGCGCTTAAATCGGTTTGCTGTTAGTAATGCGTATTGTTTGAGTGTTAATAGTGAATGAGATGTGTGATCTTGCATGATTTATATCGCTTTGAGAGTGATGCTATCAAGATAACACAGCTTACAAATAGATTATAAACACTTCTCTATAATCAAATTGCACAAATAGAGTGCAAGGTGCATTTATTTGGCGCACTCGGCTTGTTTTTGTTTGAATAGGCTTGTATTATTTATCTTGTTCCTTTTGTGATATTTGTGCTGAAGAGGTAGCTTCTAAAGCTATTCTCGGTTCCTTAGTTGCAAATAGTCATTTTAGCCCAGTTTACTGGGCTTTTTTATGTCTATCTGTTGACGATTGCTATTCCATCCCTATAATAGCCCACCAAATGAAATGTAATGACATTAGTTCCGTTAGCTCAGCTGGATAGAGCAACCGCCTTCTAAGCGGTAGGTCACTGGTTCGAATCCAGTACGGAGCACCATTTCAGTCGATTACTTTAATTAAGTTTTTATTTAGGTTTTGTTGGTTGCAATTAAATCTATGTCTTATTGATTGATAGATGACCAACAAATTAAAGCAAGTTCCCGTGAGGAAGTTTTATGCAAGTTTCTGTAGAGACAACGTCTCCAATTGAGCGCGTTTTAACAATTAGTGTTCCTGCTGCTCGTATCGAAGAAAAAGTAAGTGCTGAAGTGGCTAAGACTGCGAAAACAGTTCGCATCGATGGTTTTCGTAAAGGTAAAGTTCCTGTTAGCCTGGTTAAAAAGCGCTACGGTCAAGGTATCCGTATGGATGCTGTTGAGCAGATTATGCGTGATGCTTATGTTGAAGCGATTCAAAAAGAGTCTATTCAACCAGCAGGTATGCCTTCTATTGAACCTAAAAACTTTGCTGAAGGCGCAGATCTTGAGTTTGTTGTTAAAGTAGAAGTTTACCCAGAAGTCACCTTAGCTGATAACTCGGCAATCAAAGTTGATCGTGTTGTTTCAGAAGTAACTGACGCTGATCTTGATGTGATGCTAGAAACTTTGCGTAAGCAAAATGCTGAATGGAATGCGGTTGAGCGTGAATCTGCTGACAGCGACCAAGTAACAATCGACTTTGTTGGTTACTTAGGTGATGAAGCGTTTGAAGGTGGTGCTGCTCAAGGTCATAAGCTTGTTCTTGGTTCTAACACTATGATTCCTGGTTTTGAATCTGGCATCGTTGGCGCTAAAGCAGGTGAAGAGCGTACGATCTCTGTGACTTTCCCAGAAGACTACCAAGCAGAAAACTTAAAAGGACAAGAAGCTAGCTTTAAGATCACAGTATCTGAAGTAGCTGAGCAAGTGCTTCCTGAATTGGATGAGGCATTCGTTGAAAAATTTGGTTTAGAAAACGCTACAATTGAGGGTTTGCGTGCAGAAGTGCGTAAAAACATGGAGCGTGAACTTAACCAAGCCGTTAAAGCTAAGCTGAAAAATGCTTTGTTTGATGGTTTGCTTTCTATCAATGAAGTAGAAGTTCCTTCTGGATTGGTTGATCAAGAAGTTGATGCTTTGCGTAAACAAGCTGCTAGCCAGTTTGGTGGTGAAGGCTTTGATGCTTCCCAATTACCTGCAGAATTGTTCCAAGAAGAAGCAACGAAACGTGCTAAACTTGGTCTTTTGATTTCTGAAGTAATCAAGCAAAACGAATTGAAAGTAGATGACGAACGTGTTCGTGCTTTCCTTGAGGATATGGCTCAAGCCTACCAAGAACCACAGCAAGTTGTTGAGTTTTACTTGAAGAATAAAGAGCAACTAGCGCAAGTGCAATCCGCTGTACTTGAAGAGCAAGTTGTTGATAAACTGTTAGAATCTGCTCAAGTTACAGAAGTAACTTTGGGTTATGAAGATGCTATCAAGCCAAATGCCCAAGCTGAAGAAGCTGGGGAAGAAGCATAAGCATTAGCTTATCTTTTTAATAAAGGCCGACATAGCTCATGTTATGTCGGCTTTTTTGCTTTTAAGGAATGCAATATGAATTTGACGAACCCAACTACAGGCCCTGTTGCAATTACAAGTAATGGCCTTGTTCCTATGGTTATTGAGCAAACAGCCCGAGGCGAGCGATCTTTTGATATTTATTCGCGTTTGTTGAAGGAGCGAGTGATTTTCTTGGTTGGTCAAGTCGAGGACCACATGGCTAATTTGGTTGTTGCTCAGCTTTTGTTTTTGGAGTCTGAGAACCCAGATAAAGACATTCATTTATACATTAACTCACCAGGTGGCTCTGTAACGGCGGGCATGTCTATTTATGACACAATGCAATTTATTAAACCTGATGTAAGCACTATGTGTATTGGTCAAGCAGCAAGTATGGGGGCTTTGTTACTGACTGCAGGTGCGGAAGGTAAGCGTTACTGCCTACCAAATTCACGTGTGATGATTCACCAACCTTTAGGTGGGTATCAAGGGCAAGCATCAGATATTGAGATACACACTCGTGAGATTCTAAGTATTAAACATAAGCTTAATGAAATTATTTCTTTCCATACCGGTAAAGATATAGAGCAAGTCGCTATTGATACTGACCGTGATAACTTTATGAATCCGGAAACGGCAAAAGAGTACGGCTTAATTGATGATATTTTACAGAAACGTACAGTTTAAAAAGGGTGGAATAAATGTCGGACGATAATTTTAGCCGTGGTGACCACTCGGATCGACTATTGTATTGCTCTTTTTGTGGAAAGAGTCAGGACGAAGTCAAAAAGCTTATTGCAGGCCCATCGGTTTATATCTGCAATGAGTGTGTGGATTTGTGTAACAACATCATCATTCAAGAATTGTCTCAAGCTTCAGTAGAAGGTGGAGAGACAGAAGATGAATTACCAACGCCAGCGAAACTAAGCGCGTCTTTAGATGATTATGTTATCGGTCAAGACAAGGCGAAAAAAGTATTGGCGGTGGCGGTTTATAATCACTATAAACGCTTGCGTCACCAAGGTAAGTCAGAGACTAACATTGAATTGGGTAAGAGTAATATCTTGCTGATAGGTCCAACAGGTAGTGGTAAGACTTTGCTAGCGCAAACGCTTGCTCGTGTTCTTGATGTGCCTTTCACTATTGCTGATGCAACAACCCTGACAGAAGCGGGTTATGTTGGTGAAGATGTTGAAAACATCATTCAGAAGTTATTACAGAGTTGCGACTACGATGTTGAGAAGGCGCAGCGTGGGATTGTTTACATAGATGAGATTGATAAAATTTCTAGAAAATCTGATAACCCATCTATTACACGTGATGTTTCCGGTGAAGGTGTGCAGCAAGCATTGCTTAAGCTGATCGAAGGAACCGTTGCTTCTGTTCCTCCTCAGGGTGGCCGTAAGCATCCTCAGCAAGAATTTTTGCAAGTTGATACTTCCAATATCCTGTTTATTTGTGGTGGTGCGTTTGCAGGTTTAGAGCGTGTGATCAGTGACCGAACAGAAAAAAGTAGTATTGGTTTCTCAGCTATGGTGAAGAGTAAAGAAGAAGGGAAATCTTTTTCAGAGGCGGTTCACCGTGTAGAAACAGAAGACTTGGTTAAGTTTGGTTTGATTCCTGAGTTTGTTGGTCGTTTACCAGTAGTTGCGACTTTATCTGAACTTGATGAAGAAGCTTTAATGACTATCTTGAGTCAACCAAAAAATGCGCTTGTTAAGCAATATCAGCATTTGTTTGAGCTTGAGGGTGTTGAATTAGAGTTTACCCCTGAATCTTTACGTGAAGCTGCAAAGTTAGCGCTAGAGCGTAAAACAGGTGCTCGTGGTTTGCGTAGTATTTTAGAATCTGCTTTGTTGGATTGCATGTATGAACTTCCAACACGAAATGATGTTTCTAAGGTGGTTATGGATGGATCATCTATTCGCGGCGAATCAGCGCCTTTGATGGTGGTCGAGAAAGAAGATTTAGCAAAAAACGCTTAGCCGCAATGGTCTGATCTTAAACGCATGACTAAAAACCGAAATGAATATTTAGCTTCATTTCGGTTTTTTTATACTCCTTTACCTTTAAAGTTTTTCTATAGGCTAAAATCAAATAGGTATTACTCTTGTAATTTAAGGCTTTGCCCTTATCTCTTTCCTAATCAATGTTGAAATATAAAGTGCGCTTTTGTTTATGCGCCCAGATTGGAAATTAATATGACGGATTCCTTACTCCTGCCAATGCTGCCACTTCGTGATGTGGTGGTTTATCCACATATGGTTTTGCCATTGTTTGTTGGCCGAGCTAAATCTATAGCAGCACTAGAGTCTGCGATGGAAAATGATAAGTATGTCTTTCTTGTTGCTCAACAGGATGCATCCAAAGACGATCCTACGTTAGACGATCTTTACTCTATTGGTACCACTGCAAAAGTAATGCAATTGTTGCGACTACCAGATGGCACTGTAAAGGTGTTGGTTGAAGGTGGTAATCGTGCTCGTCTTGAAAAAATGGAAGAGGCTGACGGCTTTGTTTTGGGTGGCGTCGTTGAGCTAGACCTAAAAGAAGAAGATCAAAGTGAGTATGGTGTTATCCGTAATGCATTATTAAAGCAATTGGATGAATATGTTGCTGGTAGTAAGCGTATCCCGGCAGAGGTTGTTGCTTCTTTAAAGTCCATTGATGATCTATCTAAGCTGATTGATAACATTACAGGCCATATGAGCTTGAAGCTTGAAGATAAGCAGAAAGTCTTGGAAATTGACTCCTTGGTCGGGCGTGGTGAGTATTTAATTGGCTTAATGGATGGTGAGTTGGATATTGCTCACCTTGAGAAAAGCATCCGTAGCCGTGTGAAGAAGCAAATGGAAAAAAGCCAGCGCGAGTACTATTTGAATGAGCAGATGAAAGCCATTCAAAAAGAGCTTGGTGATATGGAAGATGGTGGTAATGAGCTCGACTTGCTACAAGAAAAAATTCTTGAAGCTGGAATGACCGATGAGGCAAAAGATAAAGCGGAAGCTGAATTGAAAAAGCTTCGCATGATGTCTCCTATGTCTGCGGAAGCAACAGTTGTTCGTGGTTATATTGATTGGTTGATCTCTTTACCATGGAAGAAACGAAGCAAAGTTCGTAATGATTTAGCTTACGCAGAAAAAGTGTTGAATCAAGATCACTACGGCCTTCAAGATGTAAAAGAACGAATCCTTGAGTTTTTGGCTGTTCAGCAGCGAGTTAAAAAAGTAAAAGGCCCTGTTTTGTGTTTGGTTGGGCCTCCGGGTGTAGGTAAAACTTCATTGGGCCAATCAATTGCGAAAGCGGTAAACCGTCAATATGTACGTATGGCGCTTGGTGGTGTTCGAGATGAAGCGGAAATCCGAGGGCATCGTCGTACGTATATTGGTTCTATGCCAGGTAAATTAATACAGAAATTGGCCAAGGTGAAAGTTAAGAACCCACTTTTCCTATTGGACGAAATCGACAAAATGGGCATGGATCAGCGTGGGGATCCTGCTTCTGCATTATTAGAAGTACTTGATCCAGAGCAAAACCATACCTTTAATGATCATTATCTTGAGGTCGATTATGACCTATCTGATGTTATGTTTATTTGTACTTCTAACAGTATGAATATTCCTGGTCCTTTGCTTGATCGTATGGAAGTTATTCGTATTCCGGGTTACACAGAAGATGAAAAACTGAACATTGCTAAGCGTTATTTGTTACCAAAACAAGTTAAGTTGGCTGGTTTAAAAGAGAATGAAATTCAAGTCGCTGACGATGCTTTAATGGATGTTATCCGTTATTACACAAAAGAAGCAGGTGTTCGTGGATTAGAGCGAGAGTTGAGTAAAATTTGTCGCCGAGTGGTTAAAAAACAAGCTTTAAGCAAAGGCAAAGCGGCGAAAGCGGTTGAAGTAAGTGCCGCTAATTTAGAAAATTTCTCTGGTGTTCATAAATTTAGTTATGGAAAAGCGGAAGAAAAAAACCAAATTGGCCAGGTAACTGGTTTGGCTTGGACCTCTGTTGGTGGTGAATTATTGACCATTGAAGCGGCAGGTGTTGCAGGTAAAGGTCGCCATGTTAAAACAGGCTCCCTTGGTGATGTGATGCAAGAATCCATTCAAGCTGCTTTGACAGTTGTTCGAAGCCGTGCTGCTGGCTTGGGAATTGATGATGACTTTCATGAAAAAACCGACCTTCATTTGCATGTTCCAGAAGGGGCGACTCCAAAGGATGGTCCAAGTGCCGGTGTTGCCATGTGTACAGCAATTGTTTCTGTATTGGCAAAGGTCCCTGTTAAGGCGTCTGTGGCGATGACTGGTGAGATTACTCTGCGAGGAGAGGTGCTACCTATAGGTGGTTTAAAAGAGAAGCTTCTGGCGGCTCACAGGGGAGGGATTAAAACGGTGATAATTCCTAAAGAAAATGCTCGTGACTTGAAAGAAATTCCTGATAATATCAAAGCTGACATTGAGGTCGTTCCTGTAAAATGGATTGATGAGGTACTTGATATTGCCTTGGAGTATATTCCATCGCCAAAAAAGGTAGAAACCTTGCCTTCGAGTGAAAAAACTGTTGATGAACAAGAAACTGTCAGTCATCATTAAAGTCATATCCTGTGTTGACAGGAAGTAGGTCGGGCTTGTATAACTTCTCGCTCGGCCTTGTGAGTAGGCATTTATATTGCGCCGAAAATAATTCTAAGGAACCACGAAAATACTGAAGGGGTACAACGTGAACAAATCTGAATTGATTGATGCTATTGCGGCGTCTGCTGATTTATCTAAAGCTTCTGCAAGCAATGCGCTTGATGCTACTTTGAAAACAATTGAAGCAGCGTTAGCAAAAGGTGACCAGGTTACACTAGTTGGTTTTGGTACTTTTGCAGTTAAAGAACGTGCGGCGCGTACAGGTCGTAATCCTCAAACCGGTGAGGAAATCCAAATTAAAGCAGCGAAAGTACCTGGTTTCAAAGCCGGTAAAGGTCTTAAAGACGCTGTAAACTAATGTTTTTGGAGCAGTAGTTCAGTTGGTTAGAATACCTGCCTGTCACGCAGGGGGTCGCGGGTTCGAATCCCGTCTGTTCCGCCATTAGACACAAAAGGTGTATTCCGAGCGGAATACACCTTTTTTATTAGTTATTTAATTTATTCATTCGGAGGCAGTAATGCTCCAAGATATCAGAGATAAGTCGCAAGGCATTATGGTAAAGATCATTGTTGGCTTTATCGTTGTGACTTTTGCTCTATTTGGCGTAGACGCTTTAGTTACAAGTTTTAACTCTTCGGAAACGGTTGCCGAAGTTGATGGTGTTGAAATTACACGTACAGAATTGTTACAAAGTGCCGAAACTCAACGTCGTCAATTAATTTCCGTGATGGGTGGGCAGATTCGCCCTGAGTTATTAGAAGATAGTTTGCTGCAACGCCGTGCTTTGGATGAATTAATTCAACGTGCTGTATTAACAAATCAAGCAATGGCTCTTGGGCTAGGTGTATCAGATGCTCAAGTAGATTCCTATTTATTGCAAGCTGAACAGTTTCAAACAAATGGTCAATTTGATCAGAATAAATATCTTAGCTTCATTCAGTCTTTGAGCTTTACACCTTTGGCTTTTAAAGAACGCATTAAACAAGACGTTCTTATTCAGCAGCCACGAAATGCAATAGCCGGCTCAGAATTCGTTCTACCTTATCAAGTAGACAGTGTCTCTGCTTTACAGTCACAAGAGCGCTCATACGATTACGCTACGTATTCTCTAGCAGATGAATCAGAAGTGACGAATGTTAGCGATGACGAGCTACAAGCTTATTACGAAGAGAATAAAGAAAGTTTTAAAACACCAGAACAAGTAAAAGTAAATTACGTTGTTATTTCTAGTTTTGACTTCTATGAAAAAGTTCAAGTAACAGATGCAGAGTTGCAGAGTGCTTATGAAGCGTCTATTTCTGGTTTAGCGAAAGAAGAGCGATTCGCTTCTCATATCTTGATTGATACTTCAGAAAGAAGTGATGAAGAAGCAAAAGCTCGTCTTGATGAAGTGCAGGCCAAACTGGATTCTGGTGTAAATTTTGCAGATTTAGCTGCGGAATATTCTGATGATATTGGATCGAAAAATGATGGAGGTAATCTTGGCTACATTGAGAAAGGTTCTATTGATGAAGCATTTGATGATGCATTGTTTTCAATGGAAAAAGATGGAGTTAAATCTGCTAAGAGCCCATTTGGTTATCATTTAATTAAGTTAAACAATATCGTTGATGCTGATGTACCAAGCTTTGCTTCACAAGAAGCTGAACTTAAGCAGCAGTTGATCGAAATTAAAGCCAGAGACGCTTTGCTAAGCGCTCACGAAGATATTGCGGATTTGGCCTACGCAAGTGACAACCTGAATAATATAGCTAATGAATATGGCGTAGATGTGCTACAAAGTACGTATTTTGGTCGTGACGGCGGTGATGATGAAATTACCAGTAATGCTGTTGTGGTTGCTTCTGCTTTTGGTGTTTCTGTTTTGGAAGATAGCCAAAATAGTGATCTACTTGAATTAAGTGATGATCAAGTTGCTGTGATACATTTGAATGATCATAAGACTGAAGCATTCCAGACTTTTGAAGAGACTAAAGATCAGGTTGCTTCTATCGTCATTCAAAACAAGGCGCTAGAATCACTTCAAGCGAAAGCAGAAGCTGCGAAAGAAGCCTCTGATACGGAATGGACGTCTGTTGCTAATGCTAAGCGCGGTCAAGATGAAATTGCCTCATTAGCTTTCTCTCTGCCTCATCCAACCGTAGGCCCTGAGTTGCAGGTGAAAGGTCTTGTCAATGGTGATCTAGTCTTGATTCGGTTGAATGCCGTAACAGTCGGTACAGACTCAGTTGCAGGTGAGCAGAAACTTGCTTATGAGCAATATTTGAATCAAATTCAAGCGAGCTTGAGCACACAGGGTCAGCAAAATTATCTACAAAGTAAAGCGACGATAGAGCGTTAATTGGTCGCTATTGCTATAAAAAAGCCACTCTGTTGAGTGGCTTTTTTATGTGTTATTGCAAGTCTTTTCTTTATTTTTATTGTCTAAATATAAGCTGATAAGGTTAATCTTTCAGAGAGGTAAACCACTCAACGGCAGGAACAAAGAAGGCTTGGCTAGTCTTAATTCTAGTGTATTTCATTAAGTGATCCGTGTTGCCGTGTTCATCACCTTTCACCATGCTTTCTAGCATAAGGTTAAATGCTGTTGGTGTTTTTCCATAGCTCGCAAACATCAAGCCTTTTTCAGTTAATGAAGCGAATGGCATGCTGTGACGTAAAATCTCTATTGAGTCTCCATTGTCATCTTTAAGTGATGTGCGTTTGGTGTGTGCATGAACAGATTTCTCCGCAGAAGCGTATTCTTCATTATCATACTTAGTTCGACCATAGGTGTCTTCTTGTGTTTTGATGGGTTCTTTTTCCCATTTGTCTAGGTCGTGAACAAAGCACATTAAATTCAAGTAAGAACCGTTTTTGAAATCAGGGTCTTCCTCTCCAACAAGAGCCACTTTTTTACGGTTTTCGCCTTCAGGGTTTTCTGTTCCATCAACAAAGCCAGTTAGGTCTCGGTTATCTAAGTATTTAAAACAGCTGACTTCTTCAACGAGTTCAACGCTGGATCCAAACGCAGAAAAGATCTTATTTCCAAGCTCGTAGCTTGCATCGTGTCGTGACGAACGAATGTGCAATACTAAATCCACATCAGTCGGAACAACGTCTATTTCTTGACCCTTTATGTAAGGGAAGGGTGCCAACTCTTTTGGTTGCTTTTGATCGAACTCATTCCAAACTTGACTGCTTAATCCAACTGAAGCATACAGTTGCCCACCAGGGAACTGTTCTTGTATTTCGTTCACGATAGAAGGGACAGAAGCAAGGACTTGCTTAGCTTTGCTAATATCTGAGCGTTCAACGTTAAGAGTAATAAAAAGGGCGTCACTCGACGCTTCAGCAATAATGCCGGATTGGAATGAATTCATTCAGATAGTCCTTTTGTAATCGGTTTCTCTTAAAAGTTTGGGTAAAGTGTTTTTAACTGTCCAGCCTGAGAAGGCTTAGGTTGGCCGCTAGTAAATTCTTCTAAAGCATCTGCGAGAGACTCACCGTACCACTCATGAAGCGGGTTGTTGGAATACATAAGAAGCTCGGATTCCATGAGTAGTTGAGTTACTTCAACAGAGGTGAGTCGTTTGATGTCATCAACACTATGAATTTCGTGATCTCCCCAACGGTGTCTAGCCCATTCTAATAGGCAAGATCTTAGCTCCGAAAGGTTATTGTTGTGACAGCATTCAATCAAGGCCTTATAGGCCGAGTTTTCATCTACAGTGCTCAATGGAGCAAAATCTTGTAATGTTGGAACTTGAGTTGCACTTTTTGAGTCGCTCTTTTGTCGTTTTTTAAGCCATATAGCTAACCAGCCTGCGATCATCAATAAAGAGAGCAATAGCAGCCCAAAAATTAAATAATCTCGTAATGACCGACTAGAAGGGGGGGCTGTGATAGCAACTTCCATTGAAGCTGGTTCATTTGCAGTGTCAGTCTTTTTTGTTGGTGTTTTTGCTAAGGATATGGGCGCAACAGAGCGTGGTTGAGCAGGAAGAGGTTCACTGATTTTTGATGTATTTGAATCAGTTTGACTTTGTGTTGCACTGCTTGGTAAAGGTGCAACCACGATTTCTTCGGTGGTGGCTGAGGCTGTTTTGATGGCTCTTGCTTCCGTATCCCAGTAAGTAATGCTTACGTCGGGTAATTGAAGTGTTCCGTCTGCGGTAGGCACAACCTCCACTGTGATTGTTTGGTTTCCAGTGGCGCCATTACTTGTTTTTTGCGTATTGAATTTAGACGGTTTTGGATACATCTTGTAATCGCGTGTGCTGTTGAAATCCAAGGTAGGGATTTGCTCAGGAAGAGCACCTTTTGCCTTGATATCAATCGTCCAGATTAATGTGTCTCCTACTCGTGGTGACTCGTTGGTTTTTTCCAGTTTTGTTGACACGGTCACATTAGAGCTTGGTAACCATGTGTCGCTAGAATAGCTGGCAGGAATAGGCAGTACTTGCACATTCAACGGCTCACTTTGTACCTTAATCATTCTTCTGCCAGTTGACGTGTTAATCATGGCTTGCAGCGTTTGTGGTGGAATGGTGAGCAAGCCACTGCGCTGAGGAAAGGCAAGGTATTCTCGTGTAATTACCTGATACTGTGTGCCATTAATCGTCTGATAACTCATTTGGTCATCGATTAAGCGCTCAATAACAAGATCGGGATGTGATGGTACGGAGCGGTTGGCGTTTTGTAGAGCAACAGAAGTATAAAGTTGAACGCTTAAGATAACTTCCTGTTGTAAGTACGGCTCAATTTCAGAGACTTCGGTTTTTACAATAACTGGAGGATTGCCATTTTCGTCGAGTAATTGAGGTGAGTTCTGCACGACCAATTTAATCGCTTGAGATTCGTGTTCTCCGACTTTGATAGGAGGGATCTCAAAGGTGCCAACCGATTTTGGCATCAAGGAGATAACCCAATAATTCATCGCACGGCTGGTGCCTAAATTGAAGCTGAACTGACTGTTTTGACTTTTGCCTAAAACATCAAAGTCACGTTGTAAGGGGGCTAGCTCTGGGCCATTTCCTGTGTCGCTGAAATCGGCTCTGATTGTGAGCTGGACAATCTCGTTTTCGGTCACGGTGCTTTTATTAAGCGATGAGGTTACTGTGTCCGCATAAAGATTGTTGGAGAATGAGGCTGTAAGCAATATCGTCACCAAAATGGAAAGCAAACATCGCATGCTGCGTTTCAGATTGAATGAAAAGAAAGTTTGCTTAATTACCATGGGTTTTGCCCATCCTTTTGTGTAAATCGATTTTCGTTACGTTTTTCTTGATGCAGATACCAGAGTTTACGCTGCAGTAATAACCCAGGATCATCTTGAATCTGTCTTAACCATTGATTCAGAGCTTGAGTTTGCTCTTTGTCGAGAGTGCTGTTAGTAGCTTCTTTTTTTTCAGCTTCGCTCTGTGAGTCACCTTCTTGCTTATTATCCTTAGGTGATTTCTCTTTGTCTTCTGTTTCGTTCTTTTTATTGTCATTTTTTGACTCTGAAGAGTCATTTTGTTCATTTTTTTCATCGGAGTTTGATGACGGTTGTTGATTCTCTTGATTCTCGCTCTGGTCGTTACTTTGATTTTGGTCCTGAGAGTTTTGATTCTGAGACTCGTCGTTTTGTTCGTTCTTTTTTTGCTCTTGTTGTTTGAGGTAGTCGAGGTTCTCTTTGGCAACCACAAGAGTCGGGTCTTGCTCTAAGGCTTTTTCATACGCTTCTATGGCTTTTGATATGTCACCAGATAATGCGAAAGCATTGCCTAAATTATAGTTTTCAGAGGCGCTTCTTTCTATACTCTCAAGAGACTCTATGGTTTCTTGGTAGTTTTTCAGGGCGTAAGATGACGCAGCCTTCCAATCAGGTTGAGTAAAATATTGATCAGCTGTTTGCCAGTCGCCTTGATCAGCGGCTTGTTGGCCTTTTTGATCTGACGTTAAAAACCAATCCAAAGGGGAGGCAAAGGACTTTTCTGAAGGAAGAGAGAAAACGCCAATAAGTAAGATGAACAGCATGCCTTTCCGGAATTGGAATGCGAGCCAAAGCAACAAAGGCAAGGCAAACCAATGGCCTTGTTCTTGCCAATAAATACTCTTGTTTTCGGACTTCTGAGTTTGCTGATTGTCCAATGAAGTATGGGTGACTTGAGCCAGCTGATTTGGCGTCAAGCGTCCTTCATAAAATTGCCCGCCTAATGATTGAGTAAAGGCTTCTAATTTGTCGATAGGAGTGGCTGCGATAACATTTCTTCCATTTTTTCTCATGATTTGACCGTCAGGAAGCTTAATTGGAGAAGTGTTAGTTGTGCCAACAGCGATCAAATCCAGTTGTGTGTTAGTCCCTTTCAGTAGCGCCGGGATTTGCTCTTCATCTTCTTCACTCAGATCATCTGTTAATGCAATGATGTGCAAAGGTGTGCTTGTGTCTTGGTTGAGTGATAATGCTGTCTCAATGCCGCTGCTTAAATTACTCCCATACACAGGCATAATAATGGGTTCGAGAGCCAACAAGAAATGAGTGATGGTTTCTCTGTCTTGACTGAAAGGACTGATAACAAAACCTTCTCCAGCAAAAGCTACTAGGGCGATGTCGCCTTCTTTTATTTGTTCCAGAATATCGCGAATGGTTTGCTTTAGCTGTGTTTGGCGGTTGGGCAAAATATCTGTCGCATACATAGACAAAGATTGATCAACAACCAAAACGTTTTTATGGGTGCTTTCAAACATTTCAGTTGGCATCTGTGTCCAACTAATACCCGCTAATCCAATCCAACATAGCATCAGACTAATGACGCCAAGCCATTTGTTTTTGTTGCTTGAATGGTTTTTGTATTCTAAATGTTTAAGTAGATTAGCGTCTACCGTGCTTTCCAGAGCACTTTTTTGTGATGCTACGGCATTGAATAAAAAAGCAATGAGCAACGTCATGGGAATAAACAGCAGCCAGTAAGGTCGCTCGAAATGAATCATGTCAAACAACATCATGAGTGATTCCTTTTGCGCCAAACAATTTCCCTGTTAGACAGCAAGGCCAAGCTTAGAAAAGCGATGGCGCCTAGACCTAACCAATGGAAAAGACTGGTTAGAGGACGTTGCCAAATGTCTTCCGCTGGCGTGGGTTCTAGTTCATCTAATGTCTGATAAATTGCTCTTAAATCTTCTGTGCTTTTAGCGCGAAAATATTCGCCGCCCGTTTGAGCGGCAATGTTTTTAAGCAGAGTTTCGTCTAGGTCACTCGATGGATTGACGACTTTTGAACCAAAAAAGCTTTGTACTAACATGCTGTCCGCACCAATGCCTATGGTGTGAATACGAACATTCTGTGAGGCGGCAAACTCTGCTGCTTGCTCAGGTTGTACTCGGCCAGCGGTATTGGCGCCATCCGTCATAAGGATTAAGACTTTTTTGTCTGATGGTTTCTCTTCAAGCCTTTTAATGCTCAAGCCAATAGCATCACCAATGGCGGTTTGTTCACCAGCAAAGCCTATTTGTGCCTCTTGAACAAGCTGGTTAATAGTGGTTGTGTCAAAGCTGAGAGGCGCTTGTAAATAGGCTTTAGAGCCAAAAACGATGATCCCAATGCGGTCACCGCGACGGGCTTCAATGAAATCTGATAATACAGATTTAGCAGCTTCTAGTCGGTTTGCAGATTGATTGTTGAGTGTCATATCAGACACCTGCATACTGCCGGACAAATCCAATGCGATTAACAAATCTCGACCTGATGGAACGACTTTGGTTGGTTCGCCCAACCAAACGGGTTTGGTCATGGCTAGGAGGAGTAAAATCCATGCGATTGTCAGACACAAAGGCCCTAACTGGAAGCGATTTGATGTCAGCTTGGTGTCTTGGTGATGAACCAATTCATCTGTATTTACCCACCAAATACCATTTCCTTTTGGCTTCGCTTTAGGTGCAAAGAATCTTATTAAAGGAATAGGAAGAAGCATCAGAAACCAAGGCCAAGTTAATTCAAGCATGATGTTTCCCTATCCAATAACGTGTCGTTTTGATCATGGCGCTTCGTTGTTCTGGCGTTAGTTCAACCTTACTGCGATAAGGGCCATCAAAAAATGTGTTTCCAAGTAATGAAAATTGGTATTTTTTAGGCATAGTGAGATCTATTTTTTCCAATAAAGCTGAACTAGGTAGTGCGGCCATTTCTATTTTGTTTTCACTGATCAAGCAACGACGAATCATTTCATGGCAAAGCAATATGCATTCTTTGTCTGGTAAATCGCTCGATGCTTTAATGACGGCATTAAGCGCTTCTCGTCGATAGGTACGTTCTTTATAGCGTCGATAACGATAAAAAACAAAAGCACAGATAAGCAAAATCAGCAATGCAAAAATCAACCATGCCCACCACGCGGGCGGCCACATTGCAATGGATTCGGGTAGCAAATAAGCTTCATTGGGCAAACTCATGGTCGCCTGTGTTTGACTGTCAGGCATTAGCGTAAGGCTCCTTGAGAAAGTAAATAGCGAGCGATTTTTTCAGGAGACTCCGTTAGGTCGAATAATTGATGGCGAATGCCTATAGAGGAAAGCTTTTTACGCATAACAGCGTTTTGCTCAAAGAAAGCGGATTTTGCCTGTTGCATGGTTTTTGGGTTGATATTCACCCGTTGAATGCCATGCTGGCCGACCATTTGATATTGACCTGTTGGCAAATTGTAGGCGTTGCTATCGATAATTTGAATCCAGTGAACGGTATTATGCTTGGCAAGCTGCATAAGCGAACTTTCTTCCTCATCACTCCAACTTTGCTTATCTGTCAAAATAATCACATCTTTGTTGTGTGCTTTAGACGTCCATAGAGAGCGAGACCACACACTATTTTGCTTCGACTTTGCGTTTCTATTGTCTAATCGAGAAGCACCTTGTAATTGATGAAGCAAAGCAGGAAACATATTTTGTTTGTTGCTGGCGTATGCTTGTTCGCCATAATTCAAACGATAAGATAAGGTGTCGCCTTGCTGTTTTGAGCGCCATACAATGATTCCCGCAAGTTGAATTAAGCGAGTGGAAATAAAAGTATGGCGAGTGCCAAAGTAAGCGTGATTGGACAAATCAACCAACAACAATCTCTGATGGTCGTTTTCTTGGGCATAAAGGCGAGTGTGCGCTTGACCTGTACGTGCTGTGACGCGCCAATCTATGTGTCTTAAATCATCACTTGCTTGATAAGCGCGTAGCTCTAGCATTTCCATGCCATGACCTTTCTGGCGAGACCGACGTTCGCCTGTTTTCGTTGCAAAACGAATGGCTTTTGGTGCTCGGCCTAGATGCTTTGCATAATGGGCGAGAAGGGCAAAATGCGCTTCATCTAACTCCGGTGATTCTGGAGATAATAATGGGCTCATAATGTTACAGTGCCGGAACGTGACTGATTAAACGTTTTAATAAATCATCGACAGATAAACCTGCTGCTTGCGCCTCAAAGGTTGTAATAATGCGATGACGTAAAACAGGCAAAGCTACTTGGCGTACATCATCTGGTGTTACAAAGTCTCTACCGTTAAGTAGAGCGTTGGCGCGAGCACAGCGATCTAAAGCAAGTGTGGCGCGCGGACTTGCACCAAATTCAATGAGGTTTTCGCTTTTGCTTGCTTCACCAAGGTAAAGAGCAGGTTCTCTTGTTGCCATGACCAATTGCACTATATATTGCTCGACACTTTCCGACATATACAAAGACAGTGATTTTTGTTGTAGCTCTAGAATATCACTTGGCTTGCAAAGCGGTTGAGTAGTACTGGTAGCGGTTTTATGCAGATCTTGTTGTCTGACCAATCTGAGTACTTCTAATTCACTGGCAGCACTTGGATAGCCAAGGTTGATTTTCAACATAAAGCGGTCAAGCTGAGCTTCTGGTAAAGGATAAGTACCTTCTTGCTCAATGGGATTCTGCGTTGCGATGACAAAAAACAAAGGTGGTAAAGTATAGCTATTATTGCCAACAGTCACTTGGTTTTCGCCCATGGCTTCGAGTAACGCAGATTGTACTTTTGCAGGTGCGCGGTTGATTTCGTCAGCTAATACAATTTCGTTCATGATTGGGCCAGGAATGAAGCTAAATTGACCGGTTTCTTGTTGGTAAATATCTGAGCCAGTAACATCGCCCGGTAGTAAGTCGGGCGTGAACTGAATGCGTTGGAAGCGGCTGTCTATTGCGTTGGCCAGCGCCTTGGCTGCCGTGGTTTTTGCAATACCAGGTGGGCCTTCTAAAAGTACATGACCATTAGCAATTAAAGCGACAAGTAATTCATGGGTTAAATCAGGTTGGCCAATAATGGCACGATTGAGGTGGTTTTTTAATTGTTCAATTACAGCTGCCATCGAACCTAGCTTCCTTATACTTCTGTCAAAAAAAGTGTCAACACAATATAATAACCCCCATCTTATCGGATTCAAATCTTTACGCACAGAGTAACGTCTGTAAGAGTAACGTAAGCATAGGAATAAAAAATGGCAAAACTTGTATTGAGTGTGGCGTTGCCCGCATTCAAATATGAAGCTATGTATGCGGGCGCTGCAAAAAATTTAGTGGCGAACAGTTTGGATGGGCGCAAAGTACAACTTCCTTTGGCGGCTTTTCAATGTTTTGTAACACACCAAGGTATTAATGGTGTGTTTGAAGTAGAATTTGATGAATCGAATAAATTAATTGGCATTACTCAACTTAGATAGTGCAACGTAAACACCTAGGAGCCTTATTTTATGTACAACCTTGCTCGCTCGTTACTTTTTAAATTGGACCCTGAAGTTTCTCATGAATTGTCATTAGATCTTCTGGCTGCAAGCAGTCGATTGGGTTTGAATAAGTTTCTAGGTGGATTGCCATCAACTAAACCAGTTGAGGTCATGGGGTTACGTTTTCCTAATGCGGTTGGTTTAGCGGCAGGTTTAGACAAAAATGCCGACGCATTTGAAGCTTTAGGCGCACTTGGTTTTGGTTTTGTTGAAGTGGGTACTGTGACGCCAAAAGGTCAAGCTGGTAACCCGAAGCCACGTCTATTTCGTTTGCCAGAACATGAAGCCATTATTAATCGCATGGGATTTAACAATAAGGGTGTTGATCACCTTGTTTCACGTATTAAATCTCATCGTTATCCGGGTGTTTTAGGAGTTAATATCGGCAAGAATTTGACCACTTCTGTTGAAGACGCCGCTGCGGATTATTTAGCTTGTTTAACCGCTGTTATTCCTTACGCTGATTACATCACAGCGAACATCAGCTCGCCAAACACACCAGGGCTACGTAGTTTGCAATTTGGTGAAAGCTTGGCCGAGTTAATTGCACCATTGACAGAAGCCCGTGATCGCTATGAAGCGGAGCATGGAAAACGCGTTCCATTGGCTGTGAAAATTGCTCCCGACATGACTGATGACGAAATTAAACTGGTGTCAGATACGTTAGTGAAACAAGGTGTTGATGGTATCATTGCAACCAACACGACCTTGTCTCGCGATGCGGTTGCAGGTCATCAGTTTGAAGAAGAAGCGGGCGGCTTAAGTGGTGCGCCAGTGCGAGATGCATCTACTCATGTTGTTAAGGTACTGGCTGAGCATTTGAAAGGCACCTTGCCAATTATTGGTGTCGGCGGTATTTCAAGTGGTGCCGATGCGGTTGAAAAATTGCAAGCTGGTGCGAGCTTAGTACAGATTTACTCTGGGTTTATTTATCAAGGGCCAGAGATGGTAAAAGAGGCGATTGCCACGACAGATGCTTATTACCGAGAGCGTGATTTAGGCATTTAAAAATGAACTTATAAAGCAGCCATCTGACTGAAAGTGTTTAGTGAGCTGTAAAGAAGGCGAGACATGATCTCGCCTTCTTTATTTGTTGAATATTCATTGAATTTAAAAAAGTAATTTAAAAATGAGCACAATATTACAGACAACTGATTCTGAAAATCAGGTTTACGCATTAGAAATAACCTGCCCTTTAGGATTGGAGAATGTCTTAGAAAAAGAGCTCCACAGCGAAGGTTTAACGAACACTCGTTTTGGTGAGGGGCAAGTTAAGCTGACGACTGATTTAGAAGGTATGTACAAGGCATGTCTTTGGTCGCGTGTAGCCACTCGAGTCATGTTGCCGATCGCGAACTTTAAAATTGATTCTGCCGATGACTTATACAACGCAATAAAAGCCATTCCTTGGTCTGATCATATGTCAGCAACCAACACGATTGCGATTGATTGTCACGGTACCAACCATCACATTCGTAATACTCAATTTGGTGCTGTTCGTGCCAAAGATGCGATTGCAGATTATTTTGTTGCCTTATCTGGAGAACGCCCAAGCGTTGAAAAGAATCAGCCAGACGTGCGTATCGCTTTGCGGATTAAGCGTGAAGTGGTCACTGTGAGCATTGATTTGTCCGGCGAAAGTATGCATCGCCGTGGCTATCGTCAGCAGGGTAGCATGGCGCCGTTGAAAGAAAACTTAGCGGCTGGTTTATTGTTACGCGCAGGCTGGGGAAAAGATTGTGGCTTAACTCAGCTGATTGACCCTATGTGTGGTTCTGGTACTTTCTTAGTAGAAGCGGCCATGATGTCGTTGGATATCGCTCCAGGTTTAGGTCGTCATTACTGGGGGTTTAAAGGCTGGAAGCAGCATGATCACCGTATGTGGCAGCAGTTAATGGATTTTGCCAAAAATCGTAAAAGAAATGCAGACGAACTGGGTTTGCGCTTTCAAGGTACGGATCGAGATCAACGAGCGATTGCCGCTTCCCGCGAAAGCATTAAACGTGCAGGCATGGTCGGAATCATCGATGTGTCCATGACGCCTTTTCAAGAGCATGAGTTTGATATTAACCAAGAGAAACCGGGGTTAGTGATTTGTAACCCGCCCTACGGTGAGCGTATTGGCGACGAAATGGCATTGATCGCCTTGTATCGCCAATTGGGCGAATGGGTTGTCAGCCATGTGCGCGGTTGGCAATTTATGATGCTAACTAGTAATGATCATTTGGCACGTCAAATTCCGGTTCGACCAGAAAAAAGTACTCGTGTTATTAACGGTGGTATTGAGTGTCGAGCTTATATTTTCCCATTGTTGCAAGGCAGTATTAAAGAAGACGTTGTCGCGCAATCCGTGATGACGCCTGGTGCTCAAATGTTTGCTAATCGCTTGCAGAAAAATGCCAAGAAAATGAAAAAGTGGGTCGAGAAAAACAAGATCCAATGTTATCGCGTTTATGATGCAGACATGCCGGAATACGCTGTTGCGATTGATGTTTACAGTGATTGGGCTCACGTTCAAGAGTATCAAGCGCCGAAAAGTGTTGATCCAGAAAAAGCTAAGCAGCGTTTGTTTGAAGTTATGTCAGCCATTCCAACAGCGTTGAATATCTCAGAGTCTCAAGTGGTTTTGAAGCAGCGCCAAAGACAGTCAGGTAAAGAACAATATGAAAAGCTTGATCAATCCAAACATGAAATGATTGTCGAAGAATACGGTTGTGATTTCATCGTAAACTTGAAGGACTATTTGGACACAGGCTTATTTTTGGATCACCGACCTGTACGTAAAATGATTCAAGATAAATCAGATGGTAAGCGTTTCTTGAATCTCTTCTGCTATACCGCAAGTGCTTCTGTTCATGCTGGACAAGGTGGTGCACGAAGTTCTTTAAGTGTTGATATGTCGAACACTTATACCGAATGGGCTCGTCGTAATATAGAATTGAATGAGTTCTCTGAGCTTTACCATCAAGTTGAGCGAGCAGATTGCATTGAATGGCTTAAACAAAGCCGTGATGAGTTTGATTTGATCTTTATGGATCCTCCGACGTTTTCTAATTCGAAGAAAATGGCGGATGTCTTAGATATTCAGCGTGATCATGGGGAATTAGTTCGCCTGGCAATGGCAAGATTAGAGCAAGAAGGGGAGCTGATTTTCTCTAATAACTACCGTCGTTTTGTGCTGGATGCAGACTTAGAAGAAGAGTTTGAAGTGAAAAACATCACTCGTGAAACGTTAGACCCTGACTTTGATCGTAATGGTAAAATCCACCAGTGTTACATCATTAAGCATAAGCCTACTGCTTAAAACTTAGTGATATCATATATTTAAATAGCCATCGCATCTTCTTGGATGTGTCATGAAAAAGGAGGCAGTTTGTAAACCGCCTCCTTTTTTTATCTTTTTGTAATCTTGGGTGTGCAAACTCTATCTTGTGAGAAAAAGAGACTATAGTTAATAAAATAATTTAAGTAAGAGACGGCAAAGTGAGGGAAATTATGAAACTCAAATTAACGCCAACTCAAAATTTATGTGTTGGCTATCTAGAATCAGGTTTTGAACTTATCCAGTTAGGTGAGCAATTTTACTTTGTTAAAGGGAGGCGTCGGCAGAAAGTATTGCCGAAAACATTAGATGCTCTTATTGATAGAGGTGCGCTTTGCACCGAACAAGGCAATTACAAGCTTACTCAAGAATTTGTAGCTCATCGTAAAAAACTGCGCGAAGGCGTGAAACCAGTTCATCATTAACTGTGTTTCTGGTGTTGTTATAATGTTAGCTGAGGCTACTTTGCCCCATTATTTTTCTTTGCAATCTAATGGTTTTTTTATGTTGCCTATGTAGTCGTTAAATCAGTACTAATGCAACGACTTTGGTGTTTCTGTGAACAAATAACTCACCGCTTGAGCGAGTTTAGGGCTGATGTGGTTACCGCGTAATAAAGCCCAAAGAGGTTGTTTGGTTTCTGGGTGTTGGCTTAGTTCTGCTGCCACTTGTTTGAAGGCAATGTAACCATCTTCTCTGTGAGCCAGCTTTTCCATGATGATTCTAAGCAGTTGAGGGTTTTGGCTCAGCCAGTTCGGGCATTTCGCAGCCAATGCCGCAATGGTGTGGATGTCGCCATCGTTGCATTCGGTTAAACTGCCAAGTAAGCCGAATAAAGGCAAGAGAAGTATGTCATCCAACCGGGATCTGGATAATGCACGAAGGTAGCTGGCTTGAATTAACGGGTCTTGTTCTGTTTGCAATTGAGCAATGATTTCAGTTTTTAGTCTTGCAGGTAGAGTTTGATGTTCTAACGCGTGACAAAGTGCACTCACGACTTGAGGAACGGCACGTTTTATCGCGTTATCAATCAGTGCTTCGTATTGTGTTTCGTTGGTCCTTGCTGCGAGTTCGGCAATACCTTGAAGTCCAAGCGTCTGCCATTGGTCATTTTCTTCTATTTGATCGGAAGAAAGGTATTCAACGACAGCATGGAAATAATGGGATGGATCGGTTTTTAAATCTTTTCCTAAAATGGCGTGGAGGCTCGCCATACGCTCTTGGTCTGGTTTAAAGACATAAGGGTTATCTTCCAAAGCTTCAGACAAGCCTGCTTCTTCACCTTTGTGAAGAATTTTATCGACAATGCTTTTTATGAAGTGGTCGCGGGTTCCTAAATTCAAACAGCCTGCTTCATCCAGTGGCAACTTTAGAAACCAAATCACACTTTCATCAATGGCATTTTTCTTATTGCTGTCTTTGGCTTTTAAAAGGCAAGCGAGCCAAGCGTGTTGGCGAAATGGAAAAGGGTAAACTTGCTGCTTTCGGTCGAATTGGGTGGCTTGCTGAGGCGTGATTTTTGTGATGTTTCGTCCAAGGTCGTAATAGGTAACGTCACATCCGACCATATCAAATAAGTCAGAAAGAGATTCAATTTTGTTCATGATAAAATATAGACTCAAGTTGCTGATAAGAGCATAAAAACGCCGTTAATCAGTGAAAAAAGATCACACATCTTACCGTTTTTCTAGGGAGAAATCAGGTTGAAAAAGGCTTTTTCTGCCCATCACACATTGGCTGATTTGCTAATCGACCTGCAAATGGCGATGCAAACCACTGGTGTTTGGGATTGTGAGATACCAACGCCACAAGCCTTACAGAGCCAAGAGCCATTTTGTATAGACACAATGTCGTTCGAGCAATGGCTTAAATTTGTGATGATTGAGCGCTTTAGAGTCTTGTTAGAAACTGGCGAAGTATTACCGACTCGCTGTCATATTTCACCAATGGCTGAAGAGGCTTTTAAAGATAAACCTCAAGAAAGTGTCGCGATTTTGGTTCGTTGTTTAGACCTTATCGACCAGCATCTAAGTAGCTCTTCATGATAATTTCTGAGCTCCATCATCCTTTTGTGAGAGATCTTGCTTGGCTGGTGGAAGGTCATTACATTGAGAAGGATTTCGACCTTGAACCTTATTGGTTAGATGATGTGTCATTAAGGTTGATTGAATTAGACCGTAACCCTGACGATTTAATCAATGCAGTGAATGCTTGCAAATCTCATTTTCTGGGCAGTTATTTTGAGACCTTGTTTTCTTATGCCATCAAGCATTTGTCTTCTCTCGCAGTTGTGTTGGAGCATTTTCAGGTTCAGGGAGAGAGTGGCACATTGGGAGAAGTGGATATGTTGGTGGAAACATCTTGCGGTCAGCTTCATCAGTTTGAAATAACGATTAAGTTTTACTTAGAGCGGTCTGATCTTGCACCACATTCTTGGATTGGTCCAAACAAAAATGACAGCTTATTAAAGAAGGTGACTCGGGCGCGAGAGCACCAGTTATCTATCCTTGAAACACCCGAAGGCTTGTCGGTTATCAATAAAATCGCAAATAATCGAAAAATAAACTCAAGTTTATTGGTCTTCGGTCGATTGTATTATGGGTTAAAAGATAACGACGACATTGAGCGATGGCTTGAGCAAGGTAGAGGTGGCTGGATTCGTGCTTCGGAATTCATACTGCTAATGTCGTACTTTTCCCACTTTCTTATATTAAAGAAGCCACATTGGATGGCTTTTTCAAATATAAATGAGAATTTTACTTTATTTTCTCTACAATCTGCCTACAATCTTGTAGGTCGTTTCCTACAGGATGAGCGCCCTCAACATATACTTTTATGGGAAGTAGGAAAGGACATAAAGCGAAGTGTGTTTGTTGTTCCTGACTCATGGTAAGAGGTTAAACAGGATCTAATGTTAAGATCTTAATTGGCAGTATTTTATATAAATGACCGACTTATCAATTTTACTTCAATCTAAGATGCCGTTGGCTGCTTGGATTATAGACATAGAAAACGCGACTATTCCTTGGTTTAACGAAGCGGCAGAAGCCTTGTTAGCTGATTCTTTGGACGATATAAAATCTGGCCGACGAGTCATTTATGACGCTTTGCAGAACCGCCTTGCGATTCACTTAAGAGAGCTCGAAGAAGGGGCTGAATTACCCTTTAAATGGCCGTTCATCGCCAAAGATGGTTCTCACTACCAAGTAACAGGTTCTGTTATTTCAATCGGAAAAAGCCGCAAAGGGCTTTCCGTAGAAGCTCGTCCTTGTGTTTCATCTCTTGCTTCAGATGTTTCTGAAAAACATCACATTTCTGGCTTGCTTCCTTCAAAATTGAGTAGCCACGTTGGCTTGTTGTCCCAGTTTAAAACCTTGTCCTTTGGTGTGTTTGATAAAAGCGGTCAGTACATAGGCTCAAGTGAATGCTTTTCTCAGCTATTTGGTGATCTATCGGGCATTCGTGACTTATTCGCGGTATCCAGTGCAGCGAACAGCTTTGTTCGTCGAATCGAAAAGCAAGAAAATATTTCCCAAGAAATTCGATTGTCTACGAAATATGGGGTTCGTTGGCATCAGATTGAAGTGACCCACAATGCAGAAAACGGTCACGTTTATTTGTTGGTTCGCGATATCCAAGAAAAAAGAGATCACGAAGTCGAGCTTTATCGTTTAAAAAACTACGATATTTTGACTCAATTACCTAACCGAAACCTACTTTATCAGCAGCTAGAAAGTGCCTTAGCTAATGCAAAAAAGCGGCAGCGAGAATTTGGTCTTTTATATCTAGATTTAGATGGCTTCAAGGTAATTAATGATAACTTTGGCCATCGTGTTGGTGATGAGCTGGTTCAGAGGGTTGCTGAACGTATTAAAGGTAGTATACCGCCAACAGCTTGTTTGTATCGATTAGGTGGTGACGAATTTGTTGTTGTTTTAGAGATGACGAACAACACACAAGAATTAGAAAACATTGCTAATAACATCAAGCAGAGCGCCAGTAATACCTACCTTGTGGCCGATATGGAAATGATGATTACGGCTAGTATTGGCATTGCAAGTTATCCAAGCCACGCTGACGATATTGATAACTTGTTAAAAAATGCCGACGCTGCTATGTATCGAGCAAAGGCAATGGGTCACAACATGTATTGTATTTATGAAGGTCTCATGGCTGAAAATATCAATGCTCATTTGACCTTAGGTAGTGGCTTGCGAAAAGCCATTGAGGAAGAAGAGTTTGTACTTCATTACCAACCTAAAATCCGCCTTCCAGATGAAACTGTTGTGGGTGCAGAAGCGCTTATTCGTTGGGTGCATCCAGAATTAGGTATGATCAGCCCAGATAAATTTATTCCTTTGGCAGAAGAGAGTGGTTTGATTCTTCCGTTAGGGGAGTGGGTGATTCGAAGAGCGTGTCGTCAGCTACAAGAATGGCGTGAGTCTGGTCATCCTCCCATTAAGCTTTCGGTGAATTTATCGGGGCGTCAGTTTATGCAGGCAGACTTGGTGGAAATGGTTAAGCGTGTGTTGGAAGAGGCAGGCGTTGATCCTGAATACCTAGAACTTGAGCTGACTGAAAGCATGCTGATGACAGACGCACAGCAGTCTATTGAAAAGCTACATGGCTTCCGTGAACTGGGTTTAACACTCTCTATTGATGATTTTGGTACTGGCTATTCTTCACTCGCTTATTTGAAGAAGTTCCCAATTCAAACCCTTAAAATAGACAGATCATTCATTAATGATTTGGGTATTAACCATGACAATGATGCGATTGTGAAAGCGACCATTGCCATGGCAAACAGTTTGAATTTGAAAATCATTGCGGAAGGCGTAGAAAACCGTTCTCAAGTGGACAAACTCAATCATTATGATTGTTTAGAAGTGCAAGGCTACTTGTTCTCTAAGCCGTTAGACAGTGTGGATTTTTTGGCGTATATGCAAAGCAATAGTATAAATAATGCTTGTGCTGTCTTAGCGTAAATCACGTTTATTTATGACTTTTAGACTTTGTTTTCATAGCGAAGAGTAGCTCGCTTCTTTATACTCTCAACATTTGGTGTTCAGTGTGCTTTTTAAAAGTGCCGCATTGTGAGAACGTCAATTAACAAAAAATGGATGCCTCGTGAGAACGCTTGAAAATCTTTCTTGTCCGATAGACTCGCTGTCACTCAGTTGTGATGGTAACAGTCTAAAGTGTGACAACGGACACACTTATGATTTAGCCAAAACTGGCTATGTGAATCTTCTACCTGTACAAAATAAACGTTCTAAAGACCCAGGCGACAGCAAAGCTATGGTGGCGGCTCGCCAAGCCTTTTTGAACCAAGATTTTTATTATCCGATTGTAGAAGCTGTCTTAGACACTTGGCCAAAAGAGCATTTAGCCAGTGGTGTCAGAATATTAGATGCTGGCTGTGGTGAAGGTTATTACCTGAATGAAATAAATAAGCTCTTGCTGGCACAACAAATTGAAGCCGAACTAACTGGTTTGGATATTTCAAAATGGGCGATAACCGCGGCCAGCAAACGAAATAAAAGCATCAGCTGGTTAGTTGGCAGTAATGCAAGTTTGCCGACGCCAGCCGAACGATTTGACGCTATTTTATGCTTGTTTGGTTTTCCTATCTTTAATGAGTTTTCAAGAGCATTGACTGATTCCGGTTTATTGCTTCTGGTTGAGTCTGGTGCCAATCATTTGATTGAACTGCGTCAGATATTGTATCCCTCCATTCATGAGCACAAACCAACTCACAGCGAAGGTGTTAATGGGTTTGAACTTGTGTCTGAAGAGGCGAGAAACTTTGAATTTACATTGAGTTCTCAAGCTGCAATTCAAGATCTATTAAGTATGACACCTCATATCCATAAAGCGTCTTATGATGGAAAAGAGGCGGTGAAAAAGCTTGAGTCTATTAATTTAACTGCGGATATAAAACTCCGTTGGTATCGTAAAAAACTGCCGGAGTAGGTTATGTCCAATAAGTTGACGGAATTGTTCGATAAAAACAGGGAATGGGCGGCCAAAGTTACGGAAGAAGACCCTGCATTTTTTGAAACTTTGTCAAAGCAACAAATGCCTGAATACCTCTGGATTGGTTGTGCTGATAGCCGTGTTCCAGCAAACCAAATTGTTGATCTATTACCGGGTGAAGTTTTTGTGCACCGCAATATCGCCAATGTTGTTGTTCACACAGACTTGAATTGTTTGTCCGTGATTCAATTTGCTGTTGATGTGTTAAAAGTGAAGCACATTATGGTGGTTGGTCATTATGGCTGTGGTGGTATCAAAGCCGCAATGGGAACAGAAGAACATGGCATGATAGATAACTGGCTACGTCACATTAAAGATGTGTATCGCCTGCATAAGCAAGAAATTGACAGCATCGAAGATGAGCATGCTCGCTTCGATCGTATGTGTGAATTAAACGTAGTGGAGCAAGTTGCGAACGTTTGTCAAAGTAGTATTGTTCAAAACGCATGGCGCATTGGCCAAGAGCTTCATATACATGGTTGGTGTTACAGCTTAGGAAATGGTCACATTAAAGATTTAGAAGTGACGGTTTCTAGTGCTGGAGAATCAAGGGCACAACTGAATAATATGTAATTTAGATGACGTATCTCTTAATAAAGAATAAAAAAGAACGAGCTAAGTGCTCGTTCTTTTTTATTCTTTGATTGAAAGTTTTTGAAGTACCTAAAGGTAAGAACGGATTTTATAAATTATTGTTCTCTGCAATGGTTCTTGCACAACCAGCAATAGTGGAGCGAATCCAAATATGTCCCGGATCATGTTGTAGTAAAGGACTCCAAAGCATTTTTAATTCTACTGGCGGAATCTCAAATGGTGGCGGTAGCACGACAACATTTTCGTTGTCTTTCATTAAGCGTGTTGCCAGTGATGGCAAAGTCGCGATTAAACCTAACTGCTCTGTTGCTCGCATGGCGACATTATAGTTACGAGTAAACAAACGGATATTACGTTTGAACCCTAAATCTGCCAAGGAACCATCTACCCAACCAAGCTTTTGCACTTCTTCTGGTTGAATGCCAACACCCACACCGAAGCCTGTTTTACTCACCCAGACATGAGGAGAAGCAAGGTAGGTTTCTAGACTAAAGTCTTGGGCGATATCGGAATTAGCTGGCACTAAGCAAGAGAAATGGTCAACCCAGACGGATTTTTGGTGGAAAGACTGAGGCAGTGTTTCAAAGCGGTTAATGACCAAATCCACTTTGCCTTTTTCTACATCGTGAAAGCTAACATCACTTGGATTCATCACATCTAGAATGACATTTGGTGCTTCTTCTTGCAGTTTTTCCATCAAAGGGGGAATTAAGGTTGCTTCTGCGTAATCACTCGCCATAATGCGGAAAACACGAGAGCTGGACTCGGCTTCGAAGCTTTGCCCTAAATGCAATACTTCATCGACTGATTGAAGAATGCTTCGTACGCGAGGTTGCAGTTGAATGGCCAGTGCCGTTGGCATCATGCCATCGCTGGTTCTTACCAACAAAGGGTCATGAAATAAATCTCTTAAACGTCGTAATCCGTTACTCATGGCAGGTTGTGTGATGCCAAGCTGATTGGCTGCATGGGTAACGTTTTGCTCTCTCAATAAGGAATCTAAATAACGAAGTAAATTAAGATCTATTTTATCTAACTGCATATATGAAAGGGCTCATCCACTAACCGTAGGGGCTGCATCATACTGTATTTCGCATACAAATAGAATGATGCTCCTAAATTCCGTAATAGTTTAGCGTAACTTGGTGAGCAAGCTGATCACCTCATAGCAAGCTCCCATGGTGTGATAATCGGTTTTACCCGCCGGGCTTTTATTATCATCGAAAGCTTTGTTGTCTTGAGTCAGGATTCGAAACCAAGCGCCGTATTGATGATCTACCATGTGCGACCAACTGTAATCCCATAATGCGTTGTATTTATCCCAGTATTCTTCCTCTTGAGTGGCCTCTGCTAATAAGGCTGCAGCGGCGAAAGATTCCGCTTGAACCCAGAAGTATTTATCGCCGTCGCAAACTTTTCCCTTGATGTCGTAACCGTAGCAAAGGCCGCCGTGTCGTTTGTCCCACGCTTTTGTCCAAGCATGATCAAAGAGTGCTTTTGCTTTTGGTATCAGCCAGTCTTGAGGTGATCTTTGATGAATCAATAGTAATAACTTTGCCCATTCAGTCTGATGACCAGATTGAAATCCCCAAGGTCTGAATAAATGCTTTGGATCCTGTTTATTATAGTCCCAATCAACCTGCCAAGTTTCGGTGTAATGCTCCCAAATTTCACCATTCGCGAGTTCTGCTTGGCGAAGGCAAATATGCTTTGCCAATAACTTTGCACGCTCTAAATAATAGGTTTCTTGTGTGGCATCGTAGGCAGCAAGAAGAGCTTCACAGGTGTGCATATTGGCATTCTGGCCGCGATAGGTGGAGGTTTGTTGCCAATCGCTAGAAATCTCATCCTTATAGAGACTAAACCCTGAGTCCCAGAAGTGTTGCTCCATTAAATCAAAGGTTTCTTTGATCCAAGGTTTTGCCTCTTCGGCACCTGCTTTACAGGCTGTGGCGTAAACAAGAAGAACAAAAGCCAAGCCATAACAATGGTTGGTCTCATCAATATTTTGGTCTTTATTGAGAAGCCAAACATAGCCGCCGTTGTCTCGACGATGTCGAGTTCTCAAGTAGTTCAAACCATGTCTAGTTGCTTCTAAATATTCTGGTTTTCCTTCTGCTTCATAGGCTTTGGCATAGTTGAAAACAAAACGTGTGCTGCTGACCAAATGGCGTGTGTCTGTGTCGTAAATATCGCCATTGTCTTTGAAGAACTGAAAGTAGCCGCCGTTTGGATCGAGACAATGTGGATGATAAAAATCCATCGTTGTTTGAATGTGACGTTTTAAAAACTCAGGAGACTGGAAGTCTGACATGATGCAATCCTTTAGTTTTGGCGTTTCCTTCGTTTTCTGCTTTTGCATGGAAAATGAGGTGAGCCTTGTTATTTTTATTAATACTTTTTTGATCGTTATTTCATACTAATGAGGTTATAGTTTTTAATCAATTAGATTTATTAAATCTAATTGATTAATTTACAGGCACGAAAACTAGAGTAAATTATATGAAATCATCCGGCAGTACCTCTGAGCAAAGTCGCATCTACAATGAACGAATCATTCTTCACCTAGTAAGGCAGTACCCTGAAATTTCTCGTGTCAGCATTGCCGAACGTACGGGGTTGAGCGCTCAGACGATTTCTGTAATCACTTCTTCTTTACTTGAGAGGCAACTGCTGAATGTAACGGGTAAGGTGAAAGGTCGTCGAGGGCAGCCTTCTATTAAGTTAAGTGTCAATGAAAAGGGCGCTTATGGGTTGGGTATCAATGTTGACCGTGACCACATTAGTGCTGCACTGCTAGATTTCAGTGGCGCTTGTGTTTTGCTGTTGGAACGCTCGGTTTCTTTTCCAACAGAGGCGCTAGCGAAAGACATTGCTCAAGACTTAATCGAAGAAGTGAAGATCACTTTAGGAGCAGATTGGAGTAAGGTCCAGGGAATTGGCTTGGCAAGACCAGATTATATGGATGCTTGGCTTGATACATTGGTAACGGATTCTCATCAAAGAGCGGATTTAATTAGTCTGAAAGTTGCATTGGCCTATTGGCAATCGGATGCTTTTGAAGCGTGGTTAGCTGAAGTGACAGGATTAACCTGTTTTGTGGAATTGGATTCCGGCGCAGCCGCCACCAGCGAACTCTTATTAAGCCCGGATTCACCGCAGCATTTCTTTTATCTTTTTGTGAGTACGGCGTGCGGTGGTAGCTTTGTTGCAAATGGTGAATGTTACGCAGGCGCAACTGGCAAAGCGGGCAGCTTTGGCTTGATTTCAGCAGCAACAGGCAAACATGGTAAGTGGATTTTGGAAGCCTTGTCTTTGTCTTCATTAAAACGTTTTTTTGCAGAGCATCTTCAGGATTGGCCTGAGACAGGAGAAGTCTGGCTTACAGCTCCTGTTGCTCGTCTGACTGAACAATGGTCGCAAGAAGTGGCATTGGAAGTTCAGCCTGCTTTGGCGTCTGTTATTGCCTTGTATGATCCAGAAGCGATTTTGATCGGTGGACGTTTGCCAGAACCTGTCTTGGTTTCTCTTATTCGTCATATTGAAGAAACGCAAAAATCCCATAGTCTGTTGCCTCTGCCAGTCATTCGAGTGGCGCAAACCAGTTACAGTGCAGGGGTTTTAGGTGCTGCGGTATTACCGCTTTATGAGATGTTTGCGCCGCAAAAGGATATATTATTGGTGAATGCTAAAGAAAAATAATGCTTTACCTTAACCAATGACAATTACCTATAGAGGCAAGCAATCTACATGAGATTAGAAATACAGTGTGAAGACAGAATTGGCATGATACGCGAGATTCTAGATCTTTTTGTGCCGCATGAAATTGATATTCGCTTGATTGAAGTGGACACCAAGCAGCGTTGTATTTACTGTGGTTTCTCTGATATTCCCTTTTCTCAGCTACAAACCCTTTTGGCAGAAATTCGTCGATTAGACAGTGTAGAAGACGTCAAGACCGTCATGTTCACGCCATTTGAAAGAGAGCATCATTCTCTTCACCTTTTGCTGGAATCTTTACCGGATGGTGTGATTTCTATTGATCTAAAAGGTCGAATTACCATGATGACGGAACAAGCTGCCGAAGACTTAAATGTCACAGTGGTGGAGTGTTTATATCAACCGTTGTCGCAGGTGTTGAAAGGCGTCAGCCTTTCAAAAGACGTGTTAGGAAAGCAACAAAGCATTAGTAAGCGTATTCGTATTCGTAATAAGACTTTTTTATTGGAAATGAAGCCGATCTTTGTCTCCGACGAAGAAGGCACTGAAAACCTCGCCGGAAGTGTGATTTATTTGAAATCAGAATTGCGCTTGGACAAACAAGCCGCGCGTTTAAAACAAGCTCCAAATGCTGAAAACCTTTTGGAAGCCTATTTCCAACCTTCTGTTGTAAAAAGCTTTGCTATGCAAGAAACCCTAGCGAAAGCAGAAGCCTTTAGTAGCGGCAATGAACCTTTATTTGTCATGGGCGAAATGGGCTCTGGAAAGCGACACTTTGTAGAAGCCTTATTTCAATATTGGCAAAAGCATCAAGCTGACCCAGACGCGCAATTAATTATTCGCCCCGCCAACAGCTTAAATCAAGAAGATATATCAGCATTAGAGGGTGTTTCAGGCTGGCTGGTTTTAGAGGATATTGAGCATTTGGACAACACAGCTCAAGCGGCGCTGATGGCTTGGTTAAATCGTCAGCAGGGCGCTGGCATCAGTTTTGATAAAAGATTAAGAGTGATCAGTTTGTCGTCGCTTAGCGAGCAGGAGTTGCTTGGAAGCAAGGTGCTGAATAAGGCTTTGTATTTCTCTCTCGCCACTTTGGTGTTAACCATGCCGCCGTTACGGGAACGCAAGGAAGACATAGAAGGTTTGGTACAACAATTGGTATTGGCGTTAGCGGAAAGACACAAAGTCACCGTGCCGAATATTTCCAAAGAAGCCATGACGAAGTTAGCTTTATATGACTGGCCGGGCAACCTAAAAGAATTGCAAAACCGTTGCTTGCAAACCTTTTTGACGATGAAAGGAAAAAACTGGCAGGCTGAAGATGTGGCTCTGCCTGAAATGGATTTGATGTCGAATTTGAGTTTGATCAACAACTCATTGGATCAAACGGTGAAGCATTGGGAAGCTGAATTATTAAGACGATTGTACCCAGAGTTTCCTAGTTCCAGACGTTTGGCCAAAGCGGTGGGAATGAGTCACAGCACCATTGCAAACAAGCTAAAAGAATATGGGATAGGAACAAAATAGCCGCATCGGAAAGCTTTCCAATGCGGCTATTTTTCTATTCATCTTAAAAAGAGACTAATGGAATAGAAGGGAATTAGTATGGGCGTCTATGACGGGGCGTCGGGCGACGAACTTCTTCACGCTCAATTTTGATCGGTTGCAGCTTTGATTTTGGCTGAGCTACGCTTTTTTGAATGTTCTTTGCCAAGAAAGCAATCACGGCACAAGCCGCTACGAAAAGTAAAAATTCAAACATGGCATTTCTCCAAACTAATTATTCTTGTTTACCATCATGTTTCATTTTGATGATTTAGTATAGTCCATTATGTTGTCTTTTAGTTAATGTAGGGGATTGTTTAAAAATCAACCCTTCACAAACGTTTTCTAAAAAACGGTCACAAGTCGTATCTTTTTCTTAAAAGCTTTGCTACACCATCTTTATCGTGATGATCGATGACATCGGTCGCCGCATCTTTGATGTGGTTGTGAGCATTCTCTGTCGCAAAGGCTTCATTGGAAACGGAGAACATAGACAAATCATTATCGCCGTCGCCAAACACCGTTAATCGTTCGGCACCAATTTCTTCTTTAAGTTCCATTAAAGCCGAGCCTTTACAGACATTGCTGTGATGTATGTCTAGCCAGTAAGCGTCTGGATTATAGATGCCACCACCAGAATAAGCCGTTAAGTGATCGTGTTTGTTACTTGCTTCAACAATATGATTGATGAGCGTCGGGCTGCCCATAGCGCTGATATTGGTGATTTTCGCTTCGCTGGATAATTCCGTTAAAGGGTGAAGGCTCATGCTTTTATGATTACCAAGCTCATTGGCAATGTGATCACTCATGTGGCCATTTAAAGGCGCATGATAAACACGATGTGAGCCGTCATCTTCTAAACAAAAGATAAAAGGTGTGACTTGGTGTTCTTCAAAAGAAGACAGCAAATCTGTGATGTGACCTTGAGATAATAAGTTGCGGTGGCGATATTGGCTTTGTGAAGGATTCCACCATTCCACGCCATTTTTAAAAATCTGCCAATGAGGAAAATCATGACCTTGGATACAAGGCATGGCGGCAAGGTGAGTTCGTCCTGTCGCGACAGTGTAAAAGATGCCAGCAGACTTTAAACGCTCAAGAGTGTCTATTGTGTATTCAGAAAGACGTTGGTGCCGATTCAGTAGCGTACCATCTAAATCAAATGCGACTAATTCCATAACCACCTCATATATTAAGTGTTCGAAACTATGGCTTTTTTAGGTGCTGAACTCAATTATTCATCATGAAAAGACCGTAGCAAGTTCATTGCTGCGGTCAACTTTGTTAGCTTTTTGGTGTTAGGGCAATTGCGTTGAAAGTAATGCCGCTCCAGCCATTTTGAATGAATTGACGGATGTTTTGATGGTCACTGCCTTCTGGATTTTGAAGTACATCAACACGGTAGAAATCACCGAACAAATGCAATGTGTCTGCTTCTGCTAATTGGTGAATAGCAGCAAAAGAAAAAATCTTACAAGAGCCATTGTTTTCATTGATGGCATTGTTTTGCTCACCATTTACAAATGAAGTTGGTGTGAAATCGTATTCTTGTTCGATTACTCCAATGACTTCTTTGAATTGAACCTGATCAGGTGATTGTTTGATTTTTTCGATTAGCGTTTGAGTATTTAACATTCAAGCTCCATAAAACTGAGTAAATTTTTCTAATTATACTGTGTCTGTCGGCGCGGCATACCGAGTTGTAACTTTAAAAATAACGAATGAGATAATGCCGCAGCTCGCCATAGTAGCAAGCATTGGGATAAAAGTACCATTGTGCAGCAGACTCACCACAGCACCGCCAAGGGCACCAAAGGCGAAACGTGACGTACCAGCCAACGCTGTAACACTGCCATTATGATTGCCAGCGTGTCTTAGTGCACCTGCCATGAAGCCACTTCCTAGAATTCCCATTGGCCCCATAAACAGCATGCTCGAAATGATGATAAGAGCCAAAGGTGGATGTTTGAAGAAGGTCAAAATGATCATCGCAATGGACGAAGATAACACCACAATAATGGCGTATTTCGATAAAAACTCTGTGCCCAATTTTTCTACGAAACGGCTGTTTATGGTAGATGCCGACATCATGGTAATAACGTTCAAGCCAACGAAGAAACCAAAATGTGCTGGGTCTACACCATAAAGCTCAATATAAACAAAAGAAGATCCGGTAATAAAACTCATCATCCCGCCGAAGAAAAAAGCAGAAGCGGCAAGGTAACCCAAAACAGTACGATTACTTAATAATCTTCCATAATTACCTATGGCATTAGAAAAAGAAAAAGGTGTGCGTTTTTCTACTGGCAGTGTTTCTGGAATGGTTAATAAAAACAGCGTCATTCCAATGAGTGATAAAATGCACAGAAAGCCGAAAATATAGTGCCAGCTCAATACGGTTAAAATCGCACCACCAATAATCGGTGCGGCCAAAGGCGCCAATGCCATTACCAGCATAACCATCGACATGGCTTTGGCGAATTGGTTAATGGAGAGTCCATCCTTAACCAAGGCAGGAACACAAACAGCAACCGCTGCGCCGCCAAGCGCTTGAACCGCTCGACCGACTAAGAGCATTTCGTAATTCTGTGACAAGGCGCAGATTATACTGCCGATTGCGTAAATACTTAGGCCTCCCACCACGACTTTTCGACGGCCAATAGCGTCTGAAATTGGTCCAAAGAGGATTTGCAAAAAAGCGAAAACCAGCAAATACATGCTGACCGTCATTTGTACTAAATCGATATTGGTATCCAAATCTTGTGAAATCGTCGGAATACTAGGAAGGTATGCGTCGATTGCCATAGGAGTCAATCCCGCAAGCAACCCAAGTACTAGAATGATCGGCAGAGTCAGTTTCATATAATCGCTTACGTTGAGTGAATAAATAGGCACGAATTATAATATCTTTTTGCTTTTCTTGGCTGATTTAATTATACAAACAGTAAGTAAAGCGTACAGGAAATAGAGCCTGTTTTTATATTGTCTGGTTTTCAATTTACTAACGTGTTTCAATTTCGCACTTATTTTTAGGTAGGGTTTATGCCTACGAAACCGCAAAAACGTATTAAATGCCCTGCGGTGGATTTATAATTCATTCTGCTCTTAAAAGTTAGAGCCACTCTTCAAATTTGATAAGGAATTTTATGTTACGTTTTTTCGAAAAGTGGGTGCAGGCTTATCCTGAAGTGGAAGCAGTGCAGGCGCCTAAAACACTGTTCGCATTTTGTCGTTACTATTCGAAAGGCGTTGAAATTCCACTCATCCTTATGTCTCTTTTAACCGCTACCATGGCGATTTTAGAAGTAACCTTGTTTAGCTTCATGGGAAAGCTGGTGGATTGGCTAGTAAACAAAGATCCAGGTACATTTTTTGCTGAAGAGGGTATGCATTTATTACTAATGTCATTGATGGTGTTGGTCGTGATGCCATTGGTAACCTTTGTACATTCTGCGATTATCCATCAAACTTTGCTGGGCAATTACCCTATGCGAATTCGTTGGTTATCGCACCATTATATTTTGCGCCAAAGTATGTCCTTCTTTCAGGATGAATTTGCAGGGCGTATTTCCACTAAGGTGATGCAAACATCTCTTGCAGTGCGTGAAACCGTGATGAAGTTACTGGATGTATTGATGTACATTGCCGTGTACTTTGTTTCTATGGTGGTTTTAATCGCTAACGCCGATTACCGACTCATGTTGCCAATGCTCGCGTGGCTTGTGTTGTATATTTCTTTGCAGTTTTATTTTATTCCTAAGCTTAAGAAGATTTCAGCAGAACAGGCTGATGCGCGCTCGACAATGACAGGGCGAGTGGTAGACAGCTACAGCAATGTGTCTACGGTGAAGCTTTTTTCCCATCATCAACGTGAAGCTGAATACGCAAAAGAAGGCATGGATGGCTTTTTGCAAACCGTTTATCGACAAATGCGTCTTGTTACCATGCTGAATGTTGGTGTGCAGGGTTGTAATTACCTTTTAACTTTTTCCATTGCGGCACTGTCTATTTGGTTGTGGACGGACAGTGTTATCAGCGTTGGTGCCATTGCCATTGCTGTGAGTTTAGCGCTACGAATGAACGGTATGTCTCAATGGATTATGTGGGAAGTCAGCGCCTTGTTTGAAAATATCGGCATGGTAAACGACGGTATGAAAACACTGTCTCGCCCGATTGAAATTGAAGACAAAGCCGATGCGCCAGAATTAGTGGTTTCTAATGGTTCAATTGATTACGAAGCGGTGAATTTCCATTATGGAAAGCAGGACAGAAAAGTAATCGAGAATCTTGTTTTGTCGATCAAAGCGGGAGAAAAAGTCGGGCTTGTTGGTCGTTCTGGTGCCGGAAAATCCACCATAGTGAACTTGTTGATGCGCTTTTATGATATTGAGTCTGGGCAAATTAAAATTGATGGGCAAGATATTAGCCAAGTTCAGCAAGCGTCATTGCGATCTAAAATTGGCATGGTGACACAAGACACGTCTTTGCTGCATAGAACGGTGCGAGAGAACTTACTTTACGGTCGCCCAGAAGCGACAGAAGAAGAGATGGTTGCCGCCGCGAAAAAAGCCGAAGCCCATGAGTTTATTCAAACATTGACTGACCCATACGGTAATTCTGGCTACGATGCTATGGTGGGTGAGCGCGGGATCAAATTGTCTGGCGGACAGCGTCAGCGGATTGCCATTGCTCGAGTACTATTAAAAGACGCACCTTTACTGGTTCTGGACGAAGCTACGTCCGCTTTGGATTCAGAAGTAGAATCGGCAATTCAAGACAGCTTGTACAAACTCATGCAAGGTAAAACTGTAATCGCGATTGCACATCGACTTTCTACCATTGCCGCAATGGATCGCTTAGTCGTGTTAGATAAAGGTGTGATCGTTGAGCAGGGCAGCCATGAAGAGTTGATTCGAGGTAAAGGCATTTATGCTTCTTTGTGGGCACATCAAACTGGCGGTTTTTTAGCGGAAGATGTTGAGTTAGAAAAAGACGATATGGCACAGTAAAGAGCGTTACTCATACGCATTGCACTGTTTAGGAGAAGCACTATGATTTACCTGCTTTTGTTTTTAGCTATCTTGGCTGAAGTGGTCGCGACCACAGCATTAAAAGCGTCGGACTCTTTTACTAAGCTAGGGCCAAGTATTATTTTGGTGATGGGTTATGCGGTGTCTTTTTACCTGTTAAGTATCGTGATGCGTACTTTGCCAACAGGTGTGACTTACGCAATTTGGTCTGGTTTAGGGGTAGTTTTAATCTCTATCTTTGGCTATTTGTTTACCAATGAAAAGCTTGATGCCGCAGCCTGTGTTGGCATTTCTCTGATTGTGGCTGGTGTGGTGATCATTAACGTATTTTCTAAAACGGTGAGTCATTAACTCGTATTTAAGAAAGGCTTATTTGTTATGCATTACTGACCTATGAATGAGAATGAAAGAAAAACAGAAATGAAAAGAAAAGTAAAAAATGCGACTCAGTGAGTCGCGTTTTTTATGGTTTGATCAAAGTAAAACTAACTCGTTTTGATTTTGCCTTTTTTATTCGCCAACCATACGAATTGGTAAGGCATTAGGATAATCTTGCCTAAGTGATCTTCGTACACAGCATCAGAAACTAGGTCTGTCCATTCGTCTGTGGCAATCAAGTTTAGCTCAGACAAGTTAAAGCTCTGAGGCTGATCCGTCATGTTATAAACCGCAAATAGGCTTTGTCGTCTGTCTATGCTCTGCCTCCAAAACGCGAACAGATTGTCACCCATATGCAAAACGTATTGGGTTGCATTCGGGTGGAACGCAGGTTGAGCACGACGAATTTTCGTTAGCTGCGAAATACTTTGGAACACCTTTTGATGGTGAGTCGGTGTATTTAGCGCATGATCCAATTCACCCATGTCCCAAATATGTCGATTAATGGATCGAAAATGTCCTGTATTATCAACTCGCTCTAAGTCGTTTTCTGTGCCGAACAAGCTGTGAATGTAAAAGGCTGGAACACCTTCTAATGCCATCATTACACCGGCGGCACATAAGAAACGCGCAAACTGCCATTGGTCTGGGCCTTGCTGAGCTGAGCCAGATAAAGCGTTCCAAAGGCTGATGTTTATCTCGTAAGGCTTGGATTCACCTTGTGGTGTTGTTCGAGCGCTGAGTTTTCCCCCAAAACGCTTCATTGTGTTGATCAAGGTTTCCAGCTCCCATTCAGACAACAAGCCTTCTGTCGGGCGTAAACCAATACCATCGTGAGAAGCCAAAAAGTTCAAATAGGTTGTGCCTTGTTGTGCTGGCGGCATACTCATTAACCACTTTTTTAAGTGACTGAAATTACCCGTGACAAGACTGTTAATCAGCAATGGTGGCAAAGAGAAGTTATAGATTAAGTGCGCTTCATTGGCGTTACCAAAGTAAGTTAAGTTTTCTTGGTTCGGAATATTGGTTTCCGTGATGATTACAGACTCAGGTGCATAATGCTCAATCATCAAGCGCAATAAGCGAATCATTTCATGCGTTTGAGGAAGGTTAATACTGCTCGTGCCGGGTATTTTCCAAAGGAACGCCACAGCATCAAGGCGGAACCAGCGAATACCTTTTTCAAGGTATAAGCGGATAATGCCTAAGAACTCTAATAAAACTGCTGGGTTTTCAAAGTTCAAATCCACTTGGTCATGACTGAAAGTACACCAAACGTGTTTTGTCCCATTTTTGGTTTGTACTTCTCGTAGCAGCGGTGATGTTCTTGGACGAACCACTGCACTTAAATCAGAATTTGGGTCAGCTTCATAAAAGAAATCTGCACCCGGATGCACGCCCGCCTTGTAGTTTTCAAACCACATACTACGGCTCGAGCAATGGTTAATAACCAAATCACCCATGACTTTGAAGTCTTTGGCGAGATTCTCGACGTGATCCCATTTACCGCTCGACGGATTAACCGTGGTGTAATCCATCACACTAAAGCCATCATCTGAGCTGTACGGAAAAAACGGCAAAAGATGCACAGCAGAAATGCTGTCGGCTAATTTGCTTTTTACAAATTTGTGTAATGTCTCAAGTGGTGCTTCACCTTCGCATCGCAAGGTGTCAGCATAAGTAATCAGCATGATATCGGATTGATCCCATATATTATTATGGGGGCGAGGTGACTCTGTATTTGGATCAAGATGAAAGGTAGCTAAGCATTTTCGCGCCAACTCCGCCGTGTCCAAGTTTGGGTAAAGCACCTGCAAATGAACAATGAGCTTTTGTTCTAGATGCGACAGAGATACATTTTCCATAGTTACTTACCTGTCTTTCAATAAGTGGATGAAGCAACACTTAGGTATCCGAAAAAGGCTGCAGTCTTTTTCGGATACAAGCGAATTATTTTTTACCGTATTCGGCCATGTCTTGTTCAACCGCTTTAGCAAGTTGAGACATAACACCTGGGAATGCGCTGACTACGCGGTTCCAGCTTGGGATAAACGGTGTTTCCATAGGGTTTTCTAAATACTGGTTGCCGGCTTTCATGATATTGCTGGCGAACAATTCAACAGCTTGTTCTTCACTGTGAACATCAAGTTTTAGACCGTTGATTTCGGCATCATTTCGATAGGTTTCGATAAAGTCCAAAGCAACACGATAGTAAGTTGCTTTAATTGTACGGAAAGTCTCTTGATTGAAGATCGTGCCGTTGGTTGCCAATTTTCTGAAAATGGCTTTAGTGATATCAATCGACATTTTAGACAAACCACCATCGTCATTATCGGCGGATAAGTCTTGGTGTTTGTGGTCGTAAATATCTGCAATATCTACCTGACACAAGCGATTTGGTGAATAGTTACGGTACATTTCACTTAGCACGCCAATCTCTAAACCCCAATCACTTGGAATGCGTAAATCTGTCATAACATCGCGGCGGAAGGAGAACTCGCCAGCAAGCGGGTATTTGTAGCTATCTAGATATTCTAAATAGTCTAGATGGCCGAATACTTTTTTCAAGGAATGAAGTAAAGGTGTAACCAATAAACGGCTCACTCGGCCATTCATTTTGCCGTTAGCAGCACGAGCATAGAAGCCTTTACTGAACTCGTAGTTGAAATTTGGGTTCGCTACTGGATAAATGAGTCGAGCGAGTAATTCTCTGTCATAAGTCACAATGTCACAGTCGTGCATGGCAATAGATTCTGCTTTACCCGCCGCTAAGTTGTAGCCCATGCAGAACCAAACATTTCGACCTTTACCTGGATCGGAAGGCGAAAGGTGCTCGCCTTTCAAAACACTGTCGATTTCTCTTAAACGAGGGCCATCATTCCAAAGTACCTTGTAGTTCTGTGGTAACACACTAAAGAATTCTAGAGCATGGCGGTATTGCTCTTCTGTTGCTCTGTCTAAGCCGATGATGATTTCAGAAAGGTAAGGAACCTGTTGCAAATGCTTAATGATATTCGGCATTGCATCTGTTTCTAGTTCAGAATACAGGCAAGGCAAAATAAGAGACATAGGACGTGTTTTTGCAAACTCGCACAGCTCTTTTTCCATTTCTTCTAACGGGCGGTTCGCCAAGTTATGGAGTGTCGTAATGATGCCGTTCTGATGAAAATCGCCCATGAAAATCTCCTAATAAAATACAAATAATAATTTTTGTTTGAGTAAATCTAAAAACCACAAAGCTAAATAATACCTTGTTTGCTTAATACTAAATCTATGGCTTGCGCCCAACCTTCTGGTCCATAACCATCGGTCAACCAAGCGTCGATACGATTAGGGACTTCTGGTGGCGCATGCACTGGCGAGCGTATAACAACCGGAATATCGGCTTCGCTTAACATGCCAATGTCATTTTCACCGTCGCCCAACGCCATAGTGGTAATTTCCTCGTCACTTTGGCTGGCGTACAAATCGGTTAGCCAAAGCATGGCATTGGCTTTATCGCAGTGTTTGCCCATTAAATGGGAGAAACGACCGCCTTTTTGAATTTGCACACCAAAAGGCGCTAGGTATTCTCTTAACTGGTTTAATGCCACATTTGAATCTGTCCAGACCATAGGTTCAGTGAACTCTCGTTGCATGGCTAATGTGGCGTTCTCTTCATTCAAGCCGGTTAATGTCATCAGCTCTTGGCAGGAAATATCGCTGAAACGCTTGAAAGTGTAGTTGTCTTTCTGGCTGTCTGTTAGCTCAATCAAAGTGCTGCGCTTGGGGCCAAAGGCTTTTACCCAATAGTCGCCACAATCTTCTAATTCTTCATCGATAAAGAGGGACAAATGCTTAGGAATATAAACAGCAGAACCGTTCTCTACGATGAAAGGATCTTGGTGATCCAACGCCTCTCGCAAAGAAAGTAATTCATGAAATGTCTTGCTGGTATTGATAACACAAGGAATAGAAAAGGTTTTTAACGACTGTAATGCCGTTTGTGCGGGAACAAAACTGTATGTGTGATGGTCAAGTAAAGTACCATCTAAATCCGAAAATACTAGAAGACTCGTCATGTAGATTCCATATTTAGGTGACCAAAAATAACTGGTCAGCGTTACTGTTAGGCTTGCAAAACTGGTGCCAGTGATTAAAACTGGCCGAATTTCTCCAACTAAGGTACTGGTTCAGGTTAACTGAACTTTTAAACAAATAAATGACAGCTTCACTACGGTTATATGTCTTAATTGCTCTCTCCTTATTAGCCTTTGCGGCCAACTCTATACTCTGTCGATTAGCGTTAGATGGCGGATTAATTGACCCAGCTAACTTCACCATGTGGCGCTTAGTCAGCGGTGCTATTACCTTGGCATTGCTTTGTGTTTTGCAAAGCATGAAGCAAAACAGCATCTCTCTAAAAAAGGTGTGGTTAGAGGGTAGTTGGTTATCTGCGTTTTCGCTGTTTATTTATGCGATTGGCTTCTCTTACGCTTACGTCACATTAGAGACAGGGATTGGTGCGCTGATACTTTTTGGTGCTGTTCAACTAACACTGATTCTGATGGCAGTTTGGGCAGGGCAGAAGCTTAAATCCCTTGAGTGGATCGGCTTAATTGTTGCCTTTGCGAGCTTTGTGTATTTGGTCTTTCCGACCTTGTCTTCGCCTTCATTGATTGGCTTTATCTTAATGACATTCGCAGGCATTGCTTGGGGACTTTACACTTGGCGTGGAAAGATTTCTTCACTGCCATTATTCGCGACTGCATCCAACTTCATACGCACTGTACCTATTCTAATTATTGCTTTGATATGTATTGGTTTTTTGGAAGGCTACAGCTTAACAACCGGCAGTTCAGAGGGGATAATATTCGCCATTGTTTCAGGGGCTTTAATGTCAGGTGTTGGTTATGCACTTTGGTACGCTGTATTGCCTTCGCTTAGTGCTTCTTTAGCAGCTGTTTTGCAATTGTTAGTGCCAATTATCGCAACGATTGGCGGCGTTATTTTTGCCAGTGAGGCTGTTACTTTGCATCTCATTATTGCAACCGCAGGTGTATTAGGTGGGGTTTTATTGGTCATCTTAGGGAAAAAGAAAAAAGCTTAATTTGCCTTGTTTTGGTGCGATAAACCTTCCTTGCATCAAAATAGACAAACCTGTGAATCAAAACAGGATGCTTAAAAAGGCATTAAAATGAACTCAAAAAGCCAAGCTTATGTTTGGCTTTTTTCTGCCTAAATAAAATGAAAGGAACTTTATAGAGAGATAAGCGCTCTTAATAAAACTCGGCAAAAATAAGAGAAAGAATGGTGAAAAGTAGAATGTTAATTCAATGGTTTTCCTTTGTAGTGTGTATTCTATCTAGCTCTGCTATGGCGAATGAACCAGTGAGTACCGGATATTGGAGCAACTCGGCCATCGGTGGGCTCGATGTATTAGATTATTATCGTGAAGATGTTGAAGGTAGCAGCTCAGTGACAAAAGGCTCTGAGCAATTTGTGGTGATATGGAACGGCGCAGAGTGGCATTTTGAAAGCCAAACATCGGCGGATAAATTTGCCGCCGATCCTGATAAATACGTTCCTCGTTACAACGGTTTTTGTGCTAATGCATTGGCGTTAGGCGAGGGCTTAATTCCTACTAGCGGTCAGGTTTGGGAATTCTTCGGAGAAGAACTGCATTTGTTTTTTGCAGAACGCGGACGCCAAAGATGGTTAAATGGCGATTGGAAAACTTACCAAGCGAAAGCGGATAGAGCTTGGCAAGCTTCTCTTAATTAAGATGGTATTAACCTGCTGGATTTCGTTGAAACGCCGAACGAAGCAAACCAAAACCAGCGACAGAAAACAGTACAGAAGAAACCCCATTTACCCAGTGTTTGGCTTTCTTATAGGCGCTCATAACACCTGAAAATGAAAAACAAATGGAATAAAGGGAGTTGACCACAAATCCAAGCACCACACAAAGAGCAAACGCCGCTAATAATGTGAAGAGGTTGCCATCGTTACCCATTCCGACTGAAAGAGCAGCCATCCAAGCAATGACAGATTTAGGGTTAGATAAGTTCAAAAGTAACCCACGTATAAACCACGCCTTCCCTGTTGATACATTGTCATTGGATTCGAATGTATCTTGTTCGGATGAAAAGCTGGCCTTAGCGGAAACATAAGCCAACCTCAGTAAATAAAGACCTCCGAATACCTTTAATGTCATTAAAACATACACTGAACTTTGTAGAACGGCACCTATTCCGCTGGCGGCAATAACTCCCCAAAAAATAAGACCGAAAGATAATCCCATGGCATAAATTAGACTGGTTTTACGTCCTTTGCTCATGGCAATGGCAGCGTTCGAAATATTGGCTGGCCCCGGCGAAGCCGCAACAATAAAAAAGGCAATCCCAATACTTAACAAAGACAGTAAATCCATACTCTTATCTCCACATAATGCGCATCTTTTGATCTATTTTTATATGAAATAGCAGAGTTATTGTCGAGCTTTTTCTGGATGGCTTTTCAAAGCTTTATATTCACTGAACAGAAAAGTGTAGGTCATGATAAGGGAGGAGCTACTGCAATCTGATATTTCTACAAGGTTTCCACCTTCTGTATTTAGACGTAGATCGCACTTTATAGTGCAGCAAGATAAAAAAAACGGGAATTTGGCACGGAAGAGAAGAACTCCCTAAATTAAGATGTGCAGCTCTACTTGATAGCATGTCCCTTAGTGTTTTTACAATAAGTGCTATGCTACTATGGATTTTGAGCGTCAATTCAGGGAGTTCAAGTAACCAGTCGTAATGTTTAAATAAATACGCTTGATTGCTTGAAATGATATTTGATTTTTAGGTTAAAAATACTTATTTATTAACCAATAAAGAAGCTATCTTAATTAGAGATTAGAGTTATATAAAGAAGCATGTCGATTAGCCAAGATACTCGTAGTGACGAGATTAAATCATTATATAGAGCATTACCAATAACAGTTGGCTGCCTTATATTGTGGGCGCTGGTAGTCGCGGCTGCTCTTAATCTAGTCGGCGGACAGCTTTCTAATTATCCATCACTGATTAATATTGCTGGTAAACAGCGCATGTTAAGCCAAAAGTCTGCGTTTATTGCTGTGTCCATGCATCAAACTGTCAATGATACTGGATTTCCGAATAGTGCTCAGTCTTTAAATGATACCCTTAACCGCTTACTGAACAATCAGGATTTCATTACTAAGACGATTAATGACAAAGACTTAGTTGATTATTATCAGCATAATAATGTTGCTCAGAATACAGTTGATTATGTAGATTTTCTTAAGCGCTATTCGTACCAAAACGATGATATAAATAATGGAATAGATATTGAGGAAGTCAGTGCTCGTTCAGAAGCTATATTGATGATACTTGATGCTGCTGTAAATGAGATACAGTTACACAATGATAAAACGGTTGCTGATTTATTGGTTGTTCGAATTGTCTTATGTATATTGTCTATTGCATTATTGATTTATTTATACTTTTCTTTTATAGCTAAGCCATTAAACCGAACTATGGTTGCGTCTAATCTTAAAAATCACGCGATTATGCGCTTTAAACGTTTATTTGATAGTGCCTCTGAAGGATTAGTGGTGTTTGATGCTAATTGGCAGATCGTACATGCAAATGAATCTGCTATGTCGTTAGCTCTTGTAAAAAATGATGGTGACAGCTTTAAACAATTTTGGAATCAAGACATTGGTGGTAAGCTTAAACCTCAAATCATCGATGAAATCACTATAAGAGGAAAATGGGAAGGGGAAATCAAAACGAATAAAGAAGGAGAAACTTGTTTATCAGTAAGTATTATTAGAATAAACGATGTTAATGATGAAGTTGATTTCTATGGTGCTGTTTTACGAGATATTACTGAATCAAAGCAAAGAGAAACTAAATTACATAATTTAGCTTTATATGATTCATTGACTGGACTTGCCAACCGTCCCAATATTTTGACTAGTATTGATCTAGAGTGTGAGTCTTCCTGTTTAACTAATCGTAATTTCGCCATCTTATTTATAGATGTAGATGGTTTTAAGCAAGTTAATGATGGTTATGGTCATGAAGTAGGTGACCAATTGCTTACTGAAGTAGCGAATCGTCTTACACGACAAGTAAATAGCTCAGATTTAGTCGCTCGTTTAGGTGGTGATGAGTTTATCATATTGTCAAAGAACTTTGACAATCATTCTGCTATAGAGTCTTTGGCAAAGCGTATTTTGTCATCGCTTCGTGATCCTCTGTCATATGCTGAACGAAGCATACAGATATCAGCAAGTATAGGAATCAGCCTTTTTCCCGATGATTCTGATAATTCTACTGGTTTAATTAAACGTTCTGATATTGCAATGTATACAGCCAAACAAAGAGGGAAAAATCAATTTGCTTTCTTTAACTCTAATATGGAGCAACACTTAAAAGAACGATTTTCATTTGAAGAAGACCTTAAGTATGGACTTGAAAATAATGAGTTTTGGCAGGTTTTTCAGCCTATAATAAATTTGCAGACAGGTGTCATTGTGGGTTATGAAGCACTTTTGAGATGGCAAAGTAAAAATCGTAAAGATGTACCGCCAAATAGCTTTATACCTATGGCTGAATCTCTTAATCTTATGTTTGATATTGATGCCTGTGTATTTGAGAAAAGCTTAGAAGCAATTGAATTATTGCCGGCTAATTGCTACTTTTCAATAAACCTATCTCCAAACCATTTCTCCAATACTGATTCGCTAGCCAAATTTTTAGTTCAATTGTCGTTATTGGCAGGTGAGCACAATATTATATTTGAAGTGACTGAAACGGCTATAATTAAAGATTTGGAGCAGTCAATCAGAGTTATTGATATGATTCGTGGGGCAGGTTATTTAATCGCTATAGATGATTTTGGGACAGGTTATACCTCTTTTTACAATCTTAAGACTCTTGATTTTGATATTATTAAAATTGACCGCTCATTTGTTAGCGATGTATTAACCGATACTCATTCACAAAGCATAGTGAAAGCTATTGTTAATCTTGCGTTAGACCTTAAGATTAAAGTTGTTGCAGAAGGAGTAGAGAATCAAGCTGTATCTGACTATCTCCTTTCACTAGGGTGCGATTTTGCCCAAGGCTACCATTATGAAAAACCCAAACCACTTGCCGATTTTATACGCATGCAAAATTGAGCTTTGCTATATCGTTAAGGCTCTTATTATGTCAAACCTACATCTCAGTGCATAATACAGTCTACTAAAAGGCCTTCTTTTGTCGCATTCCTCTGAATCCAAACCTTCCGCTGGCGCTTATCAAAGTTTGTTGCCGATTCTTCGTTTTATTAAGCCTTACAAAGTTAAGGTGGCTTTGGCCTTGTTCTTTCTCGTTTTCACGGCGGGGATCAGTTTATCTGTGGGACAAGGCGTAAAGATGGTGATAGACAGCGGGTTTATTTCTGGCTCAGTGGAACAACTTACCAGCACTATTTTGTTGCTGATTGGCATGATCTCTCTGTTGGCTTTTGGGACCTTTTTTCGTTTTTACTTGATGTCGTGGCTTGGTGAGCGAGTAAGTGCTGACATTAGAAGTGCGGTGTTCAATCAGATCATTCGTTTGCACCCAAGTTACTTCGAAGAAAACCGCAGTGGTGAGTTGATGTCTCGACTCACGACAGACACCTCTTTACTGCAATCTATTATTGGTTCGTCTTTTTCTATGGCGTTACGCTCGCTTTTTATGTTGCTGGGCGGTCTGATTATGTTGTTCGTGACCAATGTTAAGCTGTCTATGATTGTGGTGGTTTGCGTTCCTTTTGTGCTGATTCCTATGGTGGTGTTTGGGCGACGTGTGAGAAAACTTGCATCGAGTAGTCAAGACGCCATTGCCGATATTGGCACTTATGCGGGCGAGATGATTCAAAACATCAAAGTGGTGCAAAGCTACAATCACGAAACTATTGAGCAGAAAGCCTTCAGTCATGAGGTTGAAAAAGCCTTTGATGTGGCGAAGAAGCGCATCAAGCAGCGGGCGTTTTTGTTTGCGGCGGTGATCTTATTAACCTTTGCGGCGATCAGTGTCATGTTGCTCGTTGGTGGCATGGATGTGATCGCTGGAAGAATGACAGGTGGTGAGTTAGGCGCGTTTGTTTTCTACTCCATTATGGTGGCGATGTCTGTGGCAACGGTGGCAGAAGTGTATGGCGAGTTACAGCGTGCGGCCGGTTCGGCAACGCGCCTGTTGGAGTTGTTGCAGATTGAGAGCATGATTACCTCACCAAGCCACCCGCAACACCTTCCTGAAAAACAGTCGGATCAAGCTTTCCTTGCGATTGGTTTTCATGATTTGGATTTTTACTATCCTTCTCGTCCTGATGTGGCGGCGCTGAAGAATATCAATCTTACTATCGAACATGGGCAAACGGTGGCGTTGGTTGGGTCGTCGGGCGCAGGTAAAACCACCATGTTTGAAATGCTGCAACGTTTTTATGACCCACAAAAAGGGCATATCACAATCAATGATGTATCTATTGAGCAGCTATCATTATTTGAGTTACGTGATGTGATGGGCATGGTGCCACAGCATCCGGTATTGTTTAGCCATGATGTTATGCACAACATTGCTTATGGTAAAACTGATGCATCATTTGAAGAGGTTGTTAATGCGGCAAAGCGTGCCAATGCCCATGACTTTATTGAGCAATTACCTAATAGCTATGAGAGCTTTTTAGGGGAGCAAGGTGTGCGTTTGTCTGGCGGACAAAAGCAGCGTATCGCCATTGCCCGCGCTATTTTAAAAGACCCTGACGTGTTATTGCTTGATGAAGCGACCAGCGCACTTGATGCACAAAGTGAGTTTTATGTGCAAGGGGCATTGAATGAGTTAATGGCTGATCGAACGACGCTTGTGATTGCTCATCGTCTTGCGACCGTGATTCATGCGGACAAGATTGTAGTGATGGATAAAGGACAAATCGTTGACACAGGAACGCATCAATCTTTGTTGGTCTCATCGCCGTTGTATCAGCGTTTGTGTGAGCTACAGTTTAATCAAGCGAATAAATGAATGGCTCATAGTCGTTGCTATTAGAAATCATTACTCTTTGAAAATGACACGGTTACGCCCACCTTTTTTTGCTTCATATAATGCTTTATCTGCGATTTTAAAGAACTCAGAAAATGATGTTTTCTCTTCAGAGCTTTTTGTAAAACCAATGCTCACAGTTATTTTAATAATGCTTCCCTTAGGGGTAGTTATCTCTAAGTTCTCTATTGCTAGTCTTACATTTTCAGTAATCATTAATACATCGTCAAAAGATATATTAGGTAGTACAGCCATAAATTCTTCGCCACCTATTCTGGCAATACGATCTATCTTTCTTAATTCTGCTTTAACTGCATCCGCCGTGCTTTTAATAATTAAATCACCAATATCATGACCAAAATTGTCATTTACTTGTTTGAAATTATCTAAATCCAAAACCAATAAATACAGGTCTTGTTGGTTTTTTTGAGATAGATTAAAAAGGTTTTCAAAAGAAGAAATGATTCCTCTACGGTTTAATAGAGAAGTTAAGGGGTCTGTTTCGGTTTGTTTTGCTAAATCAAGAAGTATTGACGTTCTATTTTTGTCATAAATAGTCGAAAAGAAAATACTACAGAGTAGAGCGCCAATTGTTCCCAAAATTGTATTGACGGTAAATCCTTTTTCTGGAAACTGGATAACAATATTTGTCAGAACTGCTACATAAATACAGCTAATGAGCAGAGAAGCTTTAAACCCTAATTTTTCACCTAAAAGGAAAAATGATAAGAAGGGCACGAGTGCGACCCAAACGATACCGCCGTCTTCAATGTTATTAGAAAATGCTCCTGACCCTATTATTGTAGCAATGACAATCAGGCCGAAAATAATACCTAAAGAGTTCAGGCGGTTTTTATGCTCCATGTAAGCTATTAGTAATAGAATGATACATCCGATTGCTTGTAAGGCAGCATCGAGATATAGCTTGGTATAGAAAAAATCGATCATGACGAAAATAGCTAGAAACAGCGCGCCAATTAAAGAGCCTTTAAAAATGATGCGCTTATATTCTGCACTATTAATGATATCTTCTTGTGCTATTACTTTTTTGTCTTTTTTTATCATGTTTTCCAGGTACTTTTATTTCATCTATCATTTTCTATTAACTGCATAATAGAAGAGGTCAGACATTTTTTGTTACGTGATGGTTATACTGAAAGTATCATTATAACGAATCAGCTTGATGATTACTCTATGATGCAAAATGGATTATATTGCTGCCGGTTTTGCTTTTCTTTCTTGAAGCTCAATTCTCAGTAGCTTGCTCAGATAAAGCCACGTAAGCCGTGGTGAATGCGCCTTCTTGAAAGGCACGTAACCCTGTTGCTTTGAATGGAATCGGCATTGGGGTCTTTTGCAAAACGTCTTTGATTGTCGCAGAGTTGAATAGATCAACTCGTACTGTTTCGATCAATTGTATTGCTGCTTCGATTTTGAAACCGACGGCGCCGCCAGCAAATTTGCCTTTGGTTGGGCGTTCTTTAATAACAGCCCTTGTTACTTTGTAATCTTCAAACAGCTTTTTAAGCATGAATTGGAATTTTCGAACGGCTTCACTGTCGTTTGAATTGCTTAGCGTGTGTCGTATTTGGCGACAATCGGTTATTTGAAAAAGTCCGTCTTGTTTGGACAAAAGGCAAAGAATAACTTCGCTGCCTTTGATCTCGATACCGCAAGTAATCATAGTATTGATCCTGAATAGGGTGGTTTTGGCCATTATCGCACACTTCATGCGATTGACGCAGAGTAAAAAATACTGGCTGTGAGAAGGGAAACGAGTCAGATCTAGTGTGAATGCATCGAGTTGTGGTTTATTGCACTTTTTTGATTGTGCTGTCTCTTATTTTTTATAAGAGTATTGTAGTATTTCAAAATATTATTTTGTCAAATGACAAAACACGATATTTTCTACTGAAAATTCTTTGAAAATGGTTTTTTACTGTAGAAATGTTTTCCTTTAATTCTTGAAAATTAGGCTGCATAAAATGACTGCTTCCTCGCCAATGGGTGTTTCTCGTCCTCAGGTGAAATCTTTAGATGAAATCCTTCCCCGTGAACCTTTACTTATGATGGGCGCTGGCCCAGTACCCATTCCTGAGCGTGTCGCCCGAGCCAACTCAGTGGTGATAAACCATCTTGGTGATGTGATGGCAGAGGTTATTGGTCAGGTTAAGAGTATGGCACGTTATGTGTTCCAGACTGAATCTAAGTGGGTGATTGGTGTTGCAGGCCCTGCTTCTGCTGCGATGGAGATGGCGGTGGCGAATCTTATGCAGTCGGGCGAAAGCATTTTATGCATCAACAATGGTTTCTTTAGTCATCGTATGGCGGAAATGGCGTTGCGTGTTGGAGCGGATGTACATGAATTGCATGTGGGTGTTCATGAAGCGGCTGATCCCGAGCGAGTGAGAAAAGCCATAGAAGAAGCACGTCCAAAAGTATTAACCATGGTGCAAGGTGAAACCTCTAACACTGTATTCAATCACAGCTTGGAAGAGATCACGAAAATCGCTAAATCTTACGGCTGTTTGGTGGTTGTGGATGCGGTTTGTACGCTCAGTACCATGCCGCTGAAAATGGACGAATGGAAAGTCGACGTTGTGATTACAGGTGGTCAGAAAGGTTTGTCGTCTATCCCTGGTGTATCCTTGTTGGCGTTTTCTGATGAAGCCTGGGCAGCGGCGAAAAATCGCAGCAAGCCACCAGCTCAATGGTGTTTCGATATTCAATTGGCCGAGAATTTTTGGCACAAAGACGGCTATCACTACACTGCGCCTGTGTCTGGCATTATGGCCTTGCATGAAGCGTTAAAACTGGTGTGTGATGAGACGTTAGAAAACCGCTTTGCTCGTCATTTACGTTGTTCAAAAGCATTGCAGTCTGGGATTCAAGGAATGGGGTTGGATCTCTTCATACCTAACGAATCTCGCTTGAACTCTGTCATCGGAATTAACATTCCAGAAAGCTTAACTGCGAAGCAAATTTGCCAACACATTTCAGAAATGTACCGAGTGGAAATTGCAGGTTCGTTTGGACAGCCTATCGTGCGTATTGGTCAAATGGGCGAGCAATGCCGCGAACATAACTTGTTCCGTACACTGCATGCTTTTGGTAGCACAATGCGCGATTTAGGCATTAAAGTTGACCAGCCAAATGGCATGGCAGAAATGGAAAGCTACTTGCAAAAAACACCTCGTCCTCTTTATCAAGTAGCTTAATTGTCATTACTTTTTATGAGTCAAATGCCTTTTGTTTCCTGAGAGACAGAAGGCATTTTTTTGTCTGACTGTTTATTCGGCATTAGGCTGGCAAACAAAGCGCCTAGCGTGATCAGCGTGCAAGCGGTGATTTGTCCTGTAGTTAATTGCGCTTCTGTAAAGAGCCCCAGCCAAATCGTAGAAAGCGCTGGTGCTGTATAAGAAAGTACACCTAGCAAAGATAAATTGCCTTTTTTAACGCCCATATCCCAGCAGAAAAACGCTACTCCTACAGGACCAAGTCCTAACCCTAGAACCGCAATCCATGTAGAAGCAGGGAAAGACCAGTTTTGTTCTTCTAAGGCCAAATGAGAGCCGCCAGCCAATAAAGTCGTGACCAAGCAATACCAAAGTACTGAGCTTGAAGGAACCGCGTGAAATCGTCGATTGGCCACCGAATAACTCGACCAAATTAAAGCGCAGGCAAAAGCAGCGCCATAACCTGTCCAATGATATGCGTTGTCTATTTGAGAGTCAGACACTTGCCCTTTGCTTTGTAGCATGATTCCTGTGCCAATAAAGGCGATAACAGCACCCACTAAATGCGCCCAAGACAAAGAATTTCCTTTTGTCATTCCAGCCATTAAGACGATCAGAAGCGGCCATAAATAGGCAATTAATCCAGCTTCTACTGGTGGCGCATGTTGAAAAGCGTAGAAGTAACAGAAGTGATAAAAGTAGAAGCCTAAACCGCCCATTAAAATGGCGCTTTTAGGTGTGAGTTGCCAAGAGCGTTTCAACTCGCCTTTTAGTAAATACACAATAAAGAAGAGCATGGTCGCCACGCCAAACGTGAGAGTCAGTAATAAAAGCGGCGACACTAAATTGGCTTGTGTCGTGAACAGAGCCAGTGTGCTCCAAAGTAAAATCGCGATGCTGCCGATTAAAGTGGCTCTTGGGTTGTGTTTGGTCATGGTGCTTCCTAAAACATCTTGCTTGGAATTTATGTGTTGGTTCAAACGTCTAGCCGCTCAAAAAAGTGATTCAGCAAACGCTAAGATGAATGACTTTTTGGTCGGCGTAAAGATGACCTAATGTTACGTGTTTTCTTGCTGAGCGGTTGTCAAAAATGCCTATTATGAATTGTCAAAAGTGATGATGTTATCCGCAAAAAAGTTTAAGTGGCCATAATTTAATGAGAAATCTTAAACCATGACAGGATGGTGACAGGTTTGGAGAGTAAGGTTTACGCAATCTAGTTTACTGAAAGTCTACTTTTCGGGACATGATTACCTAACAAAAAAAATAACAAGCAGGAGACTGTCATGCTTAATACCTTTTCTTTGAAATCCCTTCTTATTTCTAGTGCTGCCGTTTTAACGGTTGCCAGCCAAGCTTACGCGTACGAACCCGCTCGCAGTGCAGAATGTATCGCACCAGCAAACCCTGGTGGCGGTTGGGATTTTACTTGTCGTAGTGTTGGTAAGGTTTTAGTTGACCTTGAATACATTAAAGGCAATGTTCAAACGGTGAATATGTCTGGTGCGGGTGGCGGTGTTGCTTTCGCTCACACAATCAGTAAACGTGCGAAAGATGACAACCTAATTGTGGCTGCAAGTACAGCGACAACAACCCGTCTTGCTCAGGGCCAATTCCCTGGCATGAGTGCTGACCAAGTGAAATGGGTAGGTACTTTGGGTGCAGATTACGGCATCATCGCCGTTGGTAAAGATTCAAAATACACCTCTCTTACTCAAGTAATGGAAGCGTTGAAGAAAGATCCAAGCTCTGTGAAATTTGCTGGTGGTAGTGCTTCTGGTGGCTGGGATCATTTGAAAGTCTTGATGACAGCGCAAAAAGCCAATGTTGGAAAACTTCCTCAAGTTCGTTACTTAGCATTCAGCGGTGGTTCTGAAGCGTTAGTGCAAGTGGTTGGTGGTCACGTTGATGCCTTCACTGGTGATATTTCAGAAGTAAAAGGCTTTATGGATTCTGGCGATTTACGCGTTCTAGCTGTGCTTTCTGAAGCTCGCTTGCCAGCCCCTTTCGATAGTATTCCTACTGCAATGGAGCAGGGCATTGATTCTATCGCTCCAAACTGGCGTGGATTTTACGTACCAGGTAACGCGAGCTCAGACTCTTATGACTGGTGGGTAAATACAGTTGATGAATTGTACGAAACACCAGAATGGAAAGATGTTATGGAGAAAAACGGCCTTATCCCATTCCACAAGTCTGGTACTGAATTTGACCAATTCGTGAAGAACCAAACGATGGACATCAGAATACTTTCTCAAGATATTGGTTTAATTAAATAACACCTCTCAAGTGATTTTGAACCGCTATTTGGAGGGGGTAACCCCTCCTGTTTTCTTTTTATCCCTACGATTTACTTACATGGAGCAGAGACATGCGCATAAATGATCGTGTGTTTGGCATGCTGATGTTGATTCTTGCCGTGGCCTACGGTTGGGAAGCGACTCAGTTCCCCGTCCCTTTTGGTGGACACGAAAGTGTTGGACCTGAAACTTTTCCTATTATGCTATCCATCATTTTAGGCATTAGTTCGATTTACATGATTGTTCGTCCAGACCCAGATGAGAAGTGGGCGCCAGTGGCGATGCTCATCGAATTGAGCGTTGTTGTTCTTTCCATGCTGGCTTTTGCTTGGGCAATTGAGCCGATTGGCTTTATGCCTGCCGCGGCCTTGGTTGTGAGCTTTTTAAGTTGGCGTATGGGAGCAAGTATTGCTAAGAGTCTGATCACAGGTGTGACAAGCTCAGTAATCATTTTCTTCCTATTCAATAATGTGCTTGAACTAGCACTGCCTCTGGGTCTATTGGAGTTTTAATATGGATACTATGAGCTTATTAATGAACGGCTTTGCCGTTGCATTAACGCCTGAAAGCATCATGTTTGCCATTGTTGGTGCTATTTTGGGTACCTTGATTGGTGCTTTGCCGGGTCTTGGCCCTGCGAACGGTGTGGCGATCTTGATTCCTCTTGCGTTTAGCTTGGGTTTATCGCCAACCTCTTCTTTGATTTTATTAACCTCTGTTTACGCGGGTGCCATGTATGGTGGTCGTATTTCTTCTATTCTGTTGAATATTCCGGGTGATGAGCCTGCGATGATGACCTGTTTAGATGGCTATCCTATGGCGCTGAAAGGCAAAGCCGCAGAAGCCTTAGCTATCTCTGCCATTGCCTCTTTCATCGGTAGCTTTATTGCGACAATTGGCTTGGTGATTCTGGCGCCTATCTTAGCTAAATTCGCTTTAAAGTTTGGCCCTTCAGAGTACTTTGCTTTGTTTGCGCTGGCATTTGCCACTCTTGGCGGTATAACAGGTAAAAACCAGTTTAAAACGCTAATGGCTGCGGCAATTGGTTTGATGATTGCCTCTGTTGGTATCGATATTTCTACTGGCGTTCAACGCTTTACCTTCAACACGCTTGAGTTATTTGAAGGGGTAGATTTCATCATCGCCATTGTTGGTTTGTTTGCGATCAGTGAACTGCTGTTTTTCTTAGAGCGTCACGCGGGTGATGGCTTGAAACAAGTGGCTATTAACAAGCTGAAATTGTCTCCGAAAGACATTGTGAAAGTGCTTCCGGCTTCTTTCCGTGGTGCTGTGTTGGGCTTTGTTGCAGGTGTTCTTCCGGGGGCGGGTGCTTCTTTGGGAAGTTTTATTAGTTACACATTGGAAAAACGTGTATCTGATAAAGATAGCTCATTTGGTAAAGGTGATTCTCGCGGTGTTGCAGCGCCAGAAGCTGGTAATAATGGCGCCGCGTCTGGTGCTTTGGTGCCTATGTTGACTTTAGGTGTACCTGGAAGTGGTACAACGGCTGTATTGTTGGCGATGTTGATTTCTTTGAATATTTCTCCTGGCCCTATGTTATTCCAACAAAATGCTGACCTAGTTTGGGGGGTCATCGCGGCGATGTTTGTGGGTAACCTTGTGTTGCTGTTATTAAACATTCCAATGGTTGGTATCTTTGTTAAGCTGCTGAGTATTCCGCCTAAATACTTGATGCCAATCGTGACGTTAATCGCATCGGTTGGTATTTACTCAGTGAGTCATAGCGCGTTAGATTTGTACTTCATGGTTGGCTTTGGTGTGTTGGGTTACATTTTCCGTAAAGTCGATATCCCTCTTGTACCGATTATTTTGGGTATGTTGCTCGGGCCTGAAATGGAGAAAAGTTTACGCCATGCATTAGTTCTTTCCGACGGTGACTGGAGTGTATTATTCAACAGTGGCTTAAGTATTGGTCTTTGGACGGTTGCTATCCTTGGATTGATTTTACCTATCATTGTTGGACCGATCGTTAGAGCGAAAATGGCGAAGTCAAAAGCTATATCAGAAGACAGTTAACGTCAAAAAATTGCCGTTAATTTTTTAATTCGAACCGTTTTTTTGGCGGTTCGAATTTTTTCGTTTAAATAAAAAGACAATATATAAAAATAATAAGATGGTTGAGTTTTTATGCGGATTTTAGTAGTTGAAGACACTCAAATTCTAGGGCAAGCAATTTGCGAGCGGTTAACAAGCCTAGGTCACGGTGTCGATTTGATCGGAGATGGTAAACGAGCGGATGAATTGCTGAAGTACCAATCTGTCGATTTGATCTTGTTGGATTTGAACCTTCCAGGGTTATCTGGCCTGCAATTGTTACAAAAGCTGCGTCAGCGTGAAGATGGCACACCTGTTTTAATTTTAACTGCTCGTGATCAGATAGAGGATCGAATTCGATTATTGGATGAAGGCGCTGATGATTACCTAACCAAACCATTTGATTTTGGTGAGCTAGAAGCTCGCTGCCGAGTTTTGCTACGCAGAAAGCAAGGTTATGCAGCTAATACAACTGAGCATGGTAATATTCTGGTGAATCGAGATAGCCGTCAGGTGTTTATTGATGGTGAATTGACGGCCATTACCAACCGTGAATTTCGTTTGTTGGAGATTTTTCTTGGCCATTTAGGGCGTGTTTTGAGCAAAGACGAAATCACCGATCATTTGTTTAATTTCAATGAAACACCTGGGCCAAACGCTATAGAGCTGTATGTTGGTCGCTTACGTAAGAAAATGATTAAAGGGGATTTAACCATCAATACGCTAAGGGGCATTGGTTATGTGGCCGAAATCTTTACACCATCAAAATCTGAGTGAAGAGGAAATTACCGCATTAAATAAAGCGCCTTCTTTGCGTTTCCGTTTTATTTTGGCGGGTGTTTTAGTCATCAGTATTATTGCGGCATTGGCTGTGAATTTGGTGTTCGATTACAGCCGTAAATTAGCGGATTTATCTTATGATCGTCTATTGCGCAGCGCTTTGTTGCAGATGGATGAAAATGTCGGCTTGATCCGAAACGAAGTCAGTATTGATATTCCTTGGTCTGCCTTTGCTACCTTAGCGCAAGCAGATGAAGACCGCGTTTTTTATAAAGTAGAAAGCTTAGAGCAAGGTTACATTACAGGCTATGAAGACCTTCATAGTTTGCCGCCCAATCCTCCAGTGTTAAATCAAATCCAATTTTACAACCAAGAATATTCTGGCGAAATGGTGCGCTTTGCTTGGCTTGAACGCCACCTTACTGACCCCGAAGGGGCGCAGACTGTGCGAATCATATTGGGACATACTCGCTTATCACGAGAAGAAATGGCTTCCGCTGTGACGCGCCGAGCGGTAGAGGTTGTAGTGCTAATTGCCTTGGTTGCGATTGCGTTGATCGCCATAGGGAGTCATCTTGTTTTAAGGCCGTTGCATCGTATCGAACGGGCATTAGAAGACCGTGCTATGGGAGATTTAACGCCAATTAATATTAATACGCCAAAAGAAACACACCATTTAAAAGTGGCCATTAATCATTTCATGGTCAGACTGCAAACTAACTTGGAACAGCTGGAAAATTATACTGCCGACGCAGCGCATCAATTGCGCACTCCATTGGCCAGTCTACGTGCTTTGGCTGAAAATGCACGAGACAACACCTCCCCAGAAAGACAACACGAAGCGCTTGAAAACATCGTGAAGCAATGTGATGCCTTAGGGCAAACAGTGACCTTGTTGCTCAATCAAGCGGTTGTTTCCCATCGCTTACAAACACAACGTTTAGAGCCTGTGGATTTGTTGGAGCCGATCACAGAGTCTTGCCGCGAACAGGCGGTGACGGCGTTGCATCAAGGTGTTTTGTTGTCTCTTGATTGCACCATAAAAACGGCCTTGGTATTGGGTGATAGCTTTGCGATTCAGCAAATGATGCAAAACCTCATTGAAAACGCAGTGCGTTATAGCGACGCAGATATGGAACATGCATCGGAGATCATTGTCCAAGTTCAGGAGTTCGATGAATTCTATCGCATTAATGTGATTGATTACGGTGTTGGGATTCCAGGTGGCGAAAAAGAACTGGTGTTTGAACGCTTTTATCGAGGCCGATATGACATGGCGGGCAGCGGTGTTGGTTTGGCTATGGTGAAGGACATTGTGGATCACCACTCCGCACGTATATTGATATCGGATACGGAACCGAAGGGCACCACTTTTCAGGTTGATTTTGCCAAGTTTAGAATGGGGAGTCGCTCCGTATGAAATCATCATTTGTGATGAAAAAAGTCATTATTGCGTTAGTCGCGTTGCTTTTCAGTGTGATTAGTTTAGGCGTATTCGCCAATGACGCGGTTTGGTTTGGAAATAAAAATGCGACACGTATATTGCACATAAATTCGACCATGGATTTGGCTTCTTTTGAACCGATTTTAAATGAATTTGTTTCCCTTTATCCGAATATTCGATTGGCTTATCGAGATGTAAGTACGCAGGATTTGTACTTTCTCGTTATGGAAGAAAAGATGGAATCTGTTGCCAGTTTAGCCATCAGCAGTGCGATGGATTTACACCTTAAATTAGTTAACGACGGGTACGCTCAAACCTACCAATCAGAAGTCACTACACTCTTGCCAGACAACTTTAAATGGCGGGATCAGCTGTTTGCCTTTTCGCTAGAGCCTGTTGTGATGTTGGTGAATAAACAGGCTTTCCCCGGTGCTTTGCCTGAGGATAGACAGTCTTTATTGCAAACCATTCGACAGCATGGCAAAGAGATGACTCGGCGGATTGGAACCTATGATATTCGCCAGAGTGGTGTTGGATATTTGTTAGCAAGTCAGGATGCGCGACAAGCCGACGCAACATGGGGGCGTTTGCTGGAAGCGTTCGGCAATCACGACATTCAAACCTACTGTTGCACTCATGAAATTATCGATGATATTGCGAGCGGGAAATTGGCCGTTGGCTATAACTTACTTGGTTCTTATGCGTCACAAAGGGCACAAGAAGATGATCGGCTGAAGATGATTTTGCCAAAAGATTACACTCTTATGTTAATGCGGACGGCATTCATCCCGAATAATGCTCCGAATGTTAGAGATGCAGGGCTGTTTCTGGATTTCTTATTATCTGATACGGCTCAACAAATGATGCAGACTCAGGATCTTTTATTTCCTATCCAACCTGACGCGAATAATCCAAATAACTTATATGTGGTCAGTGCGCCGGGACCCACTGGCGTGATAGAGCTTGATCAGCAACTTTTGGTTGGACGAGATTTTGCGAAGCAAAAGCGCTTTATTCGTAACTGGGAAGCAGCTTTAGAAATCAAGGAAGAATAGCGGGCGTTACGAAGAAAAAGACTGACTACGGTAGCGCCCAGGTGTTATTTGATAATGTTTTGAAAAGAGCTTTACCAACACACTAGCGCTGCTTAATCCAACTTGATAGGCGATGTAGTCTAAACTTTTGTTGGTGGATGATAACCATACTTTGGCTTCTTCTAAGCGGCGGTTGAGCAAGTATTGTTTTGGTGTTATGCCAAAGTGACGTTTGAATAAAACACTTAATTGGCTTGGGCTTAAGTGTACGTCTTCAGCCAGTTCCGCTAGGCTCCAAGAGGCTTGAAAGTCTTTATCTAAACGCTGTTTTGCTTTTGTTAAGCGGACATCAGAATGACTGATTTTGTCTTGAGGGATCGGCAATAGATGCTCAAGTAAATTCAGAGCTTGGTGTGTTTTAACGCTGTTATTGGCTTCTGTCGTTAGACTAGACAGAAAAGGTAAATAAGCCTGAGCTTGTGGTGCTAAGTTAATAAAATTGAATTCGCTTTCGATTTTATGGTCCCAGATAGGTAAGGCATTTAATACCAAACAGCGATTGTCTTGTTCGGCTAAATGAGTGTGATCTTGGCTGGTGGAAATATAGCAAGCTTGACCAAAGTGAATAGGCTGTTGGTGCTTTTCGACTTCCAAATGCAGGCTACCAAAAAGCGGAAGAACAATTTGAGTGTGAGAATGAGAATGTGCGTCAGCTGTGCCCTTATAGGAAATAACCTCGATAGAATTGCGCATCGTATTAGCTCCTTAAAAAGGTGACTGCTTTCTTAATTCTGTAATAGAAACACATTACTTTGTGGGACTTTTTGAAGTATTCATTATAATCTGATTAAGCTTATAAATCGTACACAGTTTAAAACTAAAATTAAAAGGAAACATCATGCGTTATTTAATCGCTCTAGTTTGTAGCTTAAGCCTATCAAATATTTGGGCAGATATGACCTTAACTATTCATGATCAAAATGATCAGCCTGTTTCCAATGCCGTCGTGAGTTTGTCGGGCAGTTTTGTTTCGACGCCAGACGCGGTAGAGAAGATGAACCAGATACATTCTTCTTTCGTGCCTCGCGTTTTAATTGTTCAGAAAGACCAATATGTGAGTTTTCCAAACAGTGATGATATTCGTCACCATGTTTACAGTTTTTCTATTCCTAAAGCTTTTGAAATCAAACTTTATAAGGGTTCTGAAATTCCACCAATACAATTTGATGCGCCAGGTATGGTTGTTTTAGGTTGTAATATTCATGACAGCATGATTGGTTATATCTACGTGGCTAACAACGAATACACGGCTAAAACAGATAAAAAAGGTCAAGTCACTTTACCTGCTAAGTTAGGTGATAAAGTGTCATTTTGGAGCGAAAGACTCATTGAAGGTGTAACTTCAGAGGAAATGATTGATATCACCAGTGACACAGCGCAAACAGTGAAAATTGAGTTGCTTCCGCCAATCGAAGTCATCGACCACGAATCCCACAGTTACTAATCCAAAGGTGGCTGCTGCTTGTAAAAAAGCCAGTCGTCTTCCTAACTTTCTTTATATTAACGTAGGCTTTTTGGCGTATGCCCGTAGTGGCGTTGGAATAAATGTGTCATGGCGCTTTGATTGCTGAATCCCGCTTCATCGGCCACTATGGATAAAGGTTTGTTCGTCGTCACAATGAGATTGTAGGCTTTTTCTAGGCGTTTTCTCAGGATGAATTGATAAGGTGTAATTGACGCAGCGTTGGTGAACAGTTCACTAAAATGACCAGGGCTAACATGGTGCATTTCAGCAAGTTGAGCAATGGAGAGCTTTTGATCAATATGCTTGTCGATAAACCGTGAGATAGAGTCTATATCGAGTTTCTTACGGTCTTTATATTGACGTGTATCGCCTAGAATTCGAGAGTGTAGGGAGGCGATTAAACTGAGTGTGCAGCCTTGACCTGCTTCTGGGAATAACTCAAACGTGTTGGACTCTTTCGTTAGATATGATATCAACATTTTCAGGCTATCGTCGGCAGAGAAGTAATGAGGTTGTTCAAAAAGCGTTTCTAATCGGCTGTGCAGAGGTAGGCTCGGTATATCTATAACGATGTGACTGTTTTCACCAATTCCTTCGAAATAGTGTGTTTCACTGGCGGGCGCTATACAACCATGAAGATTATCAACAACGCCACCTTTACCACCAATTTCGAAGAGTGCATGTCCTTTTTCTGCGATAATCAGTTGATGGTGGTTGTGGTTATGTTGGTCACTTTCATTAGCTAAAACAACACTTTTCACATGCATTTCGAACCTAAAAATTCTGTCAATCTTTACACATTCTTATATTTTTTAGGTTAAGTCAATAGGAATTGTTATCGATTACACAACTCAACAAAAAGGCTTCTGTTGAGTTGTGTTTTGAGGTTTTACCAGCTCGGTCCACCAAGCACTCTTGGTAGCCATAGGGCGGTTTCAGGGAAGATTAGAATGATGAACAAGACGATCAACTGGATGATAATGAAAGGTATCACCCCAGCGTACATATGCTTTAACGTAATACTGGCTGGCGAAATCGCTCTTAGGTAGAAAATCGATGGCGCTAAAGGTGGTGTTAAGTAACTGGTTTGCAATACTACTAAGAAGGCAACACAGAACCAGATGTCATCAAATCCGAGTAAACGTACTACTGGAATAGCCACTGGAATGACGATGAGCACAACCGACATCATGTCTAATAAGAAACCCGCAATAAAGGCAATAAACAAGATTAACGCCAGTACCGTGTATGGGCTAAAACCAGATCCGGTGAGCAATGACTGGACGGTTTGCATACCACCTGTTGCAAAGAAAATTCCTGCGAACATACCACCAGCCATAACAATCAATAATATCATTGCGGTGATGTTCACTGTACGCAACATAGAGTCCCACAGTACTTTAACATTAAAGCTTTTATAGCAAAGCGACAACAGCACGGCACCGAGTGCACCACAAGCAGAGGCTTCAGTTGGTGTTGCAATACCCAGTAAAATTGTACCGAGCACCGTAAAGATTAAAGCAGCAGCAGGCAAGATGGCAGTTGCGGTTACTTTTAATCTTTCTCCAAGTGGCACACCTACTTCACCTTGTTCTCTTGGTGCAAGCTCAGGTTTGAAATAAGCCAAGGCAATTACATAAATCACAAATAATGCCGCCATTAATAGCCCCGGAATCAGTAGGCCGTTGAACAATTGACCAACTGAAATTCCCGCAACAGGGCCTAGTACAATAACGGTAATAGAAGGCGGAATCGCTGTTCCTAAAGAACCACTGGCACAAATGAGCCCAGACAATAAACGCTTGTCATATTGATGTTTAAGCATAATAGGAATGGTCAGCAAGCCGATAACGGCTTCGGTTGCACCGACGACACCACTGGATGCCGCGAAGATAGCACCTAATAGAATAGTTCCCACGCCTATCCCACCTGGAAGGCGTTTTGTCCATAAATGAATGGCATGGAAAAGACGCTCTGCAATGCCTGATTTTTCTAGCATAGCCCCCATAAAGATAAATAAAGGCACGGCGGCGAGTATGGAGTTCGACGCGGTTTCTTCGATTTTGGTTAATAGTTGATAAGCTGTGACATCACCAAACATCATTAGGCCGAAAATGGCGGCGGTGAGTAGCATTGCAAACGCAATTTGCACTCCTAGAAAAATAAATAGGATGAGCACAGGAAACATTAAAATAGGTAGGAAATCACTCATGTAAAGTCACCCTCTTTCTTACTAAAAACGGTAATGATGGCTTTAAGGAGTTCGGCGAAAAGTTGTAAAACGAGTAATAAGAAACCTAAGAACCAAGTGAAATAAATAGGCCAAATAATTGGGTTCCACGCAGATCGTCCTGATCTTTCGCCACTTTCGTAGGCTTCGTAAAAGTAGTGGGCAAGCTCCCAAGTTAGCCAAATAAGAATAGGCAACAGCATGATGTAAAAAATGGCTCGAATACCAGCGGCGAGCTTTACTGGCATTTTCATGGTGAGAAGATCAACGCTGACGTGTTGCTTAAGGCGTAGAGTATTCGCCATGCCAAGCACAAACAGTGTTCCCATTACCATGTAACTAATCTCAAAGGCCCAAGCAGTTGGCGACCCTAAAACGTGGCGGCTGAATACTTCGATGATGAGTGCGCCGACAAGCGGAATGATCAATAGGGCGGCAATGGCTCCAAAGAAACGCGTTGTCACCTCTAACAGTTTTATAAGAATCATTGTTTTCCTGAAGGTACTGTTCTAAATAGTGGACAAATAAAACAGAAGAGACGCCTGCAGCGCCTCTTCTCTTATTTATTAAAGTTCAGATTCACCAATCGTTAAGCGATATTCTGACCAGTTTGTCATTTCTTCTTTGAATGCCCGTTGCGAGTTCAATACTTTGGCAAACCAAGGGTTTTTCGCAGCGTTTTCATCTTCCCACGCAGTTGTTTCTTCAAGGACTTTAGTAATGAAACTAGGATCTAGTTTAACGATTTCGTTTTTACCACTTTTTAGTTCTTCATAAGCGGCTAGATCGGCATAAGAAGAGGCCAACCAAGAATCAAATACAGACAATTTAGCTGAGTTACGCAATACATTTTGCTCTTTCTCAGTAAGTTTGTCCCATTCTCGTTTGTTAACCTGACATTCTAAAACACCGCCAGATTGATGGATACCCGGCACCATGACGTATTTTGCAACTTCTTGGAATCCTGTCGGTTTGTTTAGCTCTGGGCTTCCCCATTCTGCGGCATCAATTACGCCACGCTCCAGTGCGCTGTAAATTTCGCTACCCGCCATTACGACAGTAGAAGCACCCAAGCGTGATGCGATTTCCGCCCAAGCGCCAGATGTTCTAAGGCGTAGACCTTGGAAGTCTTCAAAGGTTTGCACTTTTTTATTGGAGTGAAGGAAGATTTCTGTGCCCAAAATAGAGCAAGGAAGAGCAACAACTTTGGATTTTTCTAAGCGGAACTGTTCGTACAATTCAAGACCGCCACCTTGATAAATCCATAACATGAACTCTTCAGGTGTTAGACCGCTTGAGTGGCCTGCAAGCAGTGCTGCCGTTGGGTCAACACCGTAATCATAGTTGATGTAGTTTTGACTAATCTGCGCTACGCCTGACTTTACGGTTTCTGTGACTTTCAATGCGCTACCTAATGTACCGCCTGGGAATACTTTGATTTCAAAGCCGCCGTCGCTCATTGAATTAACATGATCAGCAAAACCTTGTGCATCACGCTCTAGCCAAGGACCGCCAGACCAAGGTGTTGCCATGCGCCATTCTTTGTCTGCCGCATTGATATTCACACTCGCCGCCATAACAGCTGAGGCAATAATAGTCGTTGATAAAATTCTTTTAATTGATTTCATATTCGTTCCTATATGTTTTGTCATTTTAATGGTTTATAACAATTGGATCTGAGTCCTTACAAAAAAGCGGCCTTCCGTGAATAACTTGTTATTTTAATGTATTCGCCAAATAGCGGAGCGCTGTTTACTTACAAACCTGTTTTCTTCTTTGTTACTGAACTAGATTTTTAGAGCTTTTTTGTGTTCTTTCACCTTTATCGTTGAAAGGTAATGATACATTTGGGTTGAGAGTAATCCTTATTAAACAACCCTTTTTCATAAGGTGTGTATCGATTGTATGGGGTTTCACAGAGTTCAATTTGTCAAAAATCCTGATATTTTTGTTGAAAACATGGCTTTTTCACAAAATAGGTAAGATTTTTCTCTGTTTTTGTTTATTTTTGTGGGCGTAGAAAAAGCAAACAGTAGAGCTCGACTATGAAACTTATCTGTATCAATAGGGTAGTCTGCTGCTACCTGCTCAATCGGTTGTTGTTATCTACTTCAAGAAATTCTTGAGAAAATTGGCTTGTAATAGCACTAAGGGAACCTCAAATGAAAAATATTTTTGTGCAGTATGAAGATGGTTGTTTACCTTATGAAAAGGTAATTTCAGCATTAGATGATGCCTTTAAATTAGATATAAAATGCCCAATTCGTCACCATCACTATTTAAACGTTCCGAATAAAAAAGACGCCACATTACTGTTAATGCCTGCTTGGTTAGAAGGCCTTTATTTTGGTGTGAAGCAGGTTAGTGTTTTTCCTAGTAATGGTGAGGAAGGCTTACCTGGTTTAAACAGTATTTATATTCTTAGCTGTGCAAAAACAGGTCTGCCATTGGCTCAGTTTGATGGCAATGTGATTACAGCCAGACGTACCGCTGCAGCAGCAGCATTGGGTGCTAAATACTTGTCTCGACCAGAGTCTAAAAACTTATTAGTTATTGGTGCAGGTAAAGTGGCTAGCCAAGTGATACCGGCAATGGCAACCGTGAGAAATTTAGAAGAAATCAAGATCTATAACATCCATGAAGAAGCTGCTGCGACTCTAGCAGAGCAGGTTCAAAAAGAGTGGAAGATTAAAGCAAGTGTGGTCAGCAAAGAAGATTTACCTAATGCTGTTGCCTGGGCGGATATTGTGAGTTGTGCAACGTTAAGTGAAGAACCAATGGTACTTGGCGAATGGGTAACGCCAGGAACACATATTGATCTAATTGGTAGCTTTACTCCTCATATGCGTGAAGCAGATGATGAACTAATGAAAAAAGCGCAAGTCTTTGCCGACTTTAAAGCTGCCGCCTTGACGGAAACGGGAGACTTTATTAGCCCAATTAAAAGTGGCGCAATAACGGAAGATCATATTATTGGCGACTTTTTCACCTTGAGTCGTGGCCAACATGCTGGACGTAAAGCGTTTAACGACCCTGAAAACGACATATCAGTCTTTAAAGCGGTTGGTTCTTCCGTTGAAGATTTGGCCACAGCAATGCTTTGGTACGATAGAGCTTAAGAAGACCTCTATTTTTCCTAAAATTTCATTGCATTTAAGGTCATCATTTCTAAACAAAAATAAAACGATAACTAAGGTATTTAGTTATCGTTTTAGCTTACTTTTTAGTTCATATCGGGGTTTTAGATACAATCGATAAGCCCAGCGCTATTCAAGTAGCAAGCGTATCCCAAATGATGCGAGTAAAATTCCTGTAGTGCGCTCAATCCAAATCTTAAACACCAATATTTTCTTTTGAATTCTTACCGAAGTAAGCAAACACGCCACCAGAGCAAACCATGCAAAATGGGCGAGCGCGATATAAATTCCATACCCCAATTCCATTGCCAATGGTGTTTTGTCTGAAATAACCTGGCTGAATAAAGCCACGATGAACAACATGGTTTTTGGGTTTAATGCGTTGCAAGTAAATCCAGTCCAAAATGGCGATATATTTTTGGTGGGGGCCAGTTCTTGTGTTGTCTTATCTGACATTGTTTCTGAGTTTTTCTTAGATAAAACGCCTTTGATATCCGGCCATAACGCCGATACGCCTAACCAAATAAGATACAAGGCGCCAAGGTAGCGTAATGTATTTAACACCCAAATATTATTGGCAAACAGGACGCCTAACCCAAAAAGGGTATAGGCTAAATGCACACCAATCGCAGCACTAATGCCTAAAGCACAGGCAATACCATTTCTTCTTCCTTTAAGCAGCGCCACTTTTGACACCATGGCAAAGTCGGGCCCAGGGCTGATAACCGCTAACAAGGTGATAACGGCGACGGAGTAGAGTTCAAAGTGATCTATATTTAACATAGTAAGTTACTCTTATTTGTGAATAATAAGAGTATGAATTATTTTAAAACCTCATAAAATCGATAAAAAGTGGTAAATACTGTGAGTAATATTCACATAAAAAGGCGACTTCCTCCTTTGTCTGCTTTGCCTGCATTTGAAGCGGCAGCACGGCATCAAAGCTTTTCTCGCGCTGCTCAAGAGCTGCATTTAACACATGGTGCAATCAGCCGAGCGGTTGCTCAAATAGAAGAGCGTATCGGCGTTGATTTATTCGTACGACGCAATCGGCGTGTGTATCTCACGACGGCAGGACAACGACTTTTTAAAACTGCGACGGAAACCTTAAACACACTTAACCAAACGGTAGAAGAAATACATAGACACGATAAAGCATCGCCATTTTTGACTGTGTCTTGTGAACCAAGTTTGGCTATGCGTTGGTTAATGCCTCGTTTAGGTGGTTTTCATGAGAAATATCCCGATTTGAATGTTGATCTGAGAATGGCAGGCGGCCCGATTGATTTGTTGTCGGAAAACTGTGATATCGCGATTCGTCGAACCGATTTTGGTATTCCCGAAGACTACCATGTAACACATTTATGCGAAGAATTGGCTGGCCCTGTGTGTACACAAGATTACTGGAGGAGATACAGTCAAGAAGACCTTTTTAACGCTAACTGGCTGCACAGCCGAACTCGCCCAAATGCTTGGAATGACTGGATCAATACGTCTGATTTAGAAAAAGAAAGCCCGAAAAGTGAACAGCATTTTGATCACTTTTTTTATGCTCTACAAGCAGCGCAAGATAAGTTAGGTGTCGCAATTGGTTCAGTGCCTTTGGTATCTGATGATTTAGAAAGCCAAAGACTCATTGCGCCACTTGGTATGGAAGAAACGGGTTATAGCTACGCCGCTCTGACATTTAATGACCCACAACAAGACCCAAGAATAAAAGCTTTTTGTGTTTGGTTAAGAGAGCAGGTGAATCAGGTTTAAAGTCCGTGTTATTGATATTTCTGAGTCAATACTCGTAGGCGGCTTTGGAATTCCGTGCGATCCACATAACAGCCATGCAAATGCCGGCGACCTGTTGAGTCCTCAAATTTATTACGACCATGTAATACTTTTCGATTATCAAATACTACCGTTTGGCCTGCCTGCAGTTTGAATTGAATGCCAAAACGTTCATCTCTTAGTCGAGCCATTAAATTACGATACGCCAGATAATAGTTATAGGGAAGTTACGAGCGCCATTCGATACCAGAATCAACACTAAAGATAATTACTATTTAGCCTTTCCTAAAGATAAACCACTTACAAAATCGGCCATTGTTTTTCGAGATTGGTTACATGAAGAAATGAAAGAATTGACGCCTTCTAGTGATTAAATATTCCACAATATTTATTGTCATAAATCAGTTCTTAACATTCCTTATTACACTCACCTCTAAGTCGTTTTTTGTCCTCTGTCGTTAATTGTCATTCACTGGACGTTCTTAAGCATAAGAACCTAAATCATTGTCTTTATTATCAGTCCAAATGCATGGCCTATGGTGGTCTGGGCTGATTTGAGCCATCCCCATTTTTTATTTTTCACCATGACGATTAGCGATGCTGATTGTTTATCTAAGGGAGCTGATCTGATGCAGCATTATTCAGGCTTCGGGTTGTTAAAACACAGTCTTAGCCATCATGAGAACTGGCAACGAGTATGGCGCAACCCAACGCCGAAAAAGAAATACGATGTCATTATTATTGGCGGTGGTGGCCACGGTTTGGCGACGGCTTATTATTTGGCAAAAGAGCATGGCATTACCAATGTTGCTGTGTTGGAAAAAGGCCATTTGGGCGGTGGTAATGCGTGCCGCAATACCACTATTGTGCGTTCTAATTATTTATGGGATGAATCGGCTGCTTTGTACGAGCATTCCATGCAGCTTTGGGAAGGGTTGGCACAAGAGCTTAATTACAATGTTATGTTTTCCCAACGAGGCGTTTATCACACTTGTCATACACTGCAGGACATGCGCGCCAATGAACGTCTTGTGGCGGCAAACCGTTTGCAAGGTATCGACAATGAAATGGTGGATGCAGAGCAGCTACAAAAAGAAATTCCTACTTTAGATTGTTCAAAAAATGCCCGTTACCCAATTCTTGGGGCATCGGTTCAGCGTCGTGCGGGTAACGCTCGTCATGATGCGGTGGCTTGGGGTTATGCTCGAGCAGCAGATGCCTTAGGTGTGGATCTTATCCAAAACTGTGAAGTCATCGATATGGAAATAAACGATGGCAAGATCACAGGCGTGAAAACCAAGCAGCACGGTGTGTTAAAAGCAGATCGCGTAGGTTGTGTTGTGGCTGGAAACAGCGGTGTGTTGGCGAAAATGGCAGGTTTTGAATTGCCAGTAGAATCTCATCCTTTGCAGGCCTTGGTGTCTGAGCCAATCAAGCCGTTCTTGGATACGGTGGTAATGTCTAACCATGTGCATGGTTACATGAGCCAATCTGACAAAGGGGATTTGGTCATTGGTGCAGGCATCGATGGTTGGGTAGGTTATGGACAGCGTGGTTCATATGGAATTATTGAGCATACGCTTCAAGCCATTGTAGAAATGTTCCCTTGCACCAGTCGTGTTCGTATGAATCGTCAGTGGGGCGGTATTGTTGATGCGTGCCCAGACGCCAGCCCAATTATCTCTGAAACACCTGTGAAGAATTTATTCTTTAACTGTGGCTGGGGAACCGGTGGATTTAAAGGAACGCCCGGTTCTGGAAACCTGTTTGCTCATACTTTGGCAGATGGTAAACCTCATCCAATTGCAGAGCCTTTCTCCATTAAACGCTTCTACACGGGCGCATTAATTGACGAGCACGGCGCCGCCGGCGTAGCGCACTAATAGGGGATCAAAATGTTACATATTTATTGCCCGCATTGTGCGGAATACCGAGAAGAAGAAGAGTTTCACGCCGTTGGTCAGGCGCACATTACTCGCCCATTAGACCCAGAAGCTTGCTCTGATCAGGAGTGGGGTGAGTACATGTTTTTTCGCAAAAACCCACGGGGTCTTCACCATGAATTATGGGTTCACGCGGCTGGTTGTCGGAAGTTCTTTAATATGACCCGCGACACTCAGAGTTACGAAATCAAAGAAGTTTATAAAATTGGCGAGCAACCTTCTGTTATTGCTGATGCTGTTCCGCCACAGGATACGTTAGGAGTGCAATCATGACACAACAGAATCGCCTCGATAGCGTAGGTCGAATTGACCGTTCTAAACCGCTTACATTTACCTATAACGGTAAAAAATACACAGGTTACCAAGGTGACACGTTAGCCTCTGCCATGTTGGCTAACGGCATTGATGTTGTCGCTCGTAGTTTTAAATACAGCCGTCCAAGAGGCATTGTTGCTGCGGGTGCTGAAGAGCCAAACGCCGTGCTGCAATTAGGCGCTACGGAAGCCACGCAAGTTCCTAACGTTCGCGCAACTCAGCAAGAGCTATTCGATGGTTTGGTATCCACATCCACCAATGGTTGGCCAAGTGTGGATACGGATGTCATGGGCATGATTGGCAAAATCGGCGGGAATATGATGCCGCCTGGTTTTTACTACAAAACTTTTATGTTTCCAGAGTCTTTGTGGGAAACCTATGAGTCCATGATTCGTAAAGCCGCAGGCATGGGGCGGGCGCCAAAGGAAATAGACCCAGATACTTACGACACCATGAATCAACATTGTGACGTGATGGTAGTGGGCGCTGGACCGGCAGGTTTGACTGCCGCGTTAACGGCGGCTCGCGGTGGCGCTCGTGTCATCATTGCAGATGAACAAAATGAATTTGGTGGCAGTCTATTAAACAGCGCTGAAACATTAGATGGTAAACCTGCTACAGAGTGGGTTGGATCTGTGGTTAAAGAGCTAAGTTCTTATGACAACGTCACCATGTTGCCGCGCTCTACGGTAAACGGCTATCACGATCATAATTTCCTGACGGTTCACGAACGTCGAACAGACCATTTGGCCGACATCGCGCCTGTAAATCATGTTCGTCAGCGTATGCACCGCGTGCGAGCAAAATGGGTTGTGTTGGCAACCGGTGCCCATGAACGTCCTTTGGTTTATGCCAACAATGATGTTCCAGGTTGTATGATTTCCAGTGCGGTTTCTGCTTATATTAATCGCTATGGTGTTGTTCCGGGCAATGATTTGGTGGTGATGACGACCAATGATTATGGCTATCAAGCGGCTATAGATTGGGCGGATGCTGGTCGTAATGTCGTGGCGATTGTTGATACTCGCAAGCACCCAGAAGGCACATTGGTTCAGGCGGCGCGTGAGCGAGGCATTTCTATCATGGTTGGCTCTGGTGTCATTGAAGTTCAGGGCAGTAAGCGCGTTACCAGTGTGTCTGTGGCTAAGTTAAGCGACGATGGCAGCCAAGTGGTTGGCTCAATTGTGAAATTAAAAGCCGATACGGTTGCGACGTCAGGTGGCTGGAGCCCAGTTATTCATTTGTCATGTCATACCGGTGCTCGTCCTGTTTGGAGCGACTCTGTAGTGGGTTTTTTGCCTGGACCAACGATACAGAAGCAGCTTACAGCAGGCGGAATGAATGGCCAATATGAAACCTCTCGGGTATTAGAAGAAGGTTTGTCCGCAGGCAAACAAGCCTTGGGAAGTCTTGGTTTAGTTGCAGCAGAGGTTACTTTGCCAGAGGTGGAAACCTTAGACATCACACCACCTATGAGCTTGTTCCATATTCCGCATTTGAAGCCAACGTCTCAAGCGCCTAAACAATTTGTGGATTATCAAACTGATGTAACAGCGGCTGGCATTGAAATCGCTTGCCGTGAAGGTTTTGAAGCCATTGAGCATGTGAAGCGTTATACCGCGATGGGCTTTGGTACAGACCAAGGTAAATTAGGCAACATCAATGGTATGGCCGTCGCGGCGAAGGCGTTGAATAAATCCATCCCAGAAACGGGCACAACGGTATTTCGTCCGAATTATACGCCGATTGCATTTGGTGCTGTTATTGGTCGCCATTGTGGGGCTTTATTTGAGCCAAAGCGTTATACGGCGATGCATAAATGGCATGTTGAACAAGGCGCCTTGTTTGAAGATGTTGGCCAGTGGAAGCGTCCATGGTATTTCCCGAAAGCAGGCGAAACTATGCAGCAGACATTGAATCGTGAATGTTTGGCTGTGCGTAATGCTGTTGGAATTTTGGATGCTTCAACCTTGGGTAAAATCGACATTCAGGGCAAAGACGCCCGTGAATTTTTAGGCCGTGTTTACTCCAATGCGTGGGCTAAATTAGCCGTTGGAAAATGTCGTTACGGATTAATGTGTGGCGAAGACGGCATGGTATTCGACGATGGCGTTACCGCGTGTTTAGGCGAGAATCACTTTGTGATGACGACCACAACGGGTGGCGCAGCCCATGTTTATGAGTGGTTAGAGCTATACCATCAAACAGAATGGCCAGAGCTGGAAGTTTACTTCAATACGGTCACAGATCATTGGTCTACTGCCACAATCACTGGTCCAAACAGTCGTAAATTGTTGGAAGAACTAACAGATTTTGATGTCAGCAATGATAACTTCCGTTATATGGATTGGAAGCAAATCACTGTGGCAGGTGTGCCTGCACGAGTGTTCCGAATTTCCTTTACAGGCGAGTTATCGTTCGAGATTAACGTCCAAGCTAACTACGGAATGGCGGTTTGGGAAAAGCTTATCGAAGCAGGCGAGAAGTACGGCTTAACGCCATACGGAACGGAAACCATGCATATTCTTCGTGCTGAAAAAGGCTTTATTATCGCAGGTCAAGATACAGATGGTTCGGTTACGCCATACGATTTAGGCATGGGTTGGTGTGTGTCGAATCAGAAGCCTTTTAGTTACATAGGTAAGCGTGGAATGAATCGTTCTGATTGCGTTCGAGAAAACCGTAAGCAGTTAGTAGGCTTGAAAACCAAAGATCCAAAACAAGTGATTCCCGAAGGATCTGCCGCAATATTAGATCCGAAGGCGAAAATGCCAATACCGATTGAAGGTCATATTAGTTCGAGTTATTGGAGTGAAGCGCTAGGGCATTCCATTGCTATGGGCTTCATAAAAGGAGGCTTGGAAAAAATGGGTGAAACGGTTTATTACCCAATGGCCGATGGCACCATGATTGAAGCTGAAATTTGCAGCCCGATCTTCTTTGATCCGAAAGGGGAGCGTCAAAATGTCTGATGTGAATCAAATGACGGCAGCAGAAAGTGCTGCGACAAAAGCCGCGGTAATGAATCAAATTCCCGGCTCAGAGGTTGAAGGGCAATCGCCACTTCACCATGCAGATTTTGAAACGCTGGCAAAGCAAGGTGCTCAAATTGGTGGTGTTCACCTTCGTGAGCACAAATTATTGGGCCATTTGACGTTACGCTGTAATCCAAGCAGTGCTGATCAATTAGCCGCTGTTGAGCGTGTTCTAGGCGTGGCTTTGCCACTCGCACCACTGACGTCGGTAGAAAAGGGTGATTACTCTATTCGTTGGATGTCGCCAGATGAATGGCTGATTTTAGTGCCAGGACTGGAAACCTTTGATATTGAAACGGCTTTTCGTGACGAAATGCCGGGGCATTATTCATTGGTAAATAGCAGCGGTGGTTCGACTGTTTTAGAGCTGTCTGGTGACAATGTTGTTGAGTTGTTGCAAAAGTCTACTCCAGTGGATTTGTATATCACGGCTTTTCCTATTGGAAAAGTAGTGTCTACCTTGTTTGCGAAAACCACAACCACCATGCGTCGATTGGACGAAAATCGCTTTGAATTAGTGATTCGACGTAGCTTTGCTGACTATGTTTGGCTTTGGATTCAAGATGCCAGCCTAGAATATGGCTTGGTCGTAGAAGCGTCTTAGTCTCTTTTTATTCCTTTCTTAAATAAGTGATGTAGGTTGGTTGTTCAGGACGAATGACTGGCCGATCTCTTACACACTAATGTTACCTTTATGAGATCTTATATATGAAATCGAATACTTCGCCTTGGATTTTTACCGCGAGCTGCCCAAGTATTATCGGTACAGTGGATGTGGTGACACGCTACTTAGCTGGTTCTGGTCATTATGTGGATGCAATCCACTCATTTGATGACAGAGCGTCGGGGCGGTTTTTTATTCGTATCGAATTTTTGCCTCATGATGGTTTTGAAGAAGCCATATTTGCACGACAATTTGAAAAGCGTGCTACAGAATTCGATATGGATTGGCAGCTAACCGCACCGGATCACAAGCCTAAAGTCGCGATTATGGTGTCCAAATATGATCATTGCTTAAATGATTTGTTGTATCGATTCCGCACAGGCCAGCTCAACATTGAAGTGACTGTGATTATTTCGAATCACCCAGATTTAGAGCCTTTAGCCAAATGGCATGGGATTCCTTATTATCACCTGCCTATTTCAGCAGAAACCAAGCTTGAACAAGAAGCGAAAGTTCGAGAGCTGATTGAGGAATACGACACGGAGCTGGTTGTACTCGCTCGCTATATGCAGGTGCTGTCTCCTAGTATGTGTGAATATTTAGATGGTCGAGCCATTAATATTCATCACTCTTTGTTGCCAGGTTTTAAAGGCGCGCGTCCTTATCATCAAGCTTGGGAAAAAGGGGTGAAAATGGTGGGGGCAACCGCGCATTACGTGAATAATGATTTAGATGAAGGGCCAATTATTTCCCAAGGTATCCAGACGGTGAATCACGCTTATTATCCAGAGGATTTAGTGGCAAAAGGCCAAGATGTGGAAAGGGTGACTTTGTTTAATGCAGTGAAATGTCATATCGAAAAGCGTGTGTTTTTAAATGGTAAACGGACTGTGATCTTTGAAGGTTAATACTGCCTCAAAGATCACTTTTGATCGAATTCATTAGTTATCTAATACTTGTGCGCGTTTCCATTTGACGATGGATTTCGCGCCTTCTTTTATCATCAATATAGCAAGTAAAATCCCAGTGCTTATGGTTATGAACTCAGGCAAAAGCTGGTGGTCATGACCTATTAGCGGGGTAACATTAATGTCGAATTTATTGACCAGTAAATCGGTTAACCAGCCGAAAAACAGAGCACCAATCAAGACACCGGATAAGTAACCTATTAGGCTACGTTTTCCTAATTCCTTATAGACCACACCCAATGTTGCAATGTTGGTTGCAGGTCCTGCCAACATAAAGACCAATACTGCACCGGGTGAAACACCGCTTAATAGCAAGGCTGCGGCAATTGGTGTAGAAGCGCTGGCGCAAATGTACATTGGAATAGAAATCACCACCATAACGAGCATTGCGATAATACCGTTGCCCCATTGAGCCAAGAAGGAAGAAGGCACATAGGTTTCTATTAAAGCGGCGAAGAACAAACCAATGATCAACCAAATGCTGATGTCTCTAACTAGATTACTGGTGGCGAAGCTTAATCCAGATTTAATTTTCTCCATAAAGCTTGGTGTTGCTTCTGCTATGCTTGCTTTTTTAAGTGTCTTTTCAGTCGTTGACTCTTTTGTTTGTGTTGAAGAGCAACAGCTTGAATTTGTTTTTTCTTGTGCTTTTTCTTCAGAAGGTTGCTTTGTTGCGCAACAGCTTGTTTTAGCCATTTCGACGGTTTCTTTTGCTTGAGAAGAACAACAGATGGAACTTGTTTCCTCTTTCTTCTCTGACTTTTTTTCCTCTGTAGTGGGTTTTGTAGAGCAACAGCTAGATTGCGCCTTCAGCTCAGTCACTGGAGAATCCAGCATGTCTTCTTTTCTGACTAATAAACCTGCAAAAATCGCACTGCTGACAGCGGCAATAGGACGAATAATCGCCATAAAAGGCCCTAGCATAGCGTAAGAAAGAGAGATGGAATCAATTCCTGTTTCAGGCGTAGAAACTAAAAATGAAGTGGTCGCCGACTTTGATGCACCAGCCCGTCGTAGACCAATAGCGGCAGGAATTACGCCACAAGAACATAATGGTAAAGGCGCACCGAATAAAGCGGCTTTAAAGACAGACGAAGTTTTGTTGTTGCCCAGTTGCTTGTTCATCCATGCCAGCGGGATAAAGCTTTTCAATACGCCTGCGAAAACCAACCCGATTAACAACCAAGGAGCGGAGTCTAGGAACAACTCAATGAAGTTTTTGAGTAGCATATGAATACCTTTTCTTAAATTTTCTTACTTTCTAAAGATTCTAAAATCGTGCAATAAAGTGCACTGGTAGAATCGCCTATGCAGGAGTCAGACAATGATTTTAAGGCTTTCTCAATGCGTTGAAGTTCTTGTATTTTTTCTTGTACATGACTGAGTTTATGGTCAATCAGCACCTTGGTATCACGACATGTTCTTTGGTCTTTGTTGACTTCTATAACAAGCAGTTCGGAAATCTCGGCCAAGGTAAAGCCCGCTGCCTTGGCGTTTAGAATAAAATCCAGTCTGTCTTTATCAACTTCTGTGTAGAGTCGATAGCCGCTGCTTGAGCGGTCTGAGGCTTTTAAAATGCCATTCTTCTCATAAAACCTAAGGGTATCTGCGCTGATGTTAAACAGAGTTGCGAGTTCGCCTACTTTGTACATAGTCACTCCCGTGATTTGAGTTTCTAACTGTCTTGTATCAATGTGGTTAAGTATAAACCTTGAAGTAATATCCAAGGTCAAGCATCTAATGCATAAAAATCGAAATCATCATGATATATAAGAATAAAGTTAGGCTTTTAAGCTTTCGGGCTATATTACGCTTTGTAACATTTTTTGTATCTTTCTAAAAAATAATAACGCGTAGACCTATGAAATTTTCTAGAAAAACTCTTGTTCAGAATGCCCCTTTGGCGTGGCCGATGACTTGCAATGCGCTTTTAATGCAGTCTGTCACCATTATTGATCTACTTCTTATTACCTTGTTAGGTGAATAACCTATTGCTGCCTTTATGCGCCTTGATGATTTACCTTGGCGCCACTTTATATTGTGTTTGGCATCATTTTGTTCGATGAGCAGTTGAAGTGTTATTCGTGCCGGAGGACGTTGCAGAAACGCTTAGACAATTATTTAGCGTAAAAAAAAGCAGATAAAGTCTTTATCTGCTTTTTTCCAGTATGGTATTAAACAGACTTATTATTCATTGAATAAGCGATTGAATAATTCCAACCCTGCTTCTTTTCCGCCTTGGTTATAGGCATCCAATAAAGCCGACCCAATGATTGCCACATCGGCTTTTTCGATAAGGGCTTCAACATGAGATCGCTCACGAATACCAAAACCGACGCCCATTGGAGCGTTAGCATGTTGAGCAATTTCTGCTAGATATTCATCTAATGATTGCTGCTTCTCTCCATTGTGGTTGGAATTCCCAGTCACGCCAGAACGCGCTACACAATACAGGAACCCACTGGCTTCGCTGGCCAAAAATGCGAGTCGATCTTTTGGCGTAACTGGCGTGACAAGCCAAACTGGATCAATGCCTTTTTTGGCGCAGTAAGCACGTAAATCGGCTGCTTGCTCATAAGGCAGATCGGGTAAAATCAAACCTAGAATGTTCTCTTCAGCGCAACGAGTGACTAATTTTTCCAAACCAAAATGGTACATAGGGTTGAGATAGCTCATCAGTACAATGCGACTTTCTGGAAAATCACAGCTGAGTTTGCCAATGTCTGTGAGGCATTGCTCGACGCTTGGATTTTGCTCATGCAGTGCACCGTGACAAGCCGCCACTATGGTTGGGCCATCGGCAACTGGGTCCGAGAATGGAAACTGAACTTCGATGAAGTCTGCCCCCGCTGCTAATAAGGTCGCCATCCAATCAAGGCTTTCTTGAATAGATGGATAACCATACACCACATGTGTCATGGATAGGATTGGCTTTTGCTGGCGCTTTTTGCTGATGTAGTTTGCTAATTGACTCATGCTTAGGCTTCTCCTTTATCTGAGTGGTTTAGGTGTTCTTTGTAGTCAGCCAAATAATCTTCCAAGAATTCAGGGAAGGTTTCATCGTTCATGGCTTTTGCCACATTGAAAATGTCTTTGTCACCACGACCAGAAAGGTTAATAACAATGCGGCTCTCTTTCGGTAAGTTTGGTGCGTCTTTAAAAGCACCAGCCAATGCATGAGAGGATTCAAGCGCAGGAATAATGCCTTCTTTACGTAACAATAATGAGCAAGCATCAACGACTTCATCGTCCATGGCGTACTTCATTTGAATACGGCCTTCTTGTGCAAGGTGCGCAATAATTGGCGAAACACCCACATAATCCAAACCTGCTGCGATGGAATGTGTGTCTTGCAACTGACCATTTGCATCTTGTAAAAACATAGTCGCAAAACCCTGTGCGATCCCTTTCGTGCCTAAACCGTGGGACAAACGAATGGAATGTTGGCCTAGTTCTAAACCTTTCCCACCGGCTTCTACGCCGACCATTTCCACTTTTTCTTCATCTAAAAAGGGTAGGAAAATTCCTGCAGCATTAGAGCCGCCACCTACGCAAGCGTACAAACGATCTGGGTATTGTCCAAATTGCGCTTGGCTTTGCTCTTTTACTTCTTCTCCAATGACGGATTGAAAGAAGGCCACCATTTCAGGGAAAGGCGCACAACCACAGGTTGTACCGATCAAATAATGGCTTTCCTCATGGCTAGAAGACCAGTCGCGTAAGGCTTCGTCGAGGGCGTCACGCAGTGTTTGTGAGCCTTCGGCCACAGAAATAACGGTTGCGCCAAGTTGCTTCATCCAGAAAACGTTTGGATATTGGCGTTTTACATCTTTCGCGCCCATGTAAATGGTACATTCCAAGCCAAGACGCGCGGCGATCAAAGCCGTTGCAACACCGTGTTGGCCTGCGCCTGTTTCTGCAATAACGCGCTTTTTTCCCATGCGTTTAACCAATAAAGCTTGGCCAATCACGTTGTTCATTTTGTGCGCGCCAGACTGGTTTAAATCTTCGCGTTTTAGGTAAATCTGAGCGCCACCAAAATGCTCCGTTAAGTTCTTGCAAAAGGTTAACGGCGTAGGGCGGCCAGAATAGTTCTGCCAAGTGTCTTTCAGTTCTGCAATAAATTCTGGGTCATTTCTCGCTTCTTCAAAAGCATGAAGAATTTGTTGTTGGCTAGGGTAGAGTATTTCGGGAATGTAGCTGCCGCCAAATTCTCCGTAATAACCATTATTGCTTTTCATGAAAGACTCCTACTGGAATGGACGAAGTGCCATTTTTGTTTAAATTATTAACTAAACGGTGTGGTAAAGTTAATTGAGATGAAAGCTCGCGTCAATAGGAGGGGGTTAAATTTCTTTACCATTGCATTTAGTAATTATAAGCCCACCTTTATCTTGCTTGGTCTGTTCCATTAAAGAGGGATGTAATAAAATCTTGATAATTGTTTTAAATAACAACCTCGAACAAGTAGAGCCGAATTTTATGTCACATTACGAACAACTTACTTCCCATTACCAAACTATCAACCACTTTAATCATGCTCAAGCTATGCTGGGTTGGGACGCTGCTGCGAACATGCCAAAAGGCGGCAATGAAGCTCGCTCAAACGCCATGGCGGAGCTCTCTGTTCATGTACACCGTTTATCAACTCAACCACAACTCGGTGAATGGTTCGATAAAGCGGAAAATGAAACCCTAACCACTGAACAAACCGCCAGCTTGCGAGAAATGAAACGCCAATGGTTACAAGCCACGCTTTTGCCTGAAGACTTAGTTCAAGCGCAATCTAAAGCAGGCTCAAAATGTGAGCACGCATGGCGCTCACAACGTCAAGAAAATGACTGGACAGGCTTTGCGAAAAACTGGCAAGAAGTGGTTGCCTTGTCTCGTGAAGAAGCGGCTATTCGAGGCGAAGCGCTTGGCCTGACTTCTTACGATGCTATGCTCGATAAATTTGAACCGGGCACGACGACGGCGTCGCTTGATGTTTTATTTTCAGATGTAAAAACATGGTTACCAGAGCTCATCGAAAAAGCATTGGAAAAACAAAGAGCAGAATCCATCATAATGCCATCTGGTACTTATCCAACAGCGGCGCAAAAGTCATTGGGTTTAGAAATCATGAAATTATTAAAATTTGATTTCAACCACGGCCGCCTTGATCAAAGTGTGCATCCATTTTGTGGTGGTGTGCCATCCGATGTACGTATCACAACTCGTTATGATAAAAGCGATTTTGTACAAGCTTTGATGGGCATCGTTCACGAAACTGGCCACGCTCGTTACGAGCAAGGTTTACCCAAAGCGTTTTCTGGATTGCCTGTCGGCGAAGCTCGCTCCATGGGAGTCCATGAATCTCAATCCTTATTCTTTGAGATGCAAGTTGGCCGCAGCAAAGAATTCATCACTCATTTATCTCGTTTGTCAGGTGATGCTTTTAACGCTCACAAAGACCCAGTGTTTGACGAAGACAACCTCTACAAACTCTACACACGAGTGGATAAAAGCTTTATTCGAGTTGATGCCGATGAGCTGACGTATCCGGCTCACGTGATCCTGCGTTATGAAATAGAGCGTGATCTAATCAACGGCGTTATCGAACACACAGACGTGCCAGAAATCTGGGATGAGAAAATGAAAGCGTCTCTTGGTATTACAACCAAAGACAACTACAAAAACGGCTGCATGCAAGATATCCATTGGACAGATGGCGCCTTTGGCTACTTCCCATCTTACACACTTGGTGCCATGTACGCCGCCCAATACAAAGCCACCATGAAAAATACAGTGGACATAGAAGCAGCCATCCAAAGCGGCGACCTAAGCCCAATCTTTCAATGGCTCAGCGAAAACATTTGGTCACAAGCCTCACTTCATACCACAGATGAACTGATAAAACGTGCGACAGGTGAAACACTCAATGCTGCACATTTTAGAAAGCATTTAGAAACACGTTATTTGTAGCTTAATAGGGCTCTGAGGGTTTCATCGCTTGGCTTGCGTTCTGACCAAAAATATTACTCTTCAGATACGAAAGTCGAAGGTTCGAGCTTTCTCAGAAGTACCATTTGATAATTTCCAAGATCTTTGTTGTTAAGTGGTATTCTAACGTCGCTAAACAATTAGAGTATTACCATGAGCTATTGTTAGCTTAGTTGAGTAGAAGAGTAAGATGTACTTAATCCGTAAAGTGTCCAGGAAAAGTACTGAAGACGTCTGTCGAGTTGTTGGCCCTACCGCCGTTACGTGCATACGATTACCGCAGATAATGGAACAAAGTTTTGTACCCATGGAAACATTACCCAAAAACTGAAGGCTGATGTGTATTTTGCGAATCCCTACGCTTCTTGAGCGCGTGGCTTAAATGAACATTTTAACGGTTTGCTGATGCAATATATCCCTAAGGGAGCCGATCTTAGGACAGTGACTGATGAAGATATTGCAAAGGTACAAAGATCGCTAAATCTGAGACCAAAGAAGTATCTTAGCTATAGATAACCTGCGGTCGTATTCGATGAACTACGAAGTGCAGCGCAATTTAGGGAGTGGTGCACTTCGGGGTTGAATTCACGTGTAAATTATGAAGATTTGATCTAGGGTAATTTTACTATATATAAAACTGTAATTTCTTGTATATTTTTGATAAGGTCGTACTCTACTGATGGATTAGTATAACCTTATAATTTTTTATTATATTCGGGAGAATAATAGAAATGAAATTCACATATAAGTTAGCGGCAGCAGTGGCTGTATTAATTCTATTAACCGTCAGTTTGCTTTCTATTAAGCAATTCTTAACGGTCAAATCCAATATTTTTTCAACGATTGACCAAAGTCTTAATGACATCATAGGTAATGTGACTAGTAGTATTGAAGGTGAGATGCGAGGGAAAGTGCAACTTGCTGAATATATTAATGATCAAATAGAGTCAGATATTACCAGTGAGAATATTTCAAATGCCGTTAACTCTATAGTAGTCAAGAATTCATTTTTATTAGCTGGTGGCGGTCTCGAAGCTGATGGGAAACTTATTAGTAATCAATCTTCTTCTGCTAATGAAGATGTTAGAAGCCTTCCTTGGTATCAAGAAGCAAAACAAAATCAGGGCGTGTTTGTTACAACGCCATATCTGGATTCTAAATCAAACAAAACTATTATTTCGATTGCAGCACCGCTAAGAAAAAATGGAGAATTTTTAGGGGCAATATTTTTTAATATAGATCTTGAAATGCTTGCTGCTGTTACTAACAAAGTGAAAATGTTTGGTGCAGGTTATATTCAGCTTGTTTCAAAAGATGGCATTATCATTGCTCACCCTGATACAGAAAAAAATGGTCATAATTTCAATAGCTATCATTCGGATATTAAAGTCGAAGAGAAATTACAGATTAAATATATTGATGGGATAGAGTTTGGATTTAATTTCTTTAAGATTGCAAATCAAGATTGGTATGTGAGTTCCGTTTTGGATCATACTATTGCGTTTGGAGCGATAACAGAAACCAAAAACAATGCCATTATTTATTCAATTGTAGCGCTTGTAGCAAGTATTGCTATATTCCTTGTATTAATTACGAAATTGATGAAACCAATTGGTTTAATTAATACGGCTATTCAAGATATTGCATCAGGTAAAGGCGACTTAACTAAGCGTCTTAATACTCAAACAGACCCTGAGTTTGCTGGATTAGCAAAAGGCTTTAATACTTTTACTGGGAACCTACAAGGTGAGGTTAAATCTCTTAGAGAGATTGGTGAAGATATTCTTAACAGCGCCGCTGAAACGACACAAAGTACAGAGCAATCAACTCAAGCGTTATCGAGTCAGGTAGAAGAACTTGAACAGTTAGCGACCGCAATGCATGAAATGTCAATGACATCGGTTGATATGGCAAAGAATGCTCAGAGTGCGGCGAAAACGGCTAAGGAAGCGGATGAGTCTTCTCAACAAGGTTCTCTTGTCGTAAACCATACAAAAGAGTTTATTAATAATTTATCAATTAGTATTGATGATGCCGTTACTCAAGTTGAAGCTTTAAAAGATTCGACGGACAGCATTGAGTCTGTACTACAAGTGATTAACGACATTGCTGATCAGACAAATTTATTGGCTTTAAATGCGGCGATTGAAGCGGCAAGAGCGGGTGAACATGGTCGAGGCTTTGCTGTCGTAGCTGATGAGGTGAGAATGCTGGCACAGCGTACTCAAGTATCGACAACGGAAATCAAGAATATGATTGAGCAGTTACAGGCAGGTGCAAACTCTGTTGCTCAAGCAATGTCTAGCAGTAAAGATGCTGCCAAAGATACGGTATCGAAAGCTCAAGAGGCCGACCAATCTTTGACTCAAATTAAAAATGCGATACAGCAGATTACAGACATGAATATGCAAATAGCATCGGCAGCCGAAGAACAAAGTTTGGTTTCTGAGGAAATTAATACAAATACTCAGAGAATCAGAGATATTTCGGAGGAAGTAACTCAGAATGCACTGAGTAACCGTGATGCGATGAGTGAGCAAAGTGCAAGAGCAGTTGAACAGAACAATATTTTGAATCGTTTTATTGTTTAAAGCATAAAATAGTATCAATAATTGGAGAGAGCCCTCTCTCCAATTATTGAATCGCTGACAATTTATTAAAAACCAAAGTCGCTCAGGCTTGGGTGATCATCAGGACGACGTCCTAGAGGCCAATGAAACTTTCTATCTTCTTCGCGGATAGGTTGTTCATTGATTGAGGCGTGGCGGTTTGCCATATAGCCGTTCTCGTCGAATTCCCAGTTTTCATTACCATAAGCACGGAACCAGTTGCCGCTGTCATCATGATATTCATAGGCGTAGCGAACAGCGATGCGATTATTGTCATAGGCCCAGAGTTCTTTAATGAGTCTGTAATCCAGTTCTTTTGTCCATTTTCGAGTTAAGAAAGCTTCAATTTCTTCACGGCCTTTGGGGAATTCAGCCCGATTTCGCCATTGACTGTCGGCGGTGTAAGCCAGTGCCACTTTTGCTGGGTTTCGACCATTCCATCCATCTTCTGCTAGACGTACTTTTTCTGTGGCGCTTTCCTTGGAGAAAGGTGGGAGTGGGTGACGCGGAGCTTCTTGACTCATAAAAATACCCTCATAATTAATCAAATTTTTCTTTACTTAGTGTGCGCTTATGAAAGAAACACTAATAGAGAGACCACATGTATATGTATAAAGTTCTCATTTTTGTTTTTACTTCTGCGTTTATTTTAAGAGCGTTTGTACTTTGATTGTTTCTTGGATTCAAATAATCGGGTGAAAAGGGGAAATGAGCTAGCTTGTTAGCAGCAAATGTAAAATAACTTTTCGGTCTGCATTGTTGGGCACTTGCATCTCATACCTTATTGCAGCTTTATAGTGTAAGTATTTCTAACTTGATTGTTTGATATAGGCTTTTACACCTTCACTGGCCGCTTCAATTGCTCCAGCAACATAGCCTGGGAATTGAGCTGACCATTCACTTCCCACACCGATTATTTTTCCTGCCCATGAGCCGCTATTGGCCGTCGTTTCAGGTGCTCTGCCATGTTCATTGATGTTATTAAAATCAAGTTGTGTCGCTGTATATTGATCTTGTGCCCAGTCTTTTAATACCGTTAGCTTTGGATTAGTTGCTTGCTCACCAAACAGTCGCGTTAATTGATTTAAGCAATGGCTTTTTAATTCATCGTGAGTAACTTGTTGTCGAACAGTTGCTGGCACACCGAGAAAGCCAAATAAGGCTGCACTGCCATTTGGCATAGACGCATCGTGGATTTCTACCATTGGACCAAGTCTACTTTGAGCGCTGCCAGAAAGCCCATCATCACGCCAAAACGGTTTATCGTACACAGCAACATACTTTGCGTGTGCTGCCATCCATGTCGCAGTATTACGCCATTGGTTTGTTAATACGGTTGGGAGTGATGGTGTAAATTCGATGGTGTTTTCAATCACTCGTGGAGGCAGTGCTAATAAGACGTGTTGCACTGTTACTGAGTCTGTCTTTGTTGTATTTTTGTCTTGGCTTTCTTGGTAGTGAATCGTGATATCGCCGTCTAGATTTTGAATCTTACGTACAACTTTACCTAGCATAATATGCTGGTTTTTTAAGTGTGATTTAAGCTTGTTAATAAGAGCCATCATTCCACCAGATAGACGGACCGATTCTGGATAGGCCATAAAACCTTTTGTGGCGATAGGTGCTTCATGCTGTGAACGTTCTATCAGCATATTACCAATATCGTATTGGGTAAAACGGGTTAAATTGAGTTCTGTTATTAGGTGGTCTAGTTGTCTCTGGAAATCTGGCCAGAACCAAGTAGGGCCAAGATCAATCGTATCAATATTTGAATTTGGATCGACCGCCACGCTATTAATTCGACCGCCTAACTGAGTGCGAGCTTCCAATAAAACATAATCAGTGATGCCATGTTTTTCTAGTAAGTAAGCAGCGTAAAGGCCACTTAGCCCACCACCAATAATGGCGACTTTTTTGTTATTCATATTTATGTTCATTCTAAGGTGTGTGATGAGGATAAATTATAAAGCATTTGTTAGTTTGTGTCTGAATCATGCGTCTGAATAAAAAGGTTATTAAAGATAGTGTGTAAGGCGAGTTACTAGAAAGTTATGAGATTTAGATATTTAATCGCAGGTTGAGAAACTATTTTATTTGAATGCATAAGAGGCATTTCTTATGCTTAAGATAATGCCTCTTATTATGATGTAGCCTAGTGTTATTTCGTTTTCCAAGTTAGGTAAACGCTATCTACAGCATCACATTTCTCAGTAATTAGATCACGAGACATGAATGGCCCCGCTTTTTTACTTGTTTGTGCAACAGCAACACACAATAATGGATCAGATGATAAGCTAATTTGACCTTTCATTTCGTCAAATGAGAATTTTTGAGTCTCACTAGATGAGCAATCAAGTAATCCGAATGGTGTTTTTTTACTTGTAGGCTCACTAAAGTCCATACATTTGTTTTCAAATATCTTTGATTCAATTTGACCTGTCACATCGTTGTAAGCGAATTTGATGTCATTTGCTCTTGGATCTGTTTTATTTTCTGTTTCTGTTTTACAGCTATGTGCGTGCATTTTCTCATTAAATCCTGCCCCAACTGTATCAATACACCAACCTAGTTGTTGGTCTTCATCCAGATTGTCAGCTAAATAAATAATAGGTGAACCCGCTTTTAAAACAGGTGCTTTAGCGTTGGCTTGAATTGCAAATACTGCTAAGAAAGCCATTAAAGCGACTGTTACGGAAGGAAATACGTGTTTCATTTTATGCTCCATTTCAAATTAAATTTTACGTTTGTTGAGATGAAATCAGCTCAACAAACATTTCACTAAGGAACATTTAAATAAAGAGAGAATTTATTTAAATGTCATTTCATTAACACACTAAGTTTGCTCTTTTTCGGCAAACTAAGATTCTTTTTGATCACCTTATTGGTATAGCAAATAATCACCTATGACTTTCAAATGAACCCTTGAGTAGTTATAGATTCATATAGCCATTTAGTATTATCAGCAAGGTGATTTTCCGCCTAGGGAATCTCTGAGTAATAGGGTTAGCTTTGCTAGTTCTTGCTGAGGGTCACGACCAATTATTTCTTCAATATAAGTATCAACACTTAGCCAAGCATGGTTTATATCATCAAGTACTGCCGTACCTTTGGCTGTTAGACTTAGTAAATTTCTTTTCGTATTTATAGGGTCTTTTTCACACTCTATAAAGCCTAATGCGATTAAACGAGCGGTCATTGTGCTCATGCTAGCGGCTGTTATTCCAAATTCTCTAGCAAGATCAATTTGCGATACCGAGTGCATTCTGTTCAAGGCTTTAATAACACGCGCTTGTTTTGGCAGTAAGCCAAATGGCTGTAATTGAGAACGCAAGTACGTTTCCACCAAATCTGCGGAATGAAGTAAAAGATGAAATTTGTATGGGTGATTCTCTATATTCATAGTTAGCATACTAACATGTGTTTTTTTAACTTGTAAAAAATAATTGTGAAGTGAATTTTAGAAGGAGGTGGCTTTTTACGACCGCTTAACTGGTTGAACTCGACAGGCAGAGTTTGTATGGGCCGTTGTTTTTTTGGGATTAGCGTTATTAAAATCTTATGCACAATTAGAGCAATAAAATATCTTGAAAGCATTGTTGGACATCAATGGATTATCATTGATAATTGTTAGGTTATTTTTGTTAATACTTCTTCGTTATCACTCGAGGAATATTAGGTGTTGAATTACCCAATAGGTGATTCAAATGGATTCTTGAGGAAGAAGTTTAATATGCTGATGTTGAATAAAACTGTCATTGTTACTGGTTCAAATTCTGGGATTGGAAAATATTCAGCAATTGAGTTGTGTAGAATGGGGGCGCATGTTGTCATGGCGTGCAGGGAAATCGCCTACGGTAATGAAAAGTCAGTATTCGATGTCATGGAAGAAATTAAAGCATCGGTTCCAAATGCTCAACTGTCTTTTATCCCCTTAGATTTATCGAGCTTTGAGTCTATTCGACACTTTGTGAGTCAGTTTAATCAAAAGCACAATCGCCTAGATGTTTTGCTTAATAATGCGGGAGTTGTTTGTCTTGATAAGCGGAAGTCAGTTGATGGTTTCGAGTTGACAATGTGTGTTAATCATTTGGGACCTTTCTTGTTAACAAACCTCTTGTTAGATGTACTTATAAAGACTCCTGGAGCACGAGTTGTTAATGTTTCTTCTAAAGCTCATATGAAGGGAAAGATTAAATTTTCTGGGAATACGATTAAAGAGCGACGACCTTATCGTGGGCTTATCACTTACGCAGATTCAAAGTTAGCGAACATTTATTTTACTCAAGAGTTGGCCGAGCGTTTAAGGGATCATAAAGTGACCGTGAATGCGTTACATCCTGGAGGAGTAGCAAGCAATATATGGCCTGATTCGAAAGGGGTTATTGGGATGATTAGGAGGAAAATAGTTAAAAACTTAAAAAAACCAGAGCAGGGTGCGAGCACGTCTATTTATCTTTGTACATCTCCTGAAGTTGAAGGTGTGTCAGGGAAATATTTTTATAAGAAAAAACAGATTAATCCACATAAACGTGCAAAAAAAGCCGATCTACAAAAGAAGTTCTGGCAAGTATCTGCGGCGTGTACTGGTCTAGGGTAAATGCTTGTTTATTTCTATGTGAACAAGCATGGCTCCTAATTCTAATAAATGAAAAAGACCTATACTATCAAGTGCTCCTAATCGCATGATGATCAAATCGGTCTTTTTTATTTTAAATTCTTCTAATACTCCAGCGCCATTTTTGCCATTTTTATGGTGTTTTCAAATGAGGCACAGCCTGCGATAAATAAGCCGTTGTGACAAAACATGGCGTCGCTTAATCCTGTGACATCTTGCAGTTCTTTGTCTGACAATCCAGCCCAAGGTGCAGGTAGTTTTTTACGGTCTTCAAATGAGCCTAGTTCAACCGGTACGGTTTGAATACGCCATTGTCCTGTTTCGGATGGGTAAACGACGAATAAAGCATTTTTTGACAATCTAAGCACGGTGGTTTTCCACGGCGTGTATTGCTCTAACACAATCACTCTTGGGTCTGCGGCTTTTTCTATGGCATTAGCGACGATTTCTTTTGCGTTTATGCCTCCGCTGGCCGCTGCAATAAACCTTGTTAATAGGCGTGATGCGTAGTCAACAGCTTCGTTAAAACACTCATCAAAGCTGTTTTCTTCCTGCCATGTTGGGTTAAACATGGAAATAGTTTGGCTAAGGCTGATACCAGTTTGAACACCTTCTACGTGCCCGCAGTCGATCGCATCGATAACGGATACCAGGTTTTTATCTAATGAGTCGGCGATTTCTTTGTTGCCTGAGCAAATTTTCACTCCGTATTTTTGCCAGATTAATCCAAAGGACGAAAAGGGAATGCCGTTTTCTCGTGTGCCTGCGCCACCTTTTTGGTGATGATCGAAACGGTCTGTTTCTGGATCGTATATTCCACCTACGTCTAACACTATGTCTGCTTTGGCGATGACGTTTAAGTCACGTGTGCGGATTAATTTTATGGAAGGTAAAATGTGTTTAAGGGCCGCGACAGCAAATACGTCGTCTGCGTGAAAATTTCCATTGTGCGTTGCGATTACTTTAACTTGCTCAGTCATTCTACAGTCTCTTATCTTGTTGTCATTTTACTTAACAGCACACATGTACCAATAGTAGGGATTTTACGGGGTTTTATCAGTAGGTAACACAGTTCATTTCAATAACTTTCAAGATAGAGAGGGGGGCTTTGTCCAGTATCAGGGCACATTATATAAATTAAAGAATGTCGTTTTTTCCTGTTATGCCTTTATTGTTCGTTTTCTGTTCTTATGAAGCGCCCGTTTGATTTATGTTAGTGGCGCTATTTGTGGTCTTTGGGTGTCCAAGAGTGCTTGATGTTCAATGCTGAATTAAGAGAAAAGCAGGGATGATTAAGAGGCTTGGCAGAAGTATTGCAGTGAAAGTGCAGAGCGACAGAAAATCGCTTTTTGAATATCCTATTTTAATTTTTTTTCTTTAGTTTTTATAGCTTAATAGTATGTCTTTTTAAGATGATTATTTTGTAAAATTGTTATTTTTAGGTTTTTAAAACTATCCTGTGTTCTATTTGTAGCAGATTTAGGGCTTTGATGGTTTAATTCGGAAAAATCGTATTTGTAAGAGGTATTTATGTCTGTTCATGAAAAAGCAGTGCAAGCAATGGCACCAGAAGAAGTCAGAGCGCTGATTCGTTCTGGCGAGTGGAAAATCAACACATCTGGTGTATCTTCTGGTTTTGTGCAGGGTAATATTGTGATTTTGCCAAAAAGCTGGGCAGACGATTTTTTAAAGTTTTGCCAAATGAATCCTAAGCCATGCCCTATTGTTGGAATGTCTGACAATCCAGGCGATTTTCTATTGCCTTCTGTTGGCCACGACGTTGATATTCGTACTGATGTGCCAAGTTATAAAGTCTTCCGTAATGGTGAAGTCGTTGATGAAGTCACAGACATTCGCGATGTTTGGCAAGATGATTTAGTAACTTTTGTTTTAGGTTGCTCTTTCTCTTTTGAAGAGGCTTTGGTAGCGGATGGATTGGAAATACGAAATATCACTGAAAATGTGAATGTGCCTATGTATCGCACTAATATTGAATGTCGTTCTGCTGGACCATTTTCAGGTACAACGGTAGTAAGTATGCGTCCAATGAAGCCGAAAGACGCAATTCGTGCCATTCAAATATGCACGCGTTTCCCTTCTGTGCATGGTGCACCTTTGCATTTTGGTGATCCTGCTGACATTGGTATTAACGATATTAATCAGCCAGATTTTGGTGATGCAGTAACGATTAAAGAAGGTGAGGTTCCTGTGTTTTGGGCTTGTGGTGTTACACCTCAAGTCGCACTTGAGCAAGCTAAGCCGCCTTTGTGTATTACTCATAGTCCAGGTTGTATGCTAGTGACGGATTTGCGCAATAGCCAATTGGCTGTACTTTAAGTTGCTATAACTCAATAGAGCTAATGATTTTGTAACAAATTCGAGATGTGTCGTAATGAAACTAAATTGCCATCTCGGGAACAGCTTTGACTCTTAGAAAATGGGCTTAGACATCGAAGCAATGCCTCATATTGATCAGGCGAATATTGCTTGTGGTTTTCATGCTGGAGATCCGTTGTGGATGACAACAACTCTAGCATTAGCGGCCCAATATGGTGTGGAAGTCGATACTCACCCTGCATGCCCAGATTTGGTCGTCGTAGCATAAAATGCTCAGCGCAAGAAATTCAAAGTCTTGTCCAATATCAAATGTCAGCCTCAGAGGGTAGGACTCGTTGTTAGGTATTACGCTAGCTTTTGCTGATTGCTGCTATGACGACGATGGCCGTTTGCTGGCTCGTTCCAAAGAAGGCGTTGTGCATACGAAAGAGAAAATGCTGGAGCGAGTGAAACAATTAGTAGTAAAAGGCACAGTAACTACTGTCAGTGGTATGAAGCTGGCAGTAGAGGTTAATACTTAGTGTGTTTATGCTGATAACGAAGCTGGTATTCATGCGATTGAAGTAATCAAAGCAATGGTGACAGGATAAAAAATGAAGATAGAAGTAGCCGGCGAAAATGCATTAATTTTGTATTTTTCTGACGAAGTTAGCGATGCGTCCAGTGCGCAAATTTACGCGATGACACAAGCATTAGAAGCTTTGGTTGACGATGGTATTATTGACCTCGTTCCATCTTATGCTTCGTTGTTGATTATTTATGATCACAACCGTTACAACTATTACTCGCTGAAACAATATTTGCAGACAATTATCTCTCATATAGAAGCTGCACAACAGGCAAATAATACTGCAGAAGAGGGCAATGCCCCGATTATTACTTTGCCTATTTATTACGGTGTAGAAGCGGCACCAGATTTGGAAGAACTTGCTAGAAATGCGCAATTAACAACAGACGAAGTCATTGCCATTCACCAAGCAGGGCTTTATCAAGTGTATGCGATTGGGTTTGCTCCAGGCTTTGCCTTTTTAGGTCAAGTGGATGAGCGTATTGCAGCCCCTCGAAAACCAACACCTCGCAAAGCTGTTCCCAAAGGTGCGGTAGCTATTGCAGATAGACAAACAGCAGTGTACCCATCTGTTTCACCGGGAGGCTGGAATTTAATTGGTTTATGTCCTGTGCCTATGTTTGAGCCATTGAAAACGCCGAGTATGCCATTAGCGACAGGTAATAAAGTGAAGTTTGAAGCCATTTCCAAAGCTGAGTTTATTTCTATGGGAGGTGTTTTATGAGTACTGATAACCTTTCTTCAGAAACAAAATCGGGTTTGATTGTTACCAAGCCTGGTGTATTAGCTTTAGTGCAAGACGGCGGCCGTCTTGGTCAACATCGAATCGGTTTAACGGTTGGTGGCCCAATGGACCCATTCGCCTTTCGTTGGGCAAATAGGTTGTGTAGTAATGACGACAACGCGAGCGCAATTGAGGTGAGCATCGGTGGTTTTGTTGCTGAGTTTTCTCAAGCGACTCAAATTGCGATAACGGGTGCCGAGGTCGATGTAAAGCTCAATAATCAGGCCGTTGAGCAATGGCAAACGTTGACTGTGGCAGCTGGTGATGTATTAAAATTAGGCTTTGCTCGCGCTGGTTGCCGTATTTATATTGCTGTACAAGGTGGTTTACAAGTTGAGCCACAATTTGGCAGCTGTGCCACGGTAGTTCGAGAAAAAATGGGCGGACTAAATGGTGAAGCATTAAGTAAAGGGGCAAGCCTTGAGTTAGCACCTTTTGAAGCTCAGCCAATGTTGATGATGCCAATGGCTAGCCGACCTCTATATCCACAGAACAGCACAAGTGAAAAAACGCACAATATGATGCCGTTAAGAGTGGTGCTGGGTTATCAAGCTGACAGTTTTAGTCGGGTTGATAAAGCGCATTTCTTTAGCAGCGAATACACGGTGAGTGAGCGTATGGATCGTATGGGATATCGCTTAACTGGCCCCGAATGTCGCTCAACGATCAGTAATATGTTATCGGAAGGAATTTGTCATGGAGCCATTCAGTTACCGCCAGATGGCCAACCTATTATCTTGTTGAATGATCGACAAACTATTGGTGGCTATCCAAAACTGGGTTCTGTGATGGCACGAGATACGGCTCGATTGGCGCAAATGACGCAAGGGAATAAAGTGCTTTTTGAAGCGGTAAGCATTGAAGACGCACACGCTATTAATTTATTAGCGCAATACAAGGAATCGCAAATACAGTTATCGAGTCTTGATTAGTAATGGCTCAATTTATCCATAATAGGAAATAGAAATGTCGAACTCACTTGAGACAATGAGTATTCATTTGGAAGAAGCTTTGGTAGCACGCAATTTACGCGGTATGGCCAATGTGCGACCAGCTTTGGAAGAAGGTTACTGCTTACGAGCCGCGCAAACCCTGTTTGACGCAAAGGGCGTGGTACTTATTGGTACTGGTTTTCCTGTCACAGATACGTTTGAAACAGACGGCCCGCTGGGTGCGATAGCACTTTATAAAACGTTAGAGAAAGTTGGCTCAACGCCTTATATTGTTTGTGGTGCACCTTTGTCAAAGGCCATCAAAAATGAGTATCGAGTGATTGATATTCAGCTTGGTAAACACGATAAGCAAGATCAGGAAGCGCAAGCTGTACTTGATGAGTTGCAACCTAAGGTTGTGTTTTCTATCGAGCGCCCAGGTCAAGCGGAAGATGGTCACTATTACAATATGCGTGGCGAAAATATCAGTGCTCGATCTGCCTGTTTTGACAGTTTTATGAATCAGGCTACTTGTCCAACGATCGCTATTGGCGACGGTGGCAATGAAATCGGCATGGGGAATGTTACAGAAGCACTTAAATCGTTAGATATCGTTGCAGCCACGACAAAGTGCGATGAATTATTGGTGGCAGATGTGTCCAACTGGGGCGCTTATGGTTTGATCGCTATGATAGGTCGATTAGCTAATACGGATTTATTAGCTGAAATAAACCCATTAGATATTCTGCGTTATCTGTCCAGTTTAGGCAGTGTGGATGGCGTTACTCGCCTTAACCAACTAACAGAAGATGGTCAAGACGTCGAAGTCGGAGACGCTTTAATTTTAGAATTGCGCCGCTTGTCGGGCTTTTAACTTTATGGCACTTACACAACGATAAGTAGGTGCCTTGATTATTGATACGGAGACAACAATGAGCATTGTTTATTTGAATGGCACTTTCATGCCAATTGAAGACGCGAAAATTTCACCACTTGATCGTGGTTTTCTTTTTGGTGATGGCATTTATGAAGTGATTCCATCTTACGATGGTAAAACGGTAGGTTTAGAGCCTCACATGCAGCGTATGTTTGATGGCTTGGCGGCCATTGGTATTAAAAGCACAAGAACGTTAGAAGAATGGAAAGAGATTATCCAAACATTGCTTGCTAAAAATGGTAATGGCAACCTTGGTGTGTACCTGCAAGTGAGCCGTGGTGCTGATGTAAAACGTTATCATGCTTACCCAGAAAACGTTGAACCAACGATTTTCGCCATGACAACTGCGATCAAAGCACCTGTGGAAGCTGACGCGAGTAAAGCAAAAGGTTTCTCTGTTGGCACAACTCAAGATATGCGTTGGAAGCGTTGCCAAATAAAATCGACGGCCTTGTTAGGCAATGTTATGCATTTCCAAGAAGGTTATGAAGGCGGCAATGATGAGATTCTACTTTATAATGCTGACAATATTCTAACGGAAGCCAGCTCTTCTAATGCGTTTATCGTGAAAGATGGCGTTGTTATCACACCTGTTTTAGATAATCAGATCTTGCCTGGTATCACACGTAAGTTAATTCTAGATATTTTAGAAAAGGATGGCTCAATTCCATTTGAAGTACGCGATATCACGATGGAAGAAGTATTTAACGCTGATGAAGTTTGGGTAACTAGCTCAAGTAAAGAATTAGCACCAGTGACAACAATAGATGGTAAAACAGTTGGTAACGGCAGTGTTGGTAAAGTGTGGGAAGCGGCTTTCAAACTCTACACGGCACATAAATTTGAGTACTAATCTGATAGGAGAAAATGCTGTTTAAAGTTTTTGCTTTTTAAATTTAGTATTTTCTAATACCTGTAGAGCATAAAATTGGCTAACATTTGTTAGCCAATTTTTTTGGGATAAAAAACGCAATTCTTCACAGCTCAATAACTAAAGGAAAAGAATGAAAATAGCATTGCTACTGTGTGATGAATCCAACTCTGAGCTGTTAAGTGAGTTTGGAGGTTATCGAAATATGTTTCTTGAGGTAATTAATGAAAACGACGAACTGACGGTTTTTCCGATTTATTTAAGCACCAATGAGCATGGAGATATTGAGCAGAGCTTCCCTAAAGTGGAACAGTTCGATGGGTTTATTGTGTCTGGTAGTAAAGCAGGTGTGTATGAAGATTTACCTTGGATTGAGCCTCTTTTCTCTTGTATTCGTGAGATAGTTGCAGCAAATAAAAAACTCCTTGGAGTATGTTTTGGCCATCAAGCGATTGCTTGTGCATTAGGTGGTTCTGTCTCTAAATCAGAAAAAGGCTGGGGCATTGGGCATTATCAAAATGAATGGTGCCATCCACCGGTCAATAAAATAGGTTGGCATAAAGGCCAAGCGTTAAACTTATTAGTCTTTCATCAAGATCAGGTGGATGTGTTACCAGAAGGTTTTGAGGTTTGCGCGAAAAGCGATTTCACACCGTATTTTGTGACTCAATATAAGAATCAAATTTTAACGACACAGGGCCACCCAGAAATGTCGCCTCAATATATTCTTGGTTTATGTCATATGCTTGAAGAAACTGTAGGCTTTGATGTTGCCAGGGCTGGGCGTGAAAGCTTATTAGAAGAAGATGATACGGCGGATTTTAGACAATTTATTAAAAACTTTTGGACATCGCTCTGATCTCTTTGAAAAGTACTAGATAGTGTTCATGAGCTCACTAAGAACCTTATATTTTCGATTCTGTTTTGACACGCTGCCAAAAAAGCCAGCATGCTAAGTACTGGCTTTGTGGATTTTATTGCTCTTGCATTTTATTAAGAAGAATTAACCGTTTTTTGCTTGTGCTTCTTCAGGTGTTAGGCCTTTTAGTTCAGGCCAGTTTTGCTCAGCTGTTTTCAAGTTGCCTGGTACGTCTTTTAACCATGCTTTCTGAATATCTTTGTTGTAATTTAAATACAACTTATCGTCTACGATTTTCCATGCTTGTGGGTCCACATCGAACTTTTGATTCATCGCAACACCCATTGCGCAGAAGCCGCCGTATTGTGGCGCGTACTTGTCTTTATCTGAATTAAATAGGTCTCTATTTTCAGCTGATGAAAAATGGAATGTGGTATTTTTATAGGTTGCTGTGAAATGGGAATTACCACGTACCGCTTTGCCTTCCGTGAAGTAAGCGACCGTATCGTAGCCTTTGATAGACACGTTGTGCTTGTCTGCATTCATGTCGATATCTGCAGAAAATGAGGAAGCGCTCACTAAGATGGTTGCGCTTGCTAATAGAGTTTTGATTAGATTAGTCAGTTTCATTGTTTGAACCTTATGTCATGTTGAAAGAATGAAACCAGTTTAGGGTTTCTCTTGAGGGATAAGGCATCCAAATGTCCAAAAGTTGAAACCAATCGTCCAACCTGATGAAAGTGTGAATGTGTGAGCAAATTTGACAATATATTAGAGCGTTTTTCTCTTCAGTCTGAAGTGATTTTTAGCGGTGGCTTTTGTGGCGATAAAAACCTAGGCCATGATCAAGAGCACAATGGTGGACACATACATTACCTTCGGTCTGGGACATTGACTGTGATCGACGCAGAAGGCCGTAAAGTGGTGTTTGATCGTCCAGCTGTTATTCTTTTACCTTTCTCTACTACACATCGCATTATCTCTTCTGAAACAGACCAAGCGGAACTGGTGTGTGCTGCGATTCACTTTTCAGCATTAGAGCAACAACAGTTGGTTTCTAGTTTGCCAAAGTTAGTGTGTTTGACGCTTGATAACACGCCTATAGCGAATACGGTTGAATGGATTTTTTCTGAAGTGTCATCTGGTGGTTTAGGACAAAAAAGTATGTTGGGAAAACTGTGCGATATTTTGTTGATCCAAATGCTGCGTACTTTATCTCAAGATGGTGTGGTGATTGAAGGCATGTTGGCCGGATTGAGTCATCCTGCTTTGGCACCTGTCTTAGTAAAGTTGCAAGAAATGCCTGAAGAGGCTTGGACTTTGGGTATGATGGCGCAAGGCGCGGCCATGTCTCGTTCTAAATTTGCTCAAGTCTTCCGTGATACCGTTGGGCAAACGCCGAATGACTTCTTAACGGATTTACGCATTTCATTGGCGCAACAATTATTGGTAAAAGAAAAGTCCGTGGGTTTTGTGGCGAATCAAGTTGGGTATGAGCATGGTTCAGTATTAGCTAGAGTATTTCGTAAGAAAACAGGCTTGTCACCAAGGGAATGGGTAAAGCAGTTTCATGGTGATCTTTGAAATAAAAAAGAGCCATTTGGCTCTTTTTTATTATGCTTTATGTAGTGCTTAGAACTTGTATGTCACAGCAAAGTAATGAGATGCACCAGAAGATTTGAACCCTTCAGAGTCTTCGATACCGTAAACGTCTTGATATAGCTTTAAACCATAACCAACAGAGTATTGATCTGAATGCCAGTAAAGGCCTTGGAAAGTAGCACCACCAGAGGTTGCTGATACATACTCACTGTCCATACCGAATTGGTAATCAATGTAACCTTGGTAAGACAGGAATGAACCGTTTTCAAAGAATGTGAATGGTTTGAACCAGTTCATAGAGAATTGGTAGCCATTTAAGCCATCACGAGAACCAAAGCTTTGATCATGCAAAGCATAAAGGTTCATGCCTACTTTACCTAGCCAAGGCACGTTCACATCAGCACCTAAACCAACGAAAGTGTTATTTGTGCCATTTTGGCCGCCATCTAAGCTTAAGATAGTAGAGATGTAAAGCTCTTGAACCGCACCGAAAGACAAGTCACTACCAGTGATAGCGTCTAATGAGAAACGAGGAGCTAATTTAAGGAAGATTTTATCACTGTTCGCTTTGTCGCTGTCTTCACTTGAAGCAAGATTGAAAATATCAACATAGCCGTATAAGTCAACAATACCTGAGCGTCCACCAAATTCCATCTCTAAGTAATCGTGTGTTGATTCGCCAGGTAGCTCATCAACAGCGTACATCAAATTAAATTGACTCCATGAGTAATCGTTTTTGTGGATATCATCCGAATAATCCGCCGCTAATGCGCTGCCAGCTAGCAGCATGCTTGATAGACCTAAAATAGCCTTTTTCACTGGTATTTCCCCTTTGATATTTGTAATAAATTATGTATGACCGTTTGGTCAGCTTTTTGATATTACATGCTTTTTTTTTTGTAGCAATCGAAAATGTTAAATTCCTAAAATTAAATTTTAATGCACAAAAAATGGGTGTTTCGATGATTTTGTGCGTTTATTTGGCACTTTTAGAAAACTCTTTTAAAACATAACCTTTTGGTTAGAAATAAGTTTTCATATCAAAGTTTGATATTTTAGTGCTAGTTATTGGTGCACTTAAAAATGTGATTTTTGGTGGGTTGAATTTAAACCACAGCATTCCTAATGTGACCTTTTATTGGTGAATAGTGGTGATTATTTGCTAGATAATTTAGAGTGTGATGTCATGTTTTTAATAATTTTTATCTATTTTTAAGTTGACTTTGATAGATTAATATTATAGGGAAATACTAAGCTAAGAAGGGGAAAAGGAATGTATGTGAGATTGAAATCCTATCTAACACAGGATATTGGCAAAATGCTTGCTAAGCAGGAGCAAAATCTGAAGTGGTTCGCCTTGGTATTGGGAGTGATGAGTACGATTGCAACAGTGCAAGATTGGTATCCTTACACCATGTTTATCAGTTTGCCTTTTTGTTTGATCTGGGTTTATTGCGCTTGGCTACACACGGAGCGCCAGCTTAAGTACATCAATATTATTTTTTCTGTTTTATATATCTATGGAATCATCCGTTACTTTCTCATTGAGTAGACTCTGCTTCCTCAGGACGATTTTTATCATTTGGTTATTCCATATTTTCTCTAAATTTCCTTGGCATTTCTCATTTTTTGAAAGTGTCTATGTACTGCCGTGATGATTTTTCATTTATGATAGTCGCCATTAATATTTTGAATCGTGTTTGAACTTAAGTTGGAATTTTAAAATTATGAGCAGCTCTCCTACACATAAGCCACGTCCGATGGTGGATCTTATTGTCAGTGTTATTTTGCCATCCCTTATTTTGATGAAGTTGAGTGGCGAAGATTCGTTAGGCGTAAGTGGTGGTTTGATTGCCGCGTTGGCGTTTCCTCTTGGTTGGGGGATTTTCGAGTTAGTGAAGTATAAGAAATTTAACTTTATTGCTTTACTGGGTTTGGTGAGTGTTTTGATGACGGGCAGTATCGGTCTGTTTGAGTTAGATAATCAGTGGTTAGCGATAAAAGAAGCAGCGGTTCCAGCTATCATTGGTATTGCTGTATTGGTGTCTACTTTTACACCTTATCCTTTAATTCGTGCCTTGTTGTTTAATGCGTCTGTTATGGATACAGAAACTATCAAGCAAAAGCTAGAGGAACATGGCAGCACAAAAATGTTCGAGAAGAAATTGATGAATGCGACTTATTTTATCGCAGGCTCGTTTGCTTTCTCGGCGACTATGAATTACGTGTTGGCTAAGTGGATTGTAACCAGCCCAGCAGGAACAGAAGCTTTTAACGAAGAGTTAGGGCAAATGACGTTGTACAGTTATCCAATGATTGCCATTCCTTCCATGATCATGATGATGGCGATTTTTTATTACCTGTGGCGCAGCATTCATAAGGCAACAGGATTGAAATTAGAAGACTTGCTGGTTAAGAAATAATCGTCTTTGAAGCGAGAAAGTAAAATAAGAAAGCCAAATCTTAGGATTTGGCTTTCTTATTTTCAGAGCGAATAAAAAAAGACTACATGTTAAAAACGCCACCATTGATGTCCAGTGTGGCACCAGTGATAAAACCATCATATTCAGAAGCCAAGTACGCCACGGCTCTGGCAACATCCTCCGCGTTGCCTGCTCGTTGGATCGGAATACCTTTAATGGTTTCATCCGCAGATTCTTTAGTTGTATGCATATTGTGGAAAGACGTACCAAGAATTAATCCTGGAGCAACCGCGTTAACACGAGTGCCTTGAGGGCCTAATTCAGCAGAGAGTGCTCTGGTGAAGGTTAAAATAGCGCCTTTGCTTGTTGAGTAGGCGAGAGAGCCAGGATGGCCGCCTTTACGGCCAGCAAGTGATGCTAGATTCACTATGCTGCTGTTTTCTTGCTTAGCCAGATAAGGCGACGCAGCACGAGTTACAAACATCATGGATGTCATGTTGATGTCCATCACTTTATGCCAAAACTCGGCTTTCATATCATTAAGAGACTTTCTAGCTACTAAAGATCCAGCATTGTTGATCAGTATGTCTAGACTGCCAAGCGCTTCGACTGTTTTTTCGGCCAAGATATTAGCATCGGCTTCATTGGTTAAATCTCCACTGATCGCAATGGCTTTGTGCCCTTTGCTTTGTGCGTATGCGATTAACTGATTCGCTGTTTCAGCACTTGAAAAATAGTGAATAGCGACGTTTGAGCCACTATCGATAAAGTGTTTTGTGATGGCCTCGCCGATGCCTTGGGCACCTGCGGTGATGAGAACATTTTTTCCGGTTAATTTATTATTCATATTCTTCCAAACCAATAAAATGAGAACTCGATTAACAAAGTGTGATGTGAAAACAGAGTGAAAAACACTGTCTATGTTCATCTTGCATTAATACGACATAAGTTTTCAAGTCGAGTCGCTTTTGGTAATTGTCTCGTCGTTTACAGCCTGCTTCCTCCTTTCGTGAAAAATTACACTGGGTTCATCAATCGTTATTTACTTAAAGCACCGATTTATTTGGTAAGGAAGAGCAATGAACGCAGCAGATCTTCACGACAAATCCATTATTATTGACGGTTTAATTTGTGCCAAGTGGAATAGAGAATTATTTGAAGACATGGCGAAAGGCAAGTTAACCGCCGCGAATTGCACTGTATCATTTTGGGAAGACTTTAAAGGTACAGTGAAAAATGTCATTGAAATGAATCAGCTGATTGAAGCGAACAGTGATCTATTGTTAAAAGTCTACACAACAAAAGACATTCAGCGCGCCAAAGATGAAGGCAAAACGGGTGTCATGATGGGCTTTCAAAATGCCCATGCGTTTGAAGACCAAATTGGCCATGTACAAGTATTTAAAGACTTGGGCGTGGGCATAGTACAAATGTGCTACAACACGCAAAATCTTGTCGGCACTGGCTGTTATGAACGCGATGGCGGTTTGTCTGGGTTTGGTCATGAAATTGTCGCAGAAATGAACCGTGTTGGCATGTTGTGTGACTTATCTCACGTTGGCCCAAATACCGCAAAAGAAGTGATTCTAGCGTCTAAACAACCTGTTGCTTACTCTCACTGCTTACCAGCAGGCCTGAAAGAACATCCTAGAAACCGTACCGATGAAGAGCTTAAGTTTATTGCTGATAAAGGCGGTTTTGTTGGTGTGACCATGTTCGCACCTTTCCTAAAAGCTGGCATCAACGCTACGGTTGATGATTATGTAGAAGCCATTCAATACATTTACAACATTGTCGGTGAAGACGCGATTGGCATTGGCACAGACTTTACTCAAGGTCACGGTCAAGATTTCTTTGAATACCTAACTCACGACAAAGGTTACGCACGTCGTTTAACTCGTTTTGGCGAAATCATCAATCCTCTTGGTATGCGTACAGTAGGGGATTTCCCTAACTTGACGGAAGCCTTGTTGAAGCATGGTTTTAGTGAGCGTCAGGTGGAGAAAATTATGGGGAAAAACTGGGTCAATCTTTTAAAAGAAATTTGGGGTGCCTGAGACGATTGCGCTCGACTAACCGTTGTTAAAAGCAAACTCAAGATGCTCATTTATGATTTATAAACTCCGCTCTTTCGTTTGCTTTTGCCTCGGGAAGTCTTTGCTCATTGCGTCTCAGAATTGTATTTACTTTAAAAAAATTTGGAATTTAAGGAATGATTTATGGGTTTTCATGCGCCAGAAATGCCAATTCTAGTAGACGATGAAACCGGTGTTTGGAATACCGATGCGTTGCCAATGCTGTACGTGCCTCGTCATTTTTTTGTTAACAATCACATGGGGATTGAAGACGAGATTGGTGCAGAGCGTTATGCCGAAATTTTGTACAAAGCCGGTTATAAGTCAGCGTATTTCTGGTGTGAACAAGAGTCAGAATGCCATGGTATTTATGGCGAGGATATTTGGAACCACTATCTGAAACGTTTATCTCAGCGTGGTTGGGGATTTTTCATCACAGAAGAACTGGATGTAGAAAAAGGTACAGCCAAAGTTCGTTTAGAGAATTCCGCCTTTGTTTATCACTACGAAAAGGTCCACGGTAAAAAAGTAAACCGCAAAGTCGATTATATGTTCACTGGCTGGTTTGCTGGTGCGTTGGATCAGATCTTGGAAAGCCAAGGGTCGTCTTTAAGAACCAAAGCCATGCAAACACAAAGTGGTGCGGAAGAAGGGCATGATGTTGGTTATTTTGAGGTTCTTCCTCTTTAGTTTTTACTTTTTAGCTAGTTAATACACGCTGTGCGGGCAAGGCAGGGCGTTTTCTTCATTTTTACGTTTTCCAGTTAAGCGGGAGTTCTTTTTATGTCCCAATATGATGTTCTATTCGAGCCTCTTAAAATCAACAAACTTACCATCCGAAATCGAATAGTCAGTACGGCTCACGCTGAAGTGTATGCAACTGATGGTGGCATGACGACCGACCGTTACATTAAGTATTACGAAGAAAAGTCCAAAGGCGGCTGTGGTTTGTCTATTTGTGGTGGCTCCAGTGTGGTGTCTATCGACAGCCCGCAAAGTTGGTGGAGTTCGGTGAATTTATCCACGGATCGCATTATTCCTCATTTCCAAAATCTTGCTGACGCGGTACATAAACACGGCGGCAAGATCATGATTCAAATTACACACATGGGACGTCGTTCCCGTTGGGACGGTGAAAACTGGCCGAACTTAATGTCGCCTTCTGGTATTCGTGAACCTGTGCATCGCGCGACTTGTAAAGTGATCGAAGTAGAAGAAATTTGGCGCGTGATTGGTGATTTCGTGCAAGCGGCTCGTCGTGCTAAAGAAGGTGGTTTGGATGGTGTCGAATTGTCCGCTGTACACCAACACATGATTGATCAGTTTTGGTCGCCACGAGTGAACAAACGTACTGACGAATGGGGTGGAACCTTTGAAGGTCGTATGAAATTCGGCATGGAAGTGCTGAAAGCGGTGCGAGAAGAGGTCGGCCCTGATTTTGTTGTGGGAATGCGTATCACTGGAGATGAATTTCATCCAGATGGTTTGAACCATGATGACATGAAAAAAATTGCACAATATTACGATGCCACAGGCATGGTGGATTATTTTGGTGTGGTGGGTTCTGGTTGCGATACGCACAATACCTTGGCGAACGTGATTCCAAACATGAGTTACCCACCAGAGCCTTTCTTACATTTGGCGGCAGGCATTAAAGAAGTAGTGAATGTGCCTGTGATACACGCGCAAAACATTAAAGATCCAAATCAAGCGAAACGCATCATTGAAGCGGGTTATGTGGATTTTGTTGGTATGACCCGAGCGCATATTGCGGATCCGCACTTTATTGCCAAGATCAAAATGGATCAAGTGGATCAGATTCGCCAGTGTGTTGGCGCGAACTATTGTATTGATCGTCAGTATCAAGGTTTAGACGTGTTGTGTGTCCAAAATACAGCAACATCGCGTGAATACATGGGCTTGCCACATATCATTGAGAAAACGACTGGCGTGATTCGCAATGTGGTAGTTGTCGGCGGTGGGCCTGGTGGTCTGGAAGCGGCACGAGTGGCGGCGGAGCGCGGCCATAAAGTCACCCTTATTGAAAAAACGCCAGAGCTTGGTGGTCAAATTACCTTGGCAGCAAAAGCGCCACAACGAGATCAGATTGCAGGTATATCCCGTTGGTTGATCATGGAAGTAGAGCGTTTAGGTGTTGAGGTTCGTTTGAACACCGCAGCGGATGAAGATTTGGTAAAAGAACTGAATCCAGATGTATGTATTTTGACCACAGGCGGTCGTCCATTCTTAGATCAAAACCCAGAATGGGGTGCGGAAGAAGGTTTAGTGGTATCAACGTGGGATATTCTGAGTGACAAGGTGGAAGCGGGTAAAAACGTTTTAATCTACGACACTATCTGTGAATTTTCTGGTATGTCGGCAGCGGATTATTTGGCTTCTAAAGGCTCATTAGTGGAATTGGTGACAGACGACATTAAGCCGGGCGTTGGCATTGGCGGTACCACTTTCCCAACCTATTACCGTTCACTTTATGAAAAAGAAGTCATCATGACGTCGGATATGCTACTGGAAAAAGTCTATCGCGAAGGGGACAAGTTGGTCGCTGTGTTAGAAAACGAATACACAGCGCAACAAGAAGAACGTGTGGTGGATCAGATTGTTGTCGAGAATGGTACAAAAGCCAATGATGAGCTGTATTACGCACTGAAAGAAAGCTCAGTGAATAAAGGCCAAATTGATAACGAAGCGTTATTTGATATTAAGCCTCAACCCGTTTTGAGTGGTGACAGCAAAGGCATGATTTTGTGGCGCTTGGGAGATTGTGTTTCTCAGCGCAATATTCATGCGGCTATGTATGATGCTCTTCGCCTCTGTAAGGATCTATAGGAAACGATGGTTGAGCTCGTAAATACTGTGTTAAAAATGAACTCGAAATGCTCATTTATACTTATAAACTCTGCTTTCTCGTTCATTTTGCCTTGTCTTTAAATCGCTCATCTCATCGTTAATGATATTTTTTGTGCTAAATATGCCCAATGTTGAGGGTGAAAAATGATTCTTGATTGGTTACTTCCGACTCTTATTTTAACGCTTCTGGTGCTGGCGGGAATCGGTGCTGTACGTCGTATGAATATGTGGCGCGCGGGACAAGCTGAAAAAGTCGATATGATCGCAGGCTTGTTGGCGATGCCGAAGCGTTATCTGCACGATTTGCATCATGTGGTTGAACGTGACAAATACATGTCGCGTACTCACGTTGCCACAGGCGGCGGTTTTGTTTTGGCTATGGCATTGGTGATCTTAGTTCATTTAATTGGCGTTGAAAGCAAAGTGCTTTCTTGGATGCTGTTAGGGGCTTTGAGCATGATGTTTTGTGGTGCTTTGTTCGTCTTTAAGCGCCGACGAAATCCTCCTTCTCGTTTGTCAAAAGGCCCGTGGATGCGGTTGCCAAAAAATCTACTGATCTTCTCTGTTACCTTTTTTGTTTTAACCTTGCCTGCTGCTGGGGTTCTTCCTGTTATTGGAGAGCTGCCTGAGAGCTTTACATTAGGTGTTATGGGGCAATGGTTTTTGACGCTTATCTTGTCTGCCTTGGTGTTGATGAGCCTGAGTGAAATGCTGTTTGGCATGACATGGGGCGGGCCGATGAAGCACGCTTTTGCTGGTGCGTTGCATCTGGCTTTTCACCGCCGACCTGAACGTTTTGGCGGTGGTCGTTCTACTGGTTTAAAAGCGGCAAAGCTTGGTAAAGAGCTACAAGAAGGCGAAGTGCATGGCGTGGCGAAACCTTCTGATTTTAAATGGAACCAGTTATTGGGCTTTGATGCTTGTGTTCAGTGTGGTCGTTGTGAAGCCATGTGTCCGGCTTTTGCGGCAGGTCAACCATTAAACCCAAAGAAGCTGATTCAAGATATGGTGGTGGGTTTTGCGGGTGGAACGGATGCAAAGTACGCGGGTAGTCCATATCCGAATGTGGAAGTCGGTAATGCAAGTGGTGGCCCAGATCAGATTATTACCGAAGGGTTAATCGACCCAGAAACCTTGTGGTCTTGTACGACTTGTCGGGCTTGTGTGGAAGAATGCCCAATGATGATTGAGCATGTGGATGCCATCGTCGATATGCGTCGTTTTCTGACCTTAGAAAAAGGGAAAACACCCAATAAAGGCGCGGAAATACTCGACAATATTATTGCCACAGACAACCCAAATGGTTACTCGCCAGCTAGCCGAACGCACTGGGCAGCAGACCAAAATTTGAATCTGATGAAAGACGTGAAAAAGGCCGAGGTGCTTTTCTGGGTGTCTGATGGTGCCTTTGATATGCGCAGTCAGCGGATTTTACGTTCCTTCGTTACATTATTAAAAGCCGCTAATGTGGATGTGGCGATTCTTGGGGATGAAGAGCGTGACAGTGGTGACGTAGCGAGACGCCTTGGTGACGATGCCACTTTCCAAAGCTTAGCCAAACGTAACTTGGCCACTCTGGCGCAATACGAATTTACTACTATTGTGACAACCGACCCTCATGCATTCCATTGTTTGAAAAATGAATATGGGGATTTTGGCTCAGATGCGTTGGAAGGCGTTGAAGTACTTCATCACACAACGTTTTTGAATCAGTTAATTAAAGCGGGTCGCTTGAAAGTAGATGGTTTCAAAGGGGGGAAAGTGACGTATCACGACCCTTGTTACCTTGGTCGATACAACGGCGAATACGAAGCGCCACGGGAATTATTGGCGTCATTGGGCATTGAAATAGAAGAAATGGAGCGTTCGGGTTACCGCTCTCGTTGTTGCGGTGGAGGTGGCGGTGCACCTATTACCGATATTCCTGGCGAAAGACGTATTGCGGATATGCGCATGGAAGATGTGGTCAGCACAGGTGCAGAAATGGTTGCCGTTGGTTGTCAGCAATGTACAGCCATGCTGGAAGGTGTTGTAGAGCCTCGTCCAGTGGTGAAAGACATTGCCGAAATCTTAGTCGGCCAGTTGGTTGAGGAGGTGCATTAATGACGGATTCTTTTTCTCAGATTATGCGTCGTGACCCGAGAGCCGAATGGATTGCGCGTAATCGTTTACATCCTTTGCATGATTCTGTGGTATCGGCGAACAGTGGCGAAGTGCGTGGCCCGTCTGGATTGATTCGTAAGAATCCGCATGCCATTGGTTTTATTGGCCCGAATGGTATTAAGCGCATTGATCGTGCTGCTCGTAATGGTTCTATTAGTGGTGCTTTAAATAACCAAAAACGCTCATCCGGCGCGGCACAAGAAGTCGTGCTGCCTTTGCATCAAGTTATTGATCCATCCGCTTATATTGTTGTCGTGCCAGATATGACTGGTGGACGACTGACCGCTCATGATAAAGACATCATTGGTTTGGCCCATGAGCTTATTGCAGAGGAAGGTTCTCAAGCGTCTACAGCGGTTGTGGTTGTGTGTTTTGGAGAAAGCAAAGAAACACAATTTGATTTGGCAGGTGTGGATCGCTTGTTGCATTTATCTGATGTTGATTACGACGGTTTTGCGCCAGAAGAAAGGCTGTCTGCTTTATTAAAAGTGGAAGAAACTTATCAGCCGCGACATTGGTTGTTCCCTGATTCGATTGCTGGCGGAACCGACTTAGCGTCACGCTTGGCCGCACGTCTTGGTGAGCGCCCAGCGACTCAAGCATGGCAAGTATCGACAACACAAACCGTGTGCCGTGGTGCGTCATCCAGTACGGATATTACCCGAGAAACGCCGCGTATATTGATGGTGTTAGAGGAGTGTGGCAATGCTATAGACGAAACTCGCCATGAAGTGTTACCGCTTGATCTAGACATGACGAAAGACGCTCAAGGGCCGAGTTTATTGATTGACAATGGCTTGATGGCGGTTGACCCCAATGCGGTGCCTTTGGCAGAAGCCGAGTTCATTTTATCAGCGGGTAATGGTATCCATAATTGGGAGCAGTTTCACCAATGCGCAGCGGCGCTGGGTGCGACAGAAGGCGCTAGCCGTGTGGCAGTAGACGATGGCTTTATGCCTCGTGCCCGACAGGTGGGAGCTTCTGGTACTTGGGTTACAGCGCGTGTGTATTTGGCGGTGGGCATTTCGGGGGCGATTCAACACATGCAAGGCATCGGTCAATGCGACAAGATTGTTGCGATTAATACCGATGCGGGTTGTGACATGGTTAAAAGAGCCGATTTGGCCGTGATTGCAGACAGTGAAGAAGTGCTACAAGAATTAATAAAACTGACGAATGAGCGCAATGGCATTTCAGCCGATGACGTTTTGCAGAAGGAGGAGAATCATGTTGCCTGATATAAAAGTGTTTTCCCTTCTGTCTATTGGTCGTCATCCTCAATCGGGGCGTGCTCGTCGGGCAGAACAAGATGCTCGTGCGGTTGAATTAGGATTATCCTTAGTGGGGCGTGATTTACACCTTGTGCACGCTGGCAGTGCTCAGAATGATGATTCTGTATTACGCCAATACGCTGGAATGGGGCTGCCTTCCTTGACGGTTCTAGAGCAGCAAGAAAATGTAGATGCTTTGCCTAGTTTGGCTAATTTTTTGCACGAGCATGAAGCTGGTGTTGTGTTAACTGGTGTGCGTGCTGAGTCTGGTGAGTCATCGGGCATGCTGCCTTATTTGCTTGCGGAAAAATTAGGGTGGCCGATCGTTTCTCGTATTGCGGACATTGTTGATATTAAAGAAGGTGTCGCCGATGTATTATTGGCTTTGCCTCGTGGTCAACGTCGTGCTGTACAGGTTGCTTTGCCTTTTATTGCCACGGTTGATAATGCGGCGTCTGCGCCTCGTCAAACGGCTTATGGGCCTGGGTTGCGTGCAAAAATTGAAGTGATTTCAAATGAATCAACTGTCGATGATTCAGTACTGAATTGGCAAGTCACGCCTGCGAAACCTCGTCCTAAGCGAATGAAGGTTGTAAAAGCGAAAACCGCGGCAGACCGTTTTAAAGCGGCCACAGCAAAGCCAGCAGGTGGCGGTGGTAAAGTCTTAAAAGAAGGAACGCCAGCCGAAAAAGCTCAGGCGATTTTTGATCTTTTATTAGAAGAAAAAGTCATTCGATAAAGGCGCTTATATTAAGACAAGAGAGCATTATTTATGATGATTGTAGATTTAATCGATGAAGTGGATTTCATTGAGAAGTTAAGAAATGTTAATGTGCCAGTCACAGAGAAAATGCCTATATCCGAAGTTCAGCTTGTATTACAGAATTGGTTACAAGATTTTCCCGAGCAGCATTCTTTTGTTATTGAACTATTTAAAGAAATAACCCGTACAGGAGTACCTATTCTGCCAGAAGTTCGTTCAGTTATAGATGCTATAACTGTATAGATTTATATAGAGGTTTTATTATTTTAAATTATCGTTATACCTAATTTTAGGTTCAAAGTAAGATAGTAATTTCGCTACAAGAAATTAAATATGATGTAATTGATATAATGGATGTATTTTAATGAAAATTAAAACAAAATTGCTGATTGGATTCTCTATTGCAATAGTATTACCTGTGTTAACGGTTAGTTCTATAACCGCTTTTCTTTCTTCAAAAAGTGCATTAAAAGATTTTTCCCAAAATAGTAGCCAGACTTTGAGTGCTGTTGAAAGTACTTATGATCAGTTTATTTCAGATATAAAAAATGTGGTTGGTTACATATCCAAAAGCGATGCGATTACTGCTATAGATGCACGCCCTCTGACAACTTATACAAGTAAAGAAGGTAAGGCACCAAGTGTTGTTGCAAAACAAAACGGCGGCCGTGAAGAAGAAATTTTTAAGATGTTCGAAGGGCTTGGAAAGAATCATTCCCATTATGTCTATGTTTATATGGGAGATCTTGATGGTGGCTATTTAGAATGGCCAGGAACATACGAGTACGCAGAGTTTTATACAAATACACAAAGTTGGTACATGAACTCTTTGAAAAAGCCTGGCGAAATTATCGTCAATGATGCCTATTATTGGGAACCTGATGATGCGGCTTATTTGTCTGTTATAAGTACCTATCAAAAGGGTAATGAAATTGGCGGTATGGTGTCGATAGATGTGTCTATTAAAACGTTAACCGAGATGGCGAGAAATACCAAACTTGGTAATACTGGCAGCGTCATGGTGATTGAAAACACCGGTACTATTCTGGCTGATCCATTACATGAAGATAATAACTTTAAGAAGATTAATGAGGTCGAAGGCGAAGCTTACCAAGTAATAGCGAATACATCGGATGGTATGGCCCATTTTCATCTTGATGGTATAGATTATTACGCAAATGTTTATACCTCTCCTAATTTACAATGGAAGTTTGTGGGCTTAATGCCAGCAGAGGAAATTTATGCCAGCACAAATGAATTGATTAAAACGACAATCATTGTTTGTGTGTTACTGCTTATTGCTTTTTCTATTATTGTGTATTTCATGGCGAAAGCATTAATTACCCCTATTGAAAATGTCTCTTCTCATTTACAGGTTTTGGCTGAAGGTGAAGGGGATTTAACGTCAAAAATCGAAATTAATACTAATGATGAAACTGGGACACTTGCAAATTGGTTTAATCAATTTGTCGAATCTACATGCAAGTTAATATTAGGTATTAAAAATTCGAGTGTAGAGATTGATCATATTGCAGCAGAAACAGCTGCAAAGGCTAATGAAGTGGCTGAGTCCACAGTAGAGCAATTGAAATCACTGGAACTTATTTCGGAAGCCGGTCGACAAATGGTGCTTGCCGCAAGCGAAGGTGCTGAAAGTTGTGCGCAGTCTGCAGAGTTTTCTGAGAAAGGGTTAGAGACAACCATTGCTGGTAAAAAGCTTATTCAGAATAGTTCAGAAGGTGTTAATAGTCTCGGCGAGCGTTTAGCTGAATCCAATGGAATGATTAAAGAGCTAGAAAAAGAAACAGACAACATTAATCAGATTCTTTCAACGATCCAAGGCATTGCTGAACAGACCAATCTTCTTGCATTAAACGCGGCCATTGAAGCGGCGAGGGCGGGGGAACAAGGTCGAGGCTTTGCCGTCGTAGCTGACGAAGTACGAACATTAGCTGGTCGTACTCAGGAGTCGACAGAACAAATTACGAGTATCCTAGGACTGTTGTCTAATAAAACAAAAGAAGCATCGGACTCTATGATGGCGAGTTTGTCTGAATCTGAGAATGCGATTAGTTTGTCGAACCAAGCGTTAGAGTCTTTTGTACAGATCGAAGATGTTGTAAAACAAATGCGAGATATGACGATGCAAACAGCCGCATCGGCGGAAGAGCAGCGAGCTGTTACTGAAGACATTAATAGTAATATTATTAATATTAGTGAGTCAGCTCACAATGTATCTTCTATTTCTGGTGACGTTGCCAGTCTTTGTGAGAAACAAGATCACCTTAGTAAAGAACTGCATTCTATGGTGGTGCGTTTTCGTACCGAGTAATCTGATCGGATAATGGATTTAAACGTACTCTAAAAAAGGCCCTAATGATAATTATTAGGGCCTTTTTCATGTTATTGGTTTATTAGAAAAATGGACTTCCCAGACTTTACTAGACACCTATTAAGCTGTTTCTCTTGACTGTTTCATACTGAAGTAAACGGCAAGCATAGCGATGAAAATCGCCGGTAGCATTAATAGATTCAGTGTTTCCCACCCAAATAAACTCTGCCAATAACCTGCAAGAATACTGGCTACGGCTGAAGAGCCAAAGACCAAAAAGTCGTTTAAACCTTGTGTTTTTGCTTTATCAGCTGGTTGATAGGTTTGCGTGAGTAGGTTAGTTGCGCCAATAAAAGTAAAGTTCCAGCCTATTCCTAAGAAGACTAATGCGGTCCAAAAATACCAATAAGAAGTGCCAAACTGGTTTAATAAAATACAAGCAATCAGTAACAGGCAACCTGTCTGGATAATATGGCTAGTACCGAACTTTTTAATCAAATGACCAGTGAAAAATGATGGTGCGAACATACCCAGCACATGCCATTGAATGACGCTTGCTGTGTGTCCAAAATGAAACCCATGTCCATGCATCGCTAGTGGTGTCGCCGTCATGATCAACACCATCACAGCATAGCCAATAGCACCGGATGTAATAGAAGCAATAAGTAAAGGTTGGTTTAGTAACTCTCGGTAAGAGCGTGGTGTTCCAGTTTGTTCTTCAAGGCTTGCTGGTTTTAATGGCAATGCGACAATCAAAATAGTTGTTATCACATAAAGCATAAATAAAGCGGCAAAAGCGCCAATGTATTGAGTCCCTGACACTATGTGTTCAGACCAAACGGCAAGATTAGGGCCGAGTACAGCGGCTAAAACGCCACCTCCCATGATTAAACTGATGGCTTGTGGACCCTTGCCTTCAGGGCTATTTTCAACCGCAGCGAAGCGATATTGCTGGCCAATGCCTATGGCGACACCAAGTAAGAATGTAGAAAAGCAGAACAACCAAAAGTCGCTGTTATCTAAGGCGTGATAGGCTAGGGCTGCGCCACATAAACCAATAACATTGCCAATTAGAAAGACTTTTTTACGGCCTAATAATCGAACTAACAAAGCCGCAGGTAAGGTGGCTCCCATTAAACCGATAAATTGCAGAGCGACTGGAACGGTTGCGAAGTCTGGCGATGGACTGATTTTGTTGCCGATTAATGCTGTCACAGAAACCAGTAAAATGTTGCCTGTCACTAATAGCGCTTGTCCTAAAGATAATCCCCAAACAGTGAAACTTAACATCGGTTGATCCTTTGATTTCTGAGATAAAAAAGCGCCACCGTTTTCATATCCGTGGCGCTTTTTATTACTTTAGAGCGTCTTAATTAAGAGATGTTTATTTGTCTAACATGAACTTACAATTTAAACACATCTACCGATTTGTCTAGTGTTAGTGCTAAGTCGGTCAGGTTAGATGCCATGTTCTTGTTGCTGTTGGAGCTCCCATAAGTTGTTTTAGCAAG